>JBDZVF010000536.1:0-3903 GCA_040255575.1 Pseudomonadota bacterium | reverse complement strand
CTGGCGGGGGACGCTGCGGGCCGTCCGTGGGCGCTCTTCAAAATACGTCCCTGTATTTTGAAGCCCCCGCCAGGACCCTTTCACGCCCGAGCCACCGCCTGTGGGGCGTGGGGCGTTCATGGAAAGCCTGAGCGGTGGGGTTTGGGGCGATTGGCGGCGGAGCTTCGGTGTCTTTCCAGCGTTGCGCCTGCCGTGCTCCGGGCGGGCGCAGATGCGCTTCCGGCCACCCGGCGATTGAAGGGCTTCCGGGTCTTGGGGGTGGGGGTGGGGGCTGGCCGGCTAGTCCCGGCTAGTCGGTTTCGCCGCCTGCGCCGATGTTGGCGGAGCCGACTTTCACGATCGAGTTCACGTTGCCCGAGGTGCGGAGGAAGGTCGCGGGGTTGATCTGGCGGCCGTTCTTCAAGACTTCGAAGTGGACGTGGGGTCCGGTCGAGCGCCCGGTCGAGCCCATGAGGGCGACGGGCTGGCCGCGGGTCACGGTGTCGCCGACTTTCACCAGCACCCGCTGGTTGTGGCCATAGCGTGTGACATAACCATTGCCGTGGTTGATCTCGATGAGCGAGCCGTACCCCGAGCGGGCGCCCGCCCAGGTGACCACGCCGGCGGCCACGGAGACGACTTCTGAGCCTGCTACCCCGGCGAAGTCCACGCCGCGATGGAACGCCTCGTGCCCGGTGAAGGGGTCCTGGCGCTCGCCGAAATACGAGGAGATGAAGCCCGACTTGGTTGGCTTGCCTTCCGGGCGGATCTGCTGGGTGAGGTCGCGGGAGAGGATGACATTCTCGAGGGCCGCGAGCTGGGCGTCGCGCAGGTCCACCTTGCGCTCGAGTTGATTCAGCATATCGGTGAGGTCGGGAATTTCCGCGCCGACACCGTCACTGTCTTCCGGGCCGCCGGTCGGCGGCTCGCTGTCGAAATCGAACTCACGCTGGTCGATGTTCGCCATGTCCGTGAGGCGTTTGCCCAGGGCGTCGAGGCGGATCACATGGGCGTTCACCTGCCCCAGCCGCATCGCCATCGCATCCACGCGTTCCTGCAGCTGCGAGCGCAGGTCGGAGATTTCCTTGCGCTGGTTCGCGAGCACGGTCGACCACTGGGTCGAGTCCCCGGAGTGCATGGATGCGCCACTGCGCTGGCCGAGCTTCATGCCGAGCGCGAAGGCCGTGCCGAGAATGCCGAGCGCCAACACGCCGACGACCCCGAGTGTCACGGGGTGCGCCAGGTTCAGTTGGCGTGCTCGCCCTTCACGCTGCGAAAACAAGATCAGGTTCATGCTGCCCTCATGCGCAAGCAGTGAGTTCCCCGAAGGTGTCGCCCGGCGTTCGGCTTTAGAAAAAAGACCCGGACGTAACCCGCCCTGTTCTTTTCAAATACCATGCGCCCTGCTGGCAACCCCGCTGTCATAGCTCCTCGCTGTAGACCGGTGGCTTTGCGTCCCCGTCTTTCGACGGGTTTGCCTCGATCAGCGCGTTGCAATATGCCCAAACGAATCCGACGACACAATACTGAATCCTTGCCAGTGCGAGCCGGTTCCGTCGGTACATCTCGAAATCCGGTTCGCGCTCCCGAATCTGTCAAAGCGCTCCTGGGGCGCATTTCACGGAACATCGCGACCCCTGTCGCGGAGCAGAGACAGACGCAGCTGGGCTGGCGCGAATGGCTCAAAAACAAGCTTCCCGCGCACATCGAGACGCATGTCACGGGCGTGGTCGAGCGCGAGGGCACGCTCACGGTTTTCGCGGAATCGGCCGCATGGTGCGCACGTCTGCGCTTTGAAATCTCCGAGCTCGAGGAGGCGATCCGCGAACGCAATTCCGCGATCGGAAAGCTCGTGGTGAAGGTGATGCCGCGAGCGAAATAAGCAGCATTTTGGCCGAGAAACCACGCCCTCACGCGCGCCGCACCACCGCGACGTCAGTCGCGCGCGCCGACCCGTACCGACGAATTGAAGCAATGGCCGCGATGCGGGCAGAGCTACCCGAGATACAGGATTGGTGACGTGAAGATCGGACGCCGCGAGGGCTCGCGGCTTGGGGCCTTCAGCTGGCGATGTGCGCCGGGGCCTCGACGTAGGAGATCGGCGCCTCGTCCGCGGTTTCGAAGACGACTTCCTCCCACGCGGCGCGCTCACGGATGAGTGCACGCAGCAGCTTGTTGTTGAGGCCGTGGCCGCTCTTGTGGCCGCTGAACTCGCCGATGAGACTGTGCCCGAGGAGGTACAGGTCGCCGATCGCGTCGAGGATCTTGTGCTTCACGAACTCGTCCTCGTAGCGCAGGCCGTCTTCGTTCAGCACCCGGTAGTCATCGAGCACGATGGCGTTGTCGAGGTTGCCGCCGAGCGCGAGGTTGCGCGAGCGCATGGTCTCGAGGTCGCGCATGAAGCCGAAGGTGCGCGCGCGGCTGACCTCTTTCAGGAACGAGGTCGTCGAGAAATCCATCGAGGCCTTCTGCGCGCGGCGCTTGAATACCGGGTGATTGAACTCGATCTCGAAGTTCACCTTGAAGCCATCGAACGGGCGGACCTCCGCCCACTTGTCGCCCTCTTCCACGCGAATGGGCTGCTTCACCCGCACGAATCGCTTGGGGGCGCGCTGCTCTTCGATACCGGCGGACTGCATCAAGAAAACGAACGGGCCGGCGCTGCCATCCATGATCGGCACTTCGGGCGCCGAGAGCTCGACGACGGCATTGTCGATGCCGAGGCCCGCGAACGCGGACAACAGGTGCTCCACCGTGGAGACCCGCGATTCACCCTTCACGAGCACCGTGCCGAAGTCGGTCTCGCCCACGTTATCGGCGCGCGCGGGGATGTCCTCTGCGTTTTGCAGGTCGGTGCGGCGGAAGATGATGCCGGTGTCGGCAAGCGCCGGACGCAGCGTCATCAGCACCTTCTTACCCGAGTGCAGACCGACGCCCGAGGCGCGAATCGAGTTCTTTAAAGTACGTTGACCAACCATAGGGATCCGTAGCGCGCCAGGCGCCATTCGCGGGAGAGCGAAGCGTCCATCAGGGGACATCCCGCAATGGCGCACAGGGCGCGCTACCGTAACACAACCGCCATAAGCGGGTCTGTTACGTGACCTTTCTTGTCCCTTCGGGGGAGGGACCAACCAACCCTCCCGCCGAAAGGCTCGGGCGTAGCCTAATCGGCCTGGCGGCGCAGGAACGCCGGAATATCCAGCAGATCCTCGGCATCCGTATCCGGACGCAAGCCGTCGCCCACCGCGCGCTGACGCTGAACCGTCGGCTTGTCGAGAGCTGCGTAGTCGCTGGTCGACAGCGGCTGACGGCGCACGACGCGCATCGACGGCAGCTCGCGACCCGGCATTTCCCGGGCCGGCGCGTGATGACCCACCGCGTGCGGCTCCCGCTCCCTCGGCATGAGCGGACGCTGGACCGCGACCGGTCGGCCAAGGCCAGTGGCCACGACCGTGACACGCACCGTGTCGGTGAGCTCCGGGTCGATCACCGTGCCGACCACCACCGTGGCGTCCTCAGAGGCGAACTGCTTCACGATCTGGCCGACTTCCTGGAACTCGCCGATCGAGAGGTCCATGCCCGCCGACACATTCACGAGGATGCCGTGCGCACCAGCGAGGTTGATGTCCTCGAGCAGCGGCGAGCTCACAGCGGCTTCGGCAGCCTGGCGCGCGCGGCCTTCGCCGCTCGCAGCGCCCGAGCCCATCATCGCCATGCCGGTTTCCGCCATGACCGTGCGCACGTCGGCGAAGTCGACGTTGATGAGGCCGGGGCGCGTGATCAGCTCCGCGATCCCCTGCACCGCGCCCTGCAACACCGTGTTCGCCGCCTTGAAGGCATCGAGCAGCGTGGTCTGGGGCCCGAGCACAGTGAGGAGCTTCTGGTTCGGAATGGTGATGAGCGAGTCGCAGTATTTGCCGAGCT
>JBDZVF010000535.1:0-3910 GCA_040255575.1 Pseudomonadota bacterium | reverse complement strand
GTCTCTCCAGGCTCAGCATCACGAGGCGTGCGCCCGCAAGCAGCGTCACCAAAAGAACCAGCACGGTCGGCAACCAGGTGCCCGACCGCTTGAGGATCGCGCTCATCATCGGGCGCTACCCGTGCGTTTGTGCAGCATCGCGCTGAAGGTGAGCGTCCAGTGATTCGAATTGCCGAGCCGCTGGTAATCCAGCACGGCCGTGGTGTCGGCGCGCGAGAAAGCGCGGCCGATCCCCACGTAGTACTGGTGCAGGATGAAACCCGGCACGGGAGTGCCCGGCGGCAGGCCCGTGACGACCGGCGCTGCCTGCCCGTTCGCGAGGCCCGCGAATACATTCAGCGTCTTCGTGTATCCATCGACGCGGGCGGTCGCGAGCCGCGTGTCGAGCGTGCCGCACACCGAATAGGCGTAGCCCACGGAGGTCGCCAGATGCGGCGACCACAGATACTGCACGGCGAGCTTCGGCAAATTGCCGCGCGCCGTATCGACGTCGATCTGCTTGTCCTCCAGCTGAAGCAACCACTGCCGGGTGAGATTCTGGTAGATGCCCGCGGTCACGATGGTGTAGTCGTAATCGTGAAGGTCGTCGTGACCCGAGCCTACCGCCGCATCGAAGTAGAGGTTGGTGCGGCTCTGCGCGGCACCGAATCCGTGGTTGAAAGAGAGCTTGCCGAAGCTCCAGCGTGCATCGCTGATGTCGCTCTTGATCGTCTGCGTCTCGCCGCCGAGCCCGACGAGGGTGTTCGCACTGAAATTGTGGAGCCAGACTGCCGAAGCGCCCCAGCCGCCATCGGTGTTGGTCAGCTTGTGGCCGGCAACCGTGAGCGCGAGCCGATCATCCCTCCCCGAGGCGTCCTGCGCTTTCGCAACCGGCGCCGCCGCGAGCGCGCCCAACGCAGCGCATGCGGCTGGCAGCAGAAGCGCGCACTTCATGGCCGCACCATGGTGGCGAGCGTGGCGCGCGTGCTGGTGCGATCGATGTCGCCCGCACGACCGGTCGGAAGGAATGCGATCACTTGAATCCTTTCCTCTTCGCCCGGCAATACCACCGGGGTGATGGTCACCTGGAACAATCGGGGTGGCAGCTCGAGAAGCGTGCGGCGTTTGCCGCCGAACTGGGGCTCGAACCAGTCGGTCGGCAGGCCCGCCCGCTCGAGCAGGGTGCGAACATCGATGCCTGCCGTCGCGTCCGGGAAGAGCGAAGTCACTTGATGGTTGAACCCCAGCACGCAACCGCGCGCATCCACGATCAACGCGGCATGGTCCGCCGCTTCGAGCGCAGCCCGACGGATGAAGGCGTCAGTCGAATCGGTGATGAGCAGAAGCGCGAACCGGCGCCCACGCTGTGAAACATGCTGGACACGCACGTCTGTGACGCGCACGTCGTTGCCGACGTGGATCATCGTCATCGGCGCCGTCCCGCCGAAGCCACCGACGAGCTGCTGCATCACCTCGGGATAGGAAAAACGGATGACGCTGTACAGATCGTTGCCCTCGACCTGCGCATCGAGTTCGCAGAAGCTGGGCGCAAGCTGCGCGCTGGCGCAGATCACCTGCGAGGTGTCCGCATCGACGAGCAGCGCTGGCACCGGCAACTGTTCGATCAGCGCAGTCCACATGTCCTGCCCCCGTTGAGCTTCCGCACGGGCGTTGATCAGGTTCGCGTACATGCGCTCGAACACCGCGCCCAGATGCTCTGCGGCAACGGCACAAGCGATCACCAGGACGGCGAACACCTGCAGCGTGACGAGAAAGTAACCCGAGGGCGCATAGAAGCCTGGAAACGGGGCCGTGCCGCCGCCGCCGCTCCCGAGCAGCGCGGCGATTCCGCCCCCGATCTCGTTGACGCCAGCGGCGTACCAGCGCAACTGCGGCTCCTGCACGAGCGCAGCGAGCGTCACCACGAGGATGGACAGCAGGCTCATGAGATACGGCTGCCATCGCGAGACGAACACTGAACCAATGACGGGCAGCGCAAACACCGTGAGAAATGCTGCATTCTGCAGCCCGCCCGCATGCAGCCAGATGAAGCCGACCACAGCGATACCGAGGCCATGCACGAACGCAAGCAGGCGAGCCCGGCCCTGAGTGCGCGGACGCCCGGACGAGGACAGCGTCGCGAACACCACATGGACCCCGCCGAGCGCCAACACACCGAGCGAAGCAAGCGAAAGATCGATGTCGAAGGAGGTGAAGAGCCACGGAATCACGATGGCCAGCACGATCGCGGCAATCGCCAGCAGCCAGATATCGTCGAGCAGATGGGTGCGCGGATCTGTCCAACCCGGCGTCGGCAGAAGCAGGGTTTCATCCGCGCCCTTCACTGGCGGGTCACTCCAGCCGGCGCGGGTTTGGCCGGTGTACGCGTCGCGACGGCGGCGTCTGGCTGACCGAACGTATTGTTGTCGAGGAACGGCCGCGACTGCACCTTCGCGCCATTCGGCGGCTGGAAGTCTTCGACGTGCAGCGCGAGTGCGCGCGGCTGGAGCACCTGATTCTGCCGCAGCACCGGTGAATCCCCCACGACGTCGATGCCGTTGAAGCGCGGCTGGATGATGGTGTTCTGGACTGCCGTGCTCGGCGCCTCCCCCGGCGCACCGAGCACAAAGGCCATGCCGTAACCGCAATTGTGCATGCGATTACCCCGCACCAGCGTGTTGCCGGAACCCCGCACCATGATTCCGTAGGCAGACAAGCCATCGAGCTCGTTGTTCTCGATGACGATCGAGCGTGCATTCTCCGCAACGATGCCCATGGATGCGCCGCCCGTGATGCGGTTGCCGCGCACCGTCGCGCCCGCGCCCACGACATGCACGGCTGCCTCGCGCGCGTTGATGATTTCGTTGCGCTCGATCAGCAGCGTGACGTTGCCCACCACCAGCCCCGCCCGATCGTCGCTGAACCGATTGTCCCGAATGGTGATGGGCGAGGAACCGCCATCCGGCGAGCTGCGCACGGCCCAGAAGCCGGCATCCTTGTGACCGGAGAAGTCGTTCTTCACCACGGAGGAGTTGCGAGTGGCCGCGGCGAACCTCACGCCGACGCGATTGCCCGCGAAACGGTTGCGCTCGATGAGCGCCTCCGACGCGTTCTCGGCAACGTCGATGCCGACATCGCAGTCCTGGATGGTGCTGCGCGTGAGCCGAAAACGTTCCGCGCGCAGCAAAACGGCGGCGCCGGAACAGTTGCGTATCGTCACGCCTTCGAGCGAGGTGTTGGGACCGGCAACATCGAGCACCGCGTTGTTGTTGAGCGCGGACGCATCGATCTGTACCCCGGCGGGATCGGCCGCCACGATCTTCAAACCGTGCGTCGTCACGATGGGCGGTAATGCGGTCTCGAGCATGATCCGCGGTGTCTGGATCGAAATAGTGGCCGGCTCTTTCGCCGAGGCCACCACGAACAGCGCTTCGCGCAGCGTGCCGGGCCCGCGATCCTCGCCGTTCGAGACAATCGCGGTCACCTCCTGCTCGCTCGGGCCGGGCGCTGCGCGGTTCAGCTGAACCCACCAGATCGCGCCGGCGGCTATGCCCAGCACGGCTAGCACGCTGACTGCGATTCCGATGCGGCGGCTACTCCGCATGCGCCCGCCCCGGATCGCGGCTCAACACGAACACCGCGTGCCACGAATGATGGACCGCATGTCGCCCGAGCAGGCCGTCGATGGGCAACGAGGCGAGGCTCGCTGCCATCGTTGCCGCCACGGCGAGCGGGCGCGGCAGGCGTTTCAAATGCGGCAGCAGGCGATGCTTGAAAGGCGCGGGATCCACCCCGGTGACCGCGTTGAGCCGCAGTCCGCACTCCCAGAACAACTCCAGGTACTCGCTACGCAGCCGAGCGCGGAAGATGCTCGAATCGCAGTGATTCGCGTGCCGCGCCGGTGCGGCTTCGAGCAACACCATGCGCCCGC
>JBDZVF010000534.1:0-3916 GCA_040255575.1 Pseudomonadota bacterium | reverse complement strand
CCCATTCATGCGGATGGCATTGGCCCAGCGGCGGTTGATTTCCAGTTCGTGCTCGTTGTGTGCGAGCGAGATGAGCCCGCGCTGGCTCAGCATGATGTTGAAGTTCAGCTCACCGCTGAGGCGTTCGTAGAGCTTCAGCGAATGGTCGTAGAACGCCGAGCTCACAGGATAGAAGTAGTTCGAGCGAGTGACCTGGGTGTTGCGACCGGAATTTCCGCCGCCAATCCAGCCGCGCTCCAGCACAGCGACGTTTCGCACGCCGTGCTGCCGGGCAAGATAGTAAGCCGTCGCCAGCCCGTGACCGCCGCCACCCACCACAATTACATCGTACGCGGGCTTCAAATCTGGCTCGCGCCACGCAGGCTTCCAGCCGCGATTGCCCCGCAGTGCCTGCCTTGCGAGGTTCAGGAAGGAGTAGCGCTGCACTCAGCTCGTCCCTGACGGCATGTGTTCGACGAACCAGCCGACGACACGCGCAGAAAAATCCGTCGCCGCGGGCCACTTCCGTATGCCGTGCCCTTCCTCGGGGTACGTAACGAGCACAGACTTCGTGCCGTTCTCGAGCAGAGCGTTGTGAAATTGCGCAGCCTCTTCCGGAGGCGTGCACCGATCGAGAGCCCCACAGATGTTGAGCGTCGGCGTCTTCACGTTCGCCGCGTGAACGACTGGACTGCGCTGGTGATACTTGCCGCCAGCTTTCGCGTAGCTATCTGCGAGAAATGCAGAAACGAAATGAGGAATATTGGATAGCAGATGTGCCGTTACGAAATTCGTAACTGGCGCCACCGGCACAGCGGCAGCGAAGCGCCGGTCCTGAGTAATCAGCCACGACGTCATGTAGCCACCGTAGCTGCCTCCGGTGACACCCAATCTGCGAGGATCGGCGATGCCGAGGTCGACCAGATGGTCGAGGCCGGAGAGGCAGTCGTACGTATCTGCGCCGCCCATTTCCCCCACTACATGCCGGGCGAATGCCTGGCCTCTTCCGGAGCCGCCGCGCGGATTTGGGAAGAATGCCGCGTAGCCCCGCTTCAGCAGCATGAGAATCTGCAGGCTGCGCCGGCCGAGCCAGACTGGACGCCAGTGCCCGACAGGTCCGCCGTGAACGTTCATCACCAAAGGGAATGGGCCGGCTCCCTTCGGACGAAGCAACCATCCATGAATATCGAGCCCGTCACGCGCCCGCCACGTAACGCGTTCGACTGCGGCAATCGCCGTGGCCTGCTCCGCGTAGCCCAGATCGAACGAGCGGACGACGCGATACTCGCCGTTGCGGATCATGCCGATCTGCGGAGCGGTGGTGAAGCTCTCGGCGACGAAGACGCAGTCGCTCGATTCGCCCCATCCACTGAGCGTGATGTAGCGTCCCGATGCAGCCAGGTCGCCACCGCTCCAGACCTCGCTGAAGCGATTCGAGACCACATCGTACAACCCGACGACTGTATCGAACCCTCGATGTCCGCCCACCAGCACATGCCGTTCGGAGCGCCACTCCGCATAGGTGACATCCACACCGTGCGTGTCGACGCGGAGTACGGCTCCCGTAGCGGTGTCGATGACGCGCAGATCGCCACAGACGATCCATCGATCGCTGCAAATCGCCTCGACTACGGCGAGCCGCGATCCCGACGGTGACGCTGCCGGCCATCCGAGCTGGTCCTGCGGAGCATAGACTTCACGGGCGTTACCGTCTTGCAGTCTCAGAATGTGCAAGCGTGCGCTGTACCACAAACCTTCGCCAGGCCCGCTGGATGTCACGGCAGCAACGGACTCGTTGCCACACCAGACCGCCTCCCACACGTTGCAATTCGAGTGACTCAACTGGCGCACGGTGTTTGTGGCGAGGTCGTACACCCAGACTCGGCGCCAGCGGTATCCCTCATTGCCGCTTTCGACCGCGGGGACCCACGACGGTAACGCTTGCGCAGTCTTCCTGCTGGCAACCGCTCCTTGTCCGCCGGCCACATCGGCGCCGCGCCCCGCGATGCCGAGCAGTATGCGTTTACCGTCCGGCGACCAGTGCAGGTACTCTACCCAACCATCGACAGCCGGCGTGTCGCGCACCTCGCCCGTCTCCGGGTCGAGAAGATAGAGCTGAAAGTCATCGGCACGATGGCGATCAGACAGGAACGCGATCACGCCACCGTCAGGAGCGTAGCGCGGCAGTCGATCGAAATTAGGACCGAAGGTCAGGACCCGCGTGTGACCCGTGGCAAGGTCCACGCAGCAGATGCGTGTCGGCGGAGCGCCGCTCAGTGTATCCACGAGCGTCCCCGCGAACGCCACCTGGGTGCCGTTGGTAGAGAGCTCCGCAGCATCCGATATGAGGCCGGATCCGGGCCGCCGCAGCGATTTGAAGAGGGCTTCCGCTTCCCGGTACAGAGCAGTGTCCCGGACGTCTCTTTCCATATCTATCGCTTCCATTCATTGTCAAACGTGCGATCGCATTCCCGGTGCGCGAGCCACTGCGGCCAGATCCTCCTGCACCGTCAGGCCAGCGCGCCAAAAATGCCAGGCGGCCCACACAGCAACGAAGGCCGTGACGACAAGTGCATAGCGCAGCGACTGTTGCCCGAGCGCGGGTGCGAACAGGTCGCTGAGAATCCCCACCACTTGCGGCCCGACTCCCATGCCGAGCAGATTAGCCACCAGCATGACAACAGCGAGCACGGTCGCACGCATCTCATCGCACACCAATCGCTGCATCAATGCGTACGTCGGCCCCATGAAGAAGGTAAACGCCATGTAGAACGGGATCAACGCCAGGACGGCCTGCCACTTCTGGGGCGCGAGCAGAAAAGTCAGAAAGAACGGCGTCACCAACGCCACCGTAATTGCGGCCAGCCTCATCTGTCCACGCTCATTCGCAGCGAACCATCGGCTTGCCACATACCCGCCAAGAAGTACTCCCGCTACGCCGCCGAAAGCAAAGATGAGACCCAGCCAGCGCCCAAGCTCGGCGGTGCCCATGCCGTGACTGCGCATCATGAACGCGGCATACCAGGGACTGAGCCCGAGACCCAGCATGTAGAGCAACACGAGCGCGATGCTCACATGACGTAGCGACTTGCACGTCCATAACGTGATGAACACGGTGCGCACGCTGGCCGCAGGCGGTCGTCGTCGGTTGTCATCTACAACCGTCTTCCTCGGCTCCCTGATCGAGATCTTCACGATCAGCGCAAGCAGAAGCCCGGGAATGCCCATGAGAAAAAACGTCATCCGCCAGCCGTAGCGCTCACTGAGCTCACCGCCAATGACGTAGCTCACGATCGATGACAGAAGACTTCCCGCCATGTACACCGCCATTGCACGGGTGCGATCGCGCGGCTGAGGGAAGTAATCGCCAATGAGCGAGTACGTAGGCGGCTTGCATCCGGACTCTCCCACCGCAGCGAGCACGCGAGCGAGCACGAGCTGCGCATAGTTGTGGACGAACAGGCAGGCCATCACCGTGAGGCCCCACAAACCGATGGCGAGAGACGTGATCGTCACGCGATTGCCCCGATCGGCCGCCCGGGCGATGGGCAGGCCGAGCGTCGCGTAAAACAGGCCGAAGGCGATTCCGGTGACGAACCCGAGCTGAGTGTCGCTCAGTTGCAGGTCTTCCTTGATCGGCTGCAGAAGCAACGACATCAACCCGCGATCGACGAGATTCAGCATGTACACGGCCGACAACGTCGCGAGCGCGTACGCCTTGTACGCTCCGCTGAAGCCAATGTGCTGAGTCGAGCTCGCGCTCGCTACACCTGCATCGCCGATCGACGGGGTGGCTGTCGCGCCGTTCTCAAGCACATCAGAGCGTTCCATCAGCACCGCTCTGCAGCCTGAAAAGATGCGGCGGAGATTCCTTCTGCAGATGCCGCACCAGATGGTCCCAGGCGCGGCGCAGGCCATAGTCGGTCCACGCGTGCCC
>JBDZVF010000041.1:0-21544 GCA_040255575.1 Pseudomonadota bacterium | reverse complement strand
TATAAACACCTTACTCAACGAGTCAATTTGCGAATCCTCGGCCGCAACACCGGCTCACGGCGGGGGGCGACAATAGGCTTTTGAAAAAATCTTCGCAATAGCGGAGAATGTGACGCCATGGCGAAGTATGAGAACTCGCGGGCTGCAGGGACTGCCGGCAGGTGCGTGTCCAGGGCTTGCCGCGTACGGCCACAGGTGAATGCGCAGTGTCGAAGATCGTTGATCGGACGTTGGACTTCTTCGAGATGTTCGCGGAGCAGCGCCGCCCGCTCGCGTTGTCCGAGATGGCTCGACTCCTGGACATTCCGATATCGAGTTGCCACGACGTCGTCCAGGCCCTGATCCGGCGCGGCTACGTCTATGAAACGGCAGCGCGGGCCGGGTTCTATCCCACCGTGCGTTTGCTGCGATTGGGCGAGACCATCGTCGAGCACGATCCGATCCTGCTCCGCGCGGAAGAGGTGGTGGAAGAGTTGAGTGGCGAGCTGCGCGAAACCGTCGCGCTTGCGAAAGCCGTGAAACTCGAGCTCACCTACGTGCTGGTGCGCGAGTCCGACCATCAGCTTCGCTTCTCGGTGAAAGAGGGCGCGCCCGTACGCAGCCTCTACGCCACCTCGGCGGGCAAATGCCTGCTCGGCACGCTCTCCGCCGCGGACCTGGATGCGTTTCTCAAGGACGTGAAGCTCGTGCCGCTCACACCGAAGACGATCACGGACAAAGCGGCGTTGCGTCGGGACATTGCGCTCGGCAACAAGCGCGGCTGGTTCCTCAATGACGAGGAAAGCTCGCTCGATGCGCAAACCTTGTCCGCGCGGTTTCACTGGCGTGACGTGGTTTATGTGCTGACGATCGCGGGGCCCATTTCCCGCATCGAGAGCAAGCGGGATACGGCGGTGAAGCGGTTGCTGGAAGCCTGTCGAAAGCTGGATTTCTCGAAGTAGCCTCGTCACGCCGTTCGCTCACGCGCTCGTGAGCGGACTTTGCTCTCATTGAATGGGTGTCACGCCGTTCCCCCCGGCCGCCTGTTCTCCTGCCGTTCGATCCTCGTTGCCGAAACCGCCTTCTGCGCCCGCGGTTCATGCGTCGGCGTGAACACATGCATTCCGCAATTGCGGAAAACAATTCGATATGGCGAAATAGTGCCCGCGGGCGGCTCCTTCGCGGCCCACTTCCCGGGAGTGTTATGACTCTGAATTTCGAGCTGAACGACGAGCAGCGCACGCTGCAGGATACGGTCGACCAGATCTGTGCCCCGTTCGATGACGAATACTGGACCCGCTGCGATCGCGAGGCGCGCTTCCCACACGAGTTCTTCGAGGCGATGGCCGACGGCGGATGGCTCGGCATCGCCATGCCTGAGGAATATGGAGGCGCGGGCCTCGGCATCACGGAGGCGGCCATCCTGATGCATCGTATCGGCCGCTGCGGGGGTGCCATGGCCGCCTGCTCGGCGGTCCACATCAATATCTTCGGACCGCATCCGATCGTCGTCTTCGGCACGGACGCGCAGAAGCGTCGCTGGCTGCCGAACCTGGCAAGCGGCAAAGAGAAGACCTGTTTCGGCGTGACCGAGCCCAACGCGGGTCTCGATACCGGTCGGCTGCAGACTCGCGCCGACAAAGTGGACGGCGGCTATGTCATCACCGGCCAGAAGATCTGGACGTCGACGGCGCAGGTGGCGGACAACATCCTGCTGATCGCGCGCACGACGCCGCGTGAGGAGTGCGCAAAGTCCATCGATGGCCTCACCCTCTTTTACACGAAGCTCGATCGCAAGAAGATCGAGATCCGGCGCATCGAGAAGATGGGGCGCGCCGCGGTGGATTCGAACCAGATCTACATCGACGGGTTGTTCGTGTCAGATGACGAGCGAGTTGGCGAGGAGGGGCAGGGTTTCCGATGTCTGCTTCATGGGCTCAATCCCGAACGAATCGTCAACGCCATGGAGTCTGTGGGGATCGGCCAGGACGCGCTCGCCCGTGGCACTCGCTATGCCTCGGACCGCGTGGTGTTCGACAGGCCGATCGGCCAGAACCAGTCGGTCGCCCATCCGCTCGCGCAGAGCTGGGTCGAGCTCGAAGCCGCCTATCTGATGGCACTGAAGGCAGCGTCGCTTTACGACCAGGGTAAACCCTGCGGGTTGGAGGCCAACGCCGCGAAGCTGCTGGCCTCGGAGGCCGGTTACAACGCGGCCCACCGCGCTTTCCTCACCCTCGGTGGCATGGGCTACGCCAAGGAATACCAGGTGGAGCGGCTGTTGCGCGAAGTGATCGTCAACCGTACCGCGCCGGTGAGCTCGAACATGATCCTCAACTTCATCGCGGAGCGGGCTCTTGGACTCCCCAAATCTTACTGAAGGCGCGCCTGCGAAAGGCTCGCCCCGCGCGCTTGCGGGAGTGCGCGTGCTCGATCTGTCGCGCGTGCTCGCGGGGCCGATGTGCACGCAGTATCTTGGCGATCTCGGGGCGGACGTCGTGAAGGTCGAGCCGCTGGGCCTGGGTGACGAGACGCGGGGCTGGCCCCCGTTCAACGCGGGCGAGAGCGCGATTTTCAATTCCTTCAACCGCAACAAGTCGGACATCGCGCTCGATCTCAAGTCAGAGCAAGGGCGCGCGATTGTGCGTGCGCTGGCACGCGAAACGGACGTTGTGGTGGAGAACTACTCGAACGGCGTCGCGGCTCGGCTCGGCGTCGACTACGAATCGCTGCGCGCGGTGAACCCCCGGATCATCTACTGCAGCATCACGGGATTTGGATCAACAGGGCCGCTCGCCGAATTGCAGGCATACGACGTTGTCATGCAGGCCTTCACTGGCCTCATGACGTTGACCGGCGAGCCCGGCAGCGGCCCCATTCGCAGCCCCATCTCGCCGATCGACTACGTGACCGGCATGCATGCGATCGCTGCCATCCTCTCGGCACTCTTGCGAGTGCGTGCGACGGGCGAGGGTACCCATATCGAAGTGTCGCTGTTCGATACTGCGGTCGGGCTCCTCGGCTACCAGATCCAGACGTTTTGGGTGACGGGCAAAGTGCCCGAGAAGAATGGATCGCGGCATCTTTCGATGTGTCCCTACCAGGCGTTTCGCGCGAAAGACGGGTCGTTCCTGCTCGCCATCACCAACGATAGCCAGTGGCAGCGATTCTGCCGGGTCGCCGGGCACTCAGATCTTGCGGAAGACGAGCGCTATCGCACCAACGCGCTTCGTGTGGCGAATTACGACGAGCTTATTGCAAGAGTGGGCGAGATCCTCGCGAGCCGCACCTGCGATGAATGGCTCCATCTTCTCGGCGCGGTGAAAGTGCCGGCGGCGCCAATCCAGTCGATCGCAGAGCTGCTCAGGCATCCGCACACCCGCGCCCGGGACATCGTCGGCGAGTTCGACAGTCCAGGGCCGAATGCCCACGCGATAGCCCTGCCCGTCGTCCTCGATGGCGCGGCACGCACTGTGGGGCGCAGACCGCCCGGGCACGGCGAGAACACCGAAAGCATTCTGCGCGGCCTGGGCTATTCGCAGGAACAGATCGATGCGTTGTTCGAACGTGGAGTTGTGGAGGGCAAGCGGTGAGCGAAGTCGTATTGATAGAACGCCGCGGCAGCGTGCAGTGGATCACGCTGAATCGTCCGGATCGGCGCAACGCCCTCAATGATGAGGTCGTGGACAGGATCGCAGACGGGGTTCGCGAGGCATCTGCTGATGCGGGGTGTCGCGCGATCGTGTTGACCGCCGCGGGAGACAAGGCCTTCTGCGCCGGCGGAGACCTGAAGCCAGACAGCATGGCCTTCGCGCAGGATTGGTCGAAGCCGAGCACGCGAGCGGGCGAGATGCTGCGCGTCGTGCGCACTTCGACGGTGCCGATGGTCGCGCGCATCAATGGCCACTGCCTGGCGGGAGGCATGTTTCTGCTGGGCATGTGCGATCTCGCTGTGGCTACCAACACCGCCCGCTTCGGATTGCCTGAAGTCAAGGTGGGCGTTTTTCCGATGCAGGTGTTGGCGGTGCTACACAGCGTGGTTCCCCCAAGAAGGCTCGCGGAATGGTGTCTCACGGGGGAGATGTTCGACGCAGGCGAGGCGAAGGAGGCCGGCTTGCTGAACTACGTTGTTCCGCCGGATCAACTGGACTCGAAGGTCGACTGGCTGCTCTCACGGCTGATCGATAAATCGCCGACGGGGCAGCGGCGCGGGAAATTTGCGATGCGCGCGGTGGCCGACATGACCGCCGAACAGTCGATCGCCTACCTCGAGACGCAGATCGCGACACTTGCGCTGACCGAGGATGCCCGGGAAGGGCGTGCTGCATTCACCGAGAAGCGCGCGCCGGTGTGGCCCGGCAGATGAGTCGCGTCCTGCGAATCGGCGGCGCATCCGGCGCCTGGGGAGACAGCATCGAGGGACCGATCCAGCTCGCCCGATCGGGCGAGGTCGACGTGTTGTCGTTCGACTATCTGGCCGAAGTCACGATGTCGCTGCTCGCCAGGGCTCGCGCGAAGGACCCCAACGCGGGATGGGCGACGGACTTCGTCGACGGTGCGATGCGAGCGATTCTCCCGGAGATTGCAGAGCGGGGTCTGCGGGTGGTGAGCAACGCCGGAGGACTCAACCCCGTGGGCTGTGCCGAGGCGCTGCATCGGCTGTGCGAAGAGATGAACGTGCCCCTGCGTATCGCCGTTGTCGAAGGCGACGACGTGCTCGAGCGCATCGAAGCGATCGCGACTACGTCGCCCGCGCCTTCGCTGGTGAGCGCCAATGCGTATCTCGGCGCCTTCCCGATTGCCCAGGCGCTCGACAAGGGTGCGCAGGTCGTGATCACCGGCCGCTGTGTCGATAGCGCCTTGCCGCTCGCTGCGTGCATTCACGCCTTCGGCTGGGGGCCGGATGACCTCGACCGCCTCGCTGCCGGCAGCCTCGCGGGTCACCTCATTGAATGTGGGCCGCAGGGTTCGGGTGGGCTGCACACCGACTGGGAAAAAGTCCAACGCTGGGAAGACATCGGCTACCCCATCGCGGAGTGCCGCGACGACGGCACTTTCGTGATGACCAAGCCGCGTGGCACCGGCGGGCTGGTGACTCCCGCCCTCATCGCCGAGCAGATGCTCTACGAGATCGGCGATCCTTCCGCCTATGTGCTGCCGGATGTCGTTTGCGACTTCACCCAGGTCACGCTGGAGCAGGAAGCGCCGGATCGGGTCCGGGTGCGCAATGTGCGCGGTCGACCCCGCACGTCGACTTACAAAGTTTCCGCGACGTACCAGCAAGGTTGGCGCGGTGTGGCGTCACTCACGATCATCGGCTTCGACGCGGCACGCAAAGCGGAGCGCACTGCTGCCGCGATTGTCGCGCGCGCCCGGCGCCGGCTGGATAACGCAAAACTCGCAGATTTCGATCGAGTGCATGTGGAAGCGCTCGGCGCCGAGGCCATGTACGGCCCGCATAGCCACGCCCGCGGCAGTCGCGAAGTCGTCATGCGCCTGGTGGTCGACCATGCCCGTCGTGAAGCGATCGAGTTGTTCGCGCGGGAGATCGGCGCTGCCGGGATCTCCTGGGCACCGGGCACCACCGGCATGGCGGGGCGGCCGAAGCCGATGCCGATCGTGCGGCTGCAATCGCTGCTCGTCCCGAAGGCGGCCGTCCCGATTGCGATCCGCTTCGATGGCGAAACATTCGCCGCGGAGGTCGCCACCTCGGGCACCGACGATCCGCCGCCGCCACTCACGCGGACGACGGGGCAGAGGCTGGAGGTGGGCGAGGCAACTACTGTCCCCCTGATCGAGCTCGCGTACGCGCGAAGCGGCGATAAAGGCGACACCGCCAATGTGGGCGTCATCGCGCGCCATCCGAGCTATCTGCCGTATATCGACGCCGCGCTCAGCGAAGAGCGGGTGGCCGACTATTTCGCGCATCTGGTCAAAGGGCAGGTGACGCGCTTCGCGGTGCCGGGTGTCCACGGATTCAACTTCCTGATGACCGGCGCGCTCGACGGGGGTGGCATGGCCTCACCGCGCATCGATCCCCTCGCCAAGGCAATGGCGCAGGTGATGCTCGATATGCAGGTTCCGGTTCCCGCCGATCTGGCACGAGCGCTCGCATCGCAGAGTGCTCCCGCTGACAGGAGACATTGTCGATGAAAAGCATTCTGGTCTGCATCAAGCGCGTCGTGGACTACAACGTCCGCGTGCGTGTGAAGCCAGACAACTCGGGCGTCGCTACCGACGGCCTGAAGATGAGCATCAATCCGTTCGACGAGATCGCGCTCGAAGAGGCACTGCGGATCAGGGAGAGAGGGCAAGCCGGGGAGGTGGTCGTGGCCAGCATCGGCCCCGCGGACACGCAGCAGCAGTTGCGCATGGCGCTCGCAATGGGCGCCGACCGCGCGCTCCTGGTGGAGAGTGCCACGAGCCTCGAGCCGCTCGATGTCGCGAAGGTGTTCGTGAAGCTGGCCGAGCGTGAAAGGCCTTTGCTTGTGCTGCTCGGCAAGCAGGCCATCGATGACGACAACAATCAGACGGGCCAGATGCTGGCGGCGCTGTGGCAGCGGCCGCAGGCCACGTTCGCATCGAAACTGGAGCTCACGGGAGACAAGGCCATCGTTACGCGGGAAGTGGATGCGGGTCTGGAGACCGTCGAGGTGGAGCTGCCAGCGGTGATCACAACGGACCTGCGCCTCAACGAGCCGCGATACGTGAAGCTGCCGGAGATCATGAAGGCGAAGAAGAAGCCTTTCGAAACGTTCGCGCTCAGCACACTCGGTATTTCCCCGCGACAGCGACTCAAGCCGGTGCGCTACGAGCCGCCGCAGCAGCGACAGAAGGGCATCATGGTGAAAACTCCACAAGAGCTGGTTGAAGCACTCAAGAAGAGGGGGCTCGTAGCATGAGCAGGGTTCTCATCATTGCCGAACACGACGGCAAGACTCTCAACCCCGCAACGGCGAAGTGCGTGACCTGCGCACAACTCATCCCGGGTGCGCAGATCACCGTCGCCGTGTTCGCGGCCGACGCCTCCGGCGTCGCGGCGCAGGCCGCGAGGTTGCAGCACGTGGCCCGCGTGTTGAAAGTCGAGAACGCCGCCAATGAGCATCCGTTGGGCGCGGTCCTGGCGCCGCAGATCGCGAGCCTGGCGCGTGGTTTCAGCCACGTGCTCGGACCCTCCACGACTTTCGGCAAAGACCTGATGCCGCGAGTCGCCGCGCTGCTCGATACGGCGCAGGTGAGTGACATCATGGCCGTTGAGAGTGCCACTCGCTTCCGTCGCCCGATTTACGCCGGCAACGTCGTGCTCACCGTGGAGGCTGTCGATTGCGAAACGATCGTGGGGACGGTTCGCACGGCCTCGTTCGAAGCCGCTGGAGAAGGTGGCTCGGCCAGCATCGAAGCGTCGTCGCCCACCAGTGAGAGTGAGTTGGCCGTTGGCACACGTCTGGTGGCCCTCTCGGGCGCAAAGACCGACAGGCCAGATCTGCAGACCGCGCGTCGCGTGGTGTCCGGTGGGCGCGCGCTCGGCAGCGCGGACAACTTCAAGATGCTGTATTCGCTTGCTGACAAGCTGGGTGCCGCGCTGGGTGCCTCGCGAGCGGCGGTCGATGCCGGGTACGTCGCGAACGATTTTCAGGTCGGGCAGACCGGCAAGATCATCGCACCGGAGCTTTACGTGGCCATCGGCATCTCGGGCGCCATCCAGCATCTCACCGGCATCAAGGATGCCCGCACCATCGTGGCCATCAACAAGGATCCCGAAGCCCCGATCTTCGAGGTCGCCGATTACGGCCTCGTGGGCGATCTCTTCACGATCGTTCCGGAGCTCGAAAGGCTCTTGTGAGCGGCCCGGAGGGTGCCCGTGGCGCAGGGCCCAATCCGGGATGCCTTCAGGAGGTCCGCATCATGGCGCTCACCGCGGCCAGGTTTCGCGCCTTGGGCATTACCTGAAGCCAACGCCCGTATACTCCGACCCATTGCACGGGTGGGGGGAGTGAGCATGAGAGTCGCGGGGCTCGTCGGGTGCGTTCTTCTGTTTTCGGTTGCTGTTCGTGCGGAACAACCTGACTTGCCGCACCTTGGGGCGAGGCTCCCGGAGACGCAGGCCTCGCACGCTTTTCTGTCGTCCGCACACCTCCAAAAGCCGCTCGACCTCACCCGGTACGGTTATGTCGAAGAGGAGTATCTGATCAGCGGGCAGGCGCGGGTGTTCGACTGGCCGGACGGTCCGGCCCGGAAGGTGCTGGGGCAGGGCCCGTACACCACGCGCATTCTGGTGCGGCGGCCCAAGGATCATCGGCGCTTCAACGGCACGGCGATCGTCGAGCCGTTCAATCCATCCACCGCGGTCGATCTGCCGATCATGTGGGCGGAGTCTCACCAGCAGATGCTCGCAGATGGATACGCCTGGGTCGGGGTCACGATCAAGCCGAACACCATCCGGTCGCTGAAGAAATTCGATTCCGCCCGCTATGCGAGCGTCGCGATGCCGAATCCGGCGCCTCAGCCGCGATGTGAGGCCGCAGCCATCAATTCGTGGTCGCAGCCGACGACGCCGGCTGATGAGACGGGTCTTGCGTGGGACATACTCAGTCAGCTCGGGCGGCTGCTGAAAGAGGCTTCGCCCGCGAATCCACTCGGCCAGGCCGCGCAGCGGCTGTACATGACCGGCCAGTCACAGACCGCCGGCTACGCGCGAACGTACGCATCCGTGTTCGGCACTACTGTGGTGGACTCGAAGGGCAAGCCGCTCTACGACGCTTACCTCTATAGTGGCAGCCCACCATGGCAGGTGCCGCTGAACCAATGCGCGAAAGATCTTCCGCCGGGCGATCCCACATTGATTACGCCTGCCGTAGGCGTGCCAATCATCGAGCTGTTTGCGCAGGGAGACATCGGGACCAACATCGAAACGCGCCGGGCGGACGCGGATGGTCCGCGTGATCTCTTCCGGCGCTACGAAATCGCGGGTGCTGCTCACACCAATCCGTGGGAGGAACTGTCCTTCGCTTCCGCGGAAGACATGAAGCGGATCGAACCGGACGGGGACGCCGGTGCGGGTGATGTCTGCACGCCGGAGAACGTGTCGGCATCCGATTTCCCCATTCGCTATGTTTTCGACGCCGCGTGGCGAAATCTCGATGACTGGGTCCGACGCGGCGTCGCGCCGCCGCGCGCGTCACGCCTCGCTTTGAAGGTGAAGCCGGGTGAGGCCTTCGTGCCGGACAAGTCGTTTGTGGAAGACGAGCTGGGGAACGCGAAAGGTGGCGTCCGCACGCCGTATGTCGATGTGCCCACCGCGCGCTGGGTGGGGGCGAAGGCGGGCCCGTTCCGATGTCTCTTTGTCGGCTACAAGTTTGATTTCGATCAGGCGAGGCTTCGGTCGCTTTACAAGAACCACGATGACTACGTGAATAAGGTGCGCGCCAGCGCCGCCGAACTCGAGCGCCAGCGCTGGCTCACGCCTGCCGATGCCGCCGAAATCGTTCGCGAAGCAGAGCGGCTGCGGGCACGGTGGCGCTGATGCGCTCAGGAAAGACCGCGCGGCCAGGCGGCTTGGAATTCCAGCAGCTCGCTGCCGGGCCACACTCGGGTTTGAAGGGGGAATCAATGAGGAAGACCTGCTCGACGATCGCAGCCGCGTTCCTGGTTTTTGCATCCGTTCAGGCCTCCGCATACCCTGCGCCGGCGCCGGATCCAGGCCTGCCCCCTTCGACGGTTGAGCCCGCCGTGCAGCAGCTGCGGCGGTCGATGCTCGACGCGGACGTGAATAGCCTGACGTTCCACAACATGGATCAGCTATTCACTACGCGCGTGGTCGGCCGCTCGGGTCCGGTTTGGCAGCTGCCGCGCGCCGACCACGTGCTGGACTTTACGTATTCGTTCCAGGGGCAGACGTTCACGCCCGAGCAGTTCATCCAGCGCACCTTCACGAATGCGCTGCTGATCATGAAAGACGGGCGGATCGTCTACGAGAGCTATCGAAACCAGACGAACGAAGCGACTCGTTTCATCGCATTCTCGATGACGAAGTCCATTACCTCGATGCTGGTGGGGATCGCGCTCGAGGAGCAGCGGATCAAATCGATCGACGATCCCATCACCATGTATCTCCCGGAGCTCAGCTCGGGCGGATACAACGGAGTCACGATTCGCCAGATTCTGCAGATGCGCTCGGGCGTCGACTACGAAGAACGTTACGACTTCGGTAACCCCGGAGTCGCCGCGCGCAATCACGAGCTGTCGCTCGTGACGAACGTCACCCGTTTTGCGGATGTCGCTCGCACCATCAAACGCAAGAATCCGCCAGGAAGCGTGTGGGAGTACAAGACGCTCGATACCGCCGTGCTCGGCTGGCTGCTCGAGCGCGTCAGCGGCGGCAGCACGGTTGCGGCCTACACGGCGCAGAGAATCTGGGAGCCGCTCGGTGCGGAGTCGGACGCTTTCTACATCATGGACGGTCCGCCGGGCGTGGGTCGCGAGTTCAGCGGTGCCGGTTTCAACGCGACGCTGCGAGACTTCGCACGCCTGGGCCAGATGGTGCTGAACGGTGGAGAGGCGAACGGTCATCGGATCGTGCCGGAGAAGTGGCTCGCAGAGTCCACTCGGCCGACCGGAGGACCCGGGCCGGGATATGGTTATCAGTGGTGGATGGGCACGCGGCCAGGTTCATTTCAGGCGCTGGGATTGCAAGGTCAGTACATCTACGTCGATCCGACTACGCGCACGGTTGTCGTGAAGCTCAGCTATTTTCCGCCGGATAACACCACGGCGAGTCAGGAGACTGCGGCATTCCTTGCGGCTGCATCGGCGTGGACGCCGCGATGATGCGAGTTGGCGTGGCCGTGATCTCGATGATCATGTGCGGGGTCATGCGGTAGCTGCGCGTGCCGGCGCAGCCGTCGCTACTGCGCGTGCCGCCGCGCCGATCGCCACTGCGCGTGCCGCCACGGCGATGCAAGTTTGCGGGTTACAGCGTTCAGCGACGCTCAGGTACTTCCGCCGCGACAATCGCGCCACTGGTGCGGGACTGAATCAGCACCGCGAAACGTTGCGCATCGCCTTCCAGATCCGGCAGCGTGAGGCGCCACTGCTGGCGAGAGTCTTCGGATCCCCCAATTCTTTTGATCGCGCGCACGACGTTCGCTTCGGTGAGCGTCCGGCCGGCATTTTCACCACGAGTGATCTTCGTGACGGCCTTGGGCAGATAGCCGATCAGGTACACGTCATATGCCTCGGAGCGGCCTTCGCCTTTTCTTTGCACACGCAGCTCGCCGTTGCTGATCTCCGGGGCGACCTGCAGACCTGTTGAGTGGGCGCGCGTCCCCTCGCTCAGTGCAGCCTCCAGCGCAAGGGGATTCGCCCCAAAGACTGAGTGTTGCCCGTCGACGATGAACTGCGGTGTGCCCATCGTCGACAGCTTCAGCAGATGTGTCAGCGCCTGTTGTCGCGCCGTCGATTCGGGCAGGGAAAAGCGGTCTCGCCATCCCAGGTTGTCCCAATAGTCGACGTGAAAAGAGAGCGCCAGCACGTTGGGACGATCAGCCAGCCGCTCGAGCAGCTTCTCCGCAGGCGGGCAGGAGCTGCAGCCCTCTGAGGTGTAGAGCTCCACAACGCTCAGCGGCATGGCTGCGGGTGCCGCGTGGGCTGAGATCCCAGCCGCCATCGCAGCCAGCAGCACGTACGGAACGATGTTCGTCATTTGCGGGATTCCTGCAGGGGCACCATTAGCTCATTCGTTTGTGAGCGGAAGTTCGTTACAACCACCCTAACTGGATCGCAGGCTTCCTGCGGCGAGGGGTCGCAGGACGCATGCGCTGCTGCGGCCGAGGTTCCCAAGCGGTATGCTCCCGAGAAAAAGGGGGGTGCCATGGAACTTGCAGGATTGCAACGGCTCGCAGGCGTGCTCATCGGTTTGCTCTGCCTGCCGGCTCTCGCTTCCGAGCCCGAGATCGAAGCCCGTATCCAGCATCTGCAAGACGGATTGCAGCCCCCCGTCCTCGTTGATGGCGAAACGCCTGCGCTGACCCCGCTGGCCCGGCGAATGGCCGAGCTCAACGTGCCGGGAATGAGTATGGCGGTCATTCGTCAGGGGAAGGTCGAATGGGCGCGCGGTTTCGGCGTGAAGAAAATCGGCGGCGCGCCGGTCACGCCAGAGACGCTCTTCCAGGCGGCATCGATCAGCAAGCCCGTGTTCGCATTAGGCGTGCTGCACCTCGTGGAACAGGGGAAGCTGGACCTCGGTACGGATGTGAATCAGTACCTGAAGTCCTGGAAGCTCCCGGAGAATGAGTTCAATCACACCAGGAAAGTCACGCTGCGCGGAATCCTGTCGCACTCGGCGGGGCTCACCGTTCACGGTTTCCCAGGTTACACATTGGGTGAGCCCGTTCCGAATGGGCCACAGATGCTCGATGGAGTGAAACCCGCGAACTCGCCTCCCATTCGGGTCGACGTCGTGCCCGGCACCACGTACCGCTACTCCGGCGGCGGTTACGTGCTCGCCCAGCAATTGCTGATCGATGTGACAGGCAGCTCCTTGCCGGACTATCTGCGCGACAGCGTGCTCGCGCCTCTCGGTATGACTCACAGCACCTACGAGCAACCGCTGCCCGCCAGGCGCCGCGATGAAGTTGCGCTGCCCTACGGCCCGAACGGCACGGCCGTGGAGGGCGGCCCACACGTATACCCTGAGTTGGCGGCAGCAGGTCTCTGGACCACTCCGACAGATCTCGCGCATTACGCGATAGGCGTGCAGCAGATACTCGCTGGCAAGCAGAAGAGCGTAGTTTCCCCGCGGATGGCCCGCGAGATGCTCACTCCGGTGCTCGGTAATCATGGGCTCGGGCCCGTGACCGGCGGGCCGCCGGCCCACCGATTCTTCACCCATAGCGGAGCCAACGCCGGCTATCGATGCATTCTCGTCGCATACGAACGCGGTGATGGCATCGTCATCATGACCAACAGCGACAGCGGCGGCACGCTCATGGACGAGGTGCTGCGCACGGTGGCGCTGGAGTATCAGTGGGAAGAGTTCGCGCCCCCCAGGCGCGCGGTCGCGAAAGTGAGCCGGGAGAGGCTGGATCGTTTGGTGGGCGCCTACGAGACGAGCAACCGGCCACCGCTGGTGCTGCGCTGGGATGGGGGGCGACTGGTGGGCGCGATGCGCGGCGGGGATTCTCTGGAGCTCTTTCCGCTGTCCGACCATGAATTGTTCGCGAAGCAGGAGAATGTGACGGTCGGCTTTCAGCTCGACGATTCGGGGCACGTGAAGTCGGCCCGCTGGCGCCAGTCGGCGATAGGAAGCCCAACACTCTTTACCCGCATGGATGAGGCGCGGGCGCGTCCGGTGCTGGATGAAGCGGCGGCCATCGCAAAACGCTTCGAGGACCAGACGCCGTTCCCGGGCAGCGAAGACGCCGTGCGTCGCCTTGTCATCAGCCTCACAAACGGCGAGCCGGACTACGATCGCATGACGCCCGGTTTCGCGAGCGCCACCCGCCAGCAATTACCCCTCATCCAGTCGAGTCTCGCGCAGTTCGGGGCATTGAAGTCGCTGACCTTTCGCGGGGTCGCCGCGAGCGGTGCGGATCGTTACGACGCGACTTTCGAGCACAGCTTGCAGGAGCTGCAAATATTCATGCAGCCGGACGGCCTGATCGACAGCGTGAGCGTCTCGCAGAAATAGCGGCGGCGGGACCTCGCACGGGTCGCCGGCCGAAGCCGCGCCACATCATCTCGCCTCGGCGCTTGCGAGAAACGAGATGATGTCGGCGCGGTCCTGGGCATCGGCGACCGAGTAGCCCATCTTCTGGCCCGGAAGAAATGCTTCGGGGTCGGTCAGCCAACGATCGAGAGATCGTGCAGTCCACGTGACGTGTGCGCTCCTCAGGGCTTCCGAATAATCGAACCCTGCTACCTGCCCCGCGTGACGACCGAAGACGCCACGATGTGCGGGACCGATGCGCGCGTGATCGAGCGAATGACAGGCCGTGCAGCGCGACTCATATAGCTCCTTGCCACGAGCGACGCTGCCGGTCACGGGGCTGCCGCGAGCTACGCCGAAAACCAGCGTCATCGAGATCGCTCCGATCCAGCGCGCATCGCGAACGCTCATACACCGAAGCTCAGCGGTGCGGGCAACTCTCGACCGAGCGCCTGCGAGAGCACGACGAAGTGTTCGGTTTCATCCGCCGCAAGCTGCCCGGCAAGTTTCGCGAGCGGCCGGTCGGCGAAGGAGGGGATGATTCCGAGGTACGCATTGACCGCGCCGTGCTCGAGTCCCGCCGCGAAGTCCAGCACATCGGCCTGCGATTTCAGCTTTTCGACGTCGAGCGCCTGTGCATACACCGCGAGCGTCCTTTCTTCCGCCGGTGTCGCGCCGAGGGTCTTGAGGACACTGACCAGACGATCGCGGTGAACCTTGTGATCGCCCTGAAACTTGAGGGCGACGGCGAGAACGGGCTTCTCGAGCAGTTTGGACTGCGCGCCGAGCGTATAGGCGTTGATGGCTTCGTGTTCGAGGGCAAGTGCCGTATTGAGTACCGCGGCATCACGGGAAGCGTCCTGACCTGTGGCGCTTTTCGCTGCCTTGGCGGGTACGCCGGCGAGCAATGCGACCGCGGTTGCTGACAGCGCGGTAGTCCCTCTGAGAAGCAGTCGACGACGCGAGGTATCGTGCGATGACTGTTGGTGCTTGATCATGGATGTCCTCTTGAGGGGTGAATCTCAATCATCTGAACGAGGTGGCTTTCATCTGGAACGAGGTAGCGCTGGCGCCCTAGGCCCCGGGCTTTTGTGCCCAGACCTTGCACCAGCCCTTTGCGGGAACGCTGTGTCCCGCGAATATCGTGCAGCCTGCACTCGCGTCGCCGGGTTTGCCCTGGAATTGAGCGCAGTTGGCGCATTTCTGCGTGGGCTTGTAGGTCGGGTTGGCCTTTGCGTCCACTTCACTGGCATCGGTCACAAAGTTGAGCGCTTTGGCCGTCGGATCCGCAGGATCCAGAGGAGTCAGCGCTGCAGCCTGCGCGTCGAGCGCAGCCAATCCGAATAGAGGAATCGCCGCACCGGCGGCGAGACTGCGGGCGATGATCACTCGACGTGACACCAAACGATTCATACGTACCTCGGGATAAATCGAGCCATTTGACGCAGATCCTGCAGCGCTGGATCCGAACACGAGGAATCTCGACGATGGGTGGCGGGACCCGAACGACCCACCGTCTCGTTCACGGACGAACGCGGATGATCATCTTCCCATTGCGCCGCTCGCGGCGGTTGAAGGCGGTGACGCCATCCTCGAGTGTCGAGATGTTGCCGATGTTCGTGCGCAGTCGTCCGTCTCGCACACGCTGGACGATCTCACTCAGCTGGGCCCGATCGGATTCGACAACGAAGTCGACCGTCAGGCCGTCAGCGGGCCGCGTTTCGGGCGGCCCGACGACCGACACGAGTGTTCCTCCGGTTCGAATCAAGCCCGCGGAGCGCTTCCCGACGTCACCTCCGATGACATCGAACACCAGATCGACTTTGCCGATGTCTCCCAGGGCATCGTTGTCGAGATCGACGAACTCCTTCGCGCCGAAGTCGAGCGCCTTCTCACGATCGGCGGCGCGTCCGGTGCCGATGACGTACGCACCGAACTCACATGCGAGTTGCGTCACCATCGACCCGACTGCGCCGGCCGCGCCGTGCGCGAGCACGCTCTGCCCGGGTTGAAGGCGGCCGTGCGCGAACAGTCCCTGCCACGCGGTCAGGCCCGAGATCGGCAGGCTCGCACCCACGGTGAAGTCGACGTCGCCCGGCAGCGGCGCGAGGTTGCGTGCCTCAACGGCTGCGCATTCCGCCAGGGTGCCGTCGCGATACCAGTCCGTCAGGCCGAACACCCGCTGACCGACCGACAACCCCGTGGTCCCATAGCCGAGAGCGATAACTACTCCGGCCAATTCGTGCCCTGGGATTGTGGGTGCCCGGGCACGGCCGAGGCGATCGGCCCAGGTGGAGGGCCACGCCAGCTCAGTGGGAACGAATCCGGACGCATGAACTTCGACGAGGACGTCGTTTATCGCTGCCTGTGGCTTGGGCCGCTCCGTCAACGTCATCCCGGCAGTGCCTGCGGCCTGGGCCGTCACAACAATCGCTTTCATGAATCTCGTCTCCTTGCGCGATTGGCAGGCGCCACACCTGTCTGCGCACCTCGCAGCCGAAAGCCTGTAACAGGGCAACTCGGCCGGACACACTCCTTGGAGTGAAATTCAATCGTCGATCAGGAAGAGGCGGGCAGGGTCCTCCAGCGGCACATTACGTCTGCCGTTGCGCTGATCCTGGCGCGCGCACCCTGAAAACCTGAGAAACGGAACGCCCACCCATGTCCAAGGTTAACGCCGACCTCGATGCCGCCTTTGTCGAGCAACAACGCGGATCACTGAAGAAGCTGCGGGTTGCCTTGCTCTCTGCCGCACAAAACAGCGAGGCGGACGAAGGGCGCCTCAACACCGAGAGCATGGGCGGTCCCCGAGAGCCTGAAGATGACGCGCAAAAGCTCACCGCGCTCGAGCTCGATGGTCAGCTCGTGGTTCGCGACATCACGCGTCTTGCGCGTGTAGATCGGGCGCTTGCGAAGATTGAAGAAGGCACCTACGGCGTGTCCGACCTCAGCGGCTTGCCCATTCCGCAGGATCGGCTCGAGGCCGTTCCGGAAGCGATCTGCTTGCTGGCCGAAGAGAGTGTGGCTGAACAGAGCAGCTGACCGGCGCGGTGACCTACGTGGGCGAGGGCGCCGGCTGTCAAAACACATGCGAGGTAGCCATGTTCTTTACACGCGGATTCAAAGGAAAGGAAAGGG
Source organism: Pseudomonadota bacterium (assembly GCA_040255575.1). Lineage (GTDB taxonomy): Bacteria > Pseudomonadota > Gammaproteobacteria > Steroidobacterales > Steroidobacteraceae > JADGHX01. The sequence continues at coordinate 4,725 of JBDZVF010000041.1, read as the reverse complement.
GCACGCCGGAGACGCAGGCACGCCTGCCGCCCGGTCAGTACGTGACACCTGAATTTCCGATACTAACGGCGGGCCCCACCCAACATACTGCATTGGAACGCTGGAGCATGGCGCTCCAGCATGCCGGGCAGCTGCTCGCTCAATGGTCCTGGAACGAGTTCGAGGCGCTCCCGCAAACGGAGATCACCACCGATATTCATTGCGTCACCAAGTGGAGCAAGTTCGGCACCAAATGGCGTGGCGTGAGCTTCGACGATCTGCTGCAGGCGGCGGGTTTCTCCAAGGCGCCGGCGGATTTCATCATGGCGCATTGTGACGGCGGTTATACGACTAATGTGCCCGTCGCCGATCTCGTCGATGGCCAGGCGCTGATCGCCACGCATTACGATGGGCAACCGTTGGTGCCTGTGCATGGCGGCCCCGCTCGTTTGCTCATCCCCCACCTGTATTTCTGGAAGAGCGCGAAATGGGTTCGCCGCATCAGCTTTCGCGAGGAGGATTCGCCCGGGTTCTGGGAATCTCTTGGCTACCATATGTACGGCGACCCGTGGCGCGAACAACGCTACAGAGGGGACTGAGTGGATAGCCCTGGGCAGCAGCTGTCCTGGCAGGTTGCAACCGTCGTCGCGCTCCGGCCAGAGTCCGCCTCGGCCAGCACGATTGTGCTCGATGTTCCCGGTTGGTCTGGACATCTGGCCGGACAGCACATCGATCTTCGCTTGACCGCGGAAGATGGCTACTCGGCTCAACGCAGCTATTCGCTCGCGACGTTTTCGGAGTCAGGCTCACGTATCGAGATAACCGTGCAGCTGATCGAGGGCGGAGAAGTGTCGTCCTTTCTTCTGACGGAGTTGCGTGTCGGCGATCGGTTTGAAGTGCGGGGACCGATCGGCGGCTACTTCACTTGGCTACCGACCAGCGTGGCACCTCTGATGTTGATCGGCGGGGGATCGGGCGTCGTGCCTTTGATGGCCATGTTGCGCGCTCGTCAGGCCAAGGCGGTACGCACGCCTGCGCGGCTGCTGTATTCATCGCAGTCCATCGATCGGCTCCTGTTCCGGACGGATTTATCCAGCCTCGAAGCTGCTCCCGCGGGGCCCACGGTTATTCATACGCTGACGCGTGAAGCGCCCGCGGGGTGGCGTGGCGAGCATGGGCGCGTGGATCGGGCAATGCTTCAGAGACGAGCCACCGATCCAGCGCTGGAGCCGGACGTCTTTGTCTGCGGCCCGACGCCGTTCGTCGAGGTCGTCGCGGAACACCTCCTGGCGCTCGGGCACGCAGAGGTCAAAGTCCGCACGGAAAGGTTCGGCCCCACGGGAGAGTCATCATGATGACGGACATAGTGGCGCTCGACGGTAACGCTGCCGCTGGCCCGGTCGGCCGCTGTTTTGCATTCGACATTACGATGGCCATGATTACTTGCGGTGCCTGCGGCGTCGAGCGGCGCTTCGCCGAACTGAAAATGTACGGTCGACCTCAAGCCATGGTGTTGAGGTGCAGCTGCTGCGACTCCGTCAACATTCGGCTGCTCGAAACGCAGAAGAGCATCAATCTGGATCTGAGCGGCGCCGCGCGCGTTGAGTTCGCTAACCCACTTTGACCTCGATGCCTGTCGGTGGAGCGGATGGACAAGCCTCGCATTTTCCTCGGCTCCTCGGGAACGCAACAAGGGCTCGTGCAGGCATTGACGCGCGGTCTTGCAGACTGCGCGCATGTCGATCCCTGGACGACATCTTTCAATCCTGGGACCACCACACTGGCCCGCCTCCTCGAGCTTGCGCATGAAGTCGACTTCGCTGCCTTCGCGTTCGCTCGGGACGACTGGACGACAAGTGGGCAGCCCGCATCCGCTCCCACCGGATCCGGTCAGGCTTCGCCGCGCGACAACGTCGTCTTCGAAGCTGGCATTTTCGGTGGAGTCCTCGGGATGCACCGAACCTTCATCCTGCATGCGAGCGGCACGAAGCTGCCGAGCGATCTCCTCGGGCTCACGTGCGTGCGGTACGGCGCTGCCACGAACCGTTCCGAGATGAGAACCGTCAACCAGAAGCTTCGGACGGCGATCGAGCACGGGGGCCGCCTCGCACGCATCGAAGGCGTGTGGTGGCAGTTCTCCCTCACCGAGATCGGCCCCGTCGAGCCGGCCGCCGTGAGCCTCATCCGAATCTCGCGGGACCGCGACGGCGCGCTGGAGCTACGCGGTCGCTGTTGGCAAGAGGATGGCAGGCTCTCTTCGAGATGGCGGTGCGAAGCGTCGAAGGAGAGGAAGGAGCCGCCGGGCGTCTTCTATTATTGGAAAGGGGAACGGCCTCGGGATTCGAATGCACCCCAGCTGGACGGGACGGGAGAAATCCTGCTGGAGTCCGCCGATCGCGCGACCGGATACTTCACCACTCGGTCCGACGCGCTCGGCAGCGTGAATGCGCGGACGGCCGGCGTTTACTGGCGCGCCGAACCCCAGGACATGGGCATCCTGGACGGAAGCGATGATCGGCGCCGCGCGGAGCTGATCGCGGAGCGGCTGAGGCGTTGGAAGTCCATCACGAACGCCTGAGACTCTCAATCAGCCGTCGGCATGCGATGGAAGCAGGGTTGCAGGACAACCGGGCGCGTTCGAGAGCTTTGCGACCGGCTGGCCGTTGCACTCGAACAGCTTCGTCACGACGTTGACGGCCGGGGGGTTCCCAGCTCGTTCGTGAGGTTGGTGCGGCTGTGTTTGGCGCCGGCGGCGTGAGCCATGTCCTCATTTTAGTACTTACATCTCCCACGTCGTCCTACATCCGCCGCACTCCGGGCGTGCGCTAATCACCGCGCGCCTGGGAGGTCATCCCGACCTTCCACGCGTACACGATAATCAAGTTAACTGGAGGCAGACATGCAGAATCCGAACACGTATTCGGGAACTACTGGGGCGGCAACTGGAGCGTCTCGCTCGGAATCCGGGGAGCGCCCGATGGTGACCGCACTGTTCGCAGATCGCGCTTCAGCCGAACGCGCCTATGAAGCGCTCACCGCTCGCGGCTACGACACAAGCGACGTGAACATCGTCATGTCCGAAGACACCCGCAAGAGCCAGTTCGACAAGGGTGCCGAGACGGAGCTCGGGAACAAAGCCGCGAAGGGCGCCGGCGTCGGCGGAGCGATTGGCGGTACCGTGGGCGCGATCGCGGCGGCGCTCGCCGCCGTCGGTTCGAATCTCGTCCTGCCCGGCCTCGGGTTGGTGGTGGCCGGTCCATTGGCGGCGGGTCTCGCGGGCGCCGGTGCCGGAGCGGCAACCGGTGGGATCGTCGGTGCATTGGTGGGCGCCGGCATTCCTGAAGAGCGCGTGAAGCGCTATCAGGAAGGCATCAAGCAAGGCGGCATTCTGTTGGGCGTGCGGCCTCGCTCCGAAGAGGATGCGGACTATCTCACTCGGGAATGGGCGAGCATGGGTGCGGAGAAGGTGTCGCAGTAAACGGGGCGTTCGTCGACCGAGGAGTTGCAGGGACGCTTCTCCTCCGCTGCGCACAGGCCAATTCCTCAGATAACCGGGCGCGCGGGGCCATTTGCTGTAGGCTGTGTGTGCCATGAACCCGGAAGAAATCACTCTCGCCCTCCTGAGGGAGCTCATCGAAATGTCGCGAGAGGGCGAAAGGGGCTTTGTGCTCGCCACCCGGGACAATCGGGAACCGGGAATCGTTGAGGTGTTGAAGGACGGCGAGGAGTGCTGTCGGGCCTCTGTTCTCGAGTTGCAGGGTCAGGCGCGCTTGCTCGGCGCCGCGCCGGAGGATGGCGAAACCGTAGCGCCGCCCATGTTCCGCGGCTGGATCAGCTTCAAGGCGGTCCCGATTTCGCGCGACACGAAATCAATCCTCGAGGAATGCGAGCGGGGCCAGGACTACGCCAAGGCCCGCTACGAAGAGGCGATGAAAACCGAGTTGCCCGCAGAGCTGCGCCGGATCCTGGAATGCCAATACCAGCGCCTCATCGCGATCCATGGCCGGGTGCTCTTGCTGCGCAACCGGTATCCCGCAACGGAAGTCCCGCGCGCGATCGGATCCCGACCCGCCAACCGTTGACACCACTGCGCGTGCGCCAAGTCGCGGCACAGTCAATCAATTGACTGGCACGCCCGAGCAAGCGCTTCCGCCGGCCGCACGATAGGGTCGGGCGAAAGCTTGCGGGAAGGCCACGATGTCCACATGGCAGATGATGATCGGCGGGAAGACCGTGCCGGCGACGAGCACCTTCAACGTCGTCAATCCGTTCGATGAGTCGCTGGTCGGGCGCTGCGCGCAAGCTACGCATGAGCATGTCGAGGAGGCCGTTCGCGCGGCCCAGGACGCATTCCCGGCCTGGTCGGCCGAGCGGGACGGCACGCGCGCCGAGCGGCTCATGGAAATTGCTTCCCTGATCGAAAAGCATCACGAGGAGCTATCCGCCCTGATCACTCGGGAGCAGGGCAAGCCGCAAAGCGGACCTGGCGCGAACTTTGAAGTCCGCGGCGCGGCGGTGTGGACGCGCGCCACGGCGGCCCTGTCCTTGATCGGATACCACAAGGCATAGATACCGCCCGGCCAGCGCCGATGCGCTTTCGACAGGCGCTCGACAAGCCGGCCGAACTCGCCTTCTTCCTCGAACGGCGGATCGACCAGCACCAGACCGCGCTTCTCCTTGGGCGGCAGATGCGCGCCGAGCGCCAGCCAGCCGTCCAGTTCGATGACGCGCACCTGATGGTCTCCC
>JBDZVF010000533.1:0-3944 GCA_040255575.1 Pseudomonadota bacterium | reverse complement strand
CTTCACCGAGTTGTACCGATGGGTGAAGCCGTGATGCTCCACCAGGTCCTGGTAGATGCTCTGCGCGTTGCGGCCGAGCTCAACCTGGCTGCTGATCCACTCCCGGTGCGCTTCGCACGCCGAGCGGGCTTCTTTGGGCGCCCGCGCCGGTGGCCGGGGTGGAGGAGTTTCAACCGGGGAAACTGCGTTTCCCCCCGCAGAAAAGCCGGTGGCCACCCCGGGGGAATTTGCCGGCCCGGCCTCCATCGCCGACTGCGCGTAACGGCGAATCGTCTTGCGATCCACACCCGTCACCCGCTCGATCTCGCGTTGGCTCCGGCCCGACTGCAGCAGTGTTTGAATCGTGATCCGTAGATGCGACTTCAAGACGTTCAACTCCTGCCGCTCCCCTTCGAACAAAAGGAAGCAGCGTAACGTCCCGTCGCAGATCAGCCCGGGCGCCACCCTGGCGCCGGGTCACATCACAGGTGGAGGAGTTTCAAGTGGACGCGGGTGGGGGAGTTTGGGCGGCCGCCGGGGTTGGGACGAGCAGCGGTTGCTGTTCAGCGAGCTCGCCGAACATCTGGCGACGATGGGCGAGTTCATCGTGAATGCGGGGCCACGTGATGAGGAAATCTGCGCGCTGGAGTGGGCCTGGGAGATCCGAGTACCGGAACTCGACACGCCTGATCTCGAGCGCACGGTTTTCATCATCCCCGAGGAGGTCACGAAGTGCTTCACGGATGATCCTCATCCGAGGCTCCTCGTGCTGAACGATGCAGCACAGAGGATCGTGAACGCGCAGCGAGGTCTTCATCCTCGCTACGTGTTCACCTACAAGGATGTGCGCGGCGAGCGGAACCGCCTCGGCTACATGCTCAACTCAGGATGGAAGGCGGCGCGCACGCGAGCGGCGAATCGCTACCGGAAGGAGTTCGGGCGTGAAGCACCGATGGGGTTCAGGCGGATTCGGGTTCACGATCTGCGGCACACGTTCGGGCGACGCTTACGCGCCTCCGGTGCGGGGTTCGAGGACCGCCAAGATCTGCTCGGGCATAAGTCGAGCCGTGTTACGACTCACTACAGTGCTCCGGAGATCGGGAACTTGGTCCGGGTGGCCAACCTGGTCACCCACTCCCGCAGATCTCCCGCACGAACCGTGCTTCGGATCATCGATGCCCGGAATTGGCTCGTAAGTTGATGTTTTAGCTGGGCAAATTGGTGGAGCGGAAGGGGATCGAACCCTCGACCTTCGCATTGCGAACGCGACGCTCTCCCAGCTGAGCTACCGCCCCACACGGATCAGGGGGCTGGCGGTCCAAGGTGGGGCCGCCCCTGAAAGGCGCGCGATTCTAGCATCGCTTTTTGCAGTCGCAAACCTATTTGCTGGAGCCGAAGAGATTGCGCCGCAGGCGAGGCCGGACCCATCGATACCCCGAGGCTCGATACCCGAGGGCTCGATAGGAAGATCGACACCCGGAGGGCTCGATACGAAGCTCGACACCGAAGCTCGGCGCCACGAGGGCTCGATGCCCTGCGATCGGACCCCCCGCCGCCCGACACCCCCAACTTCGATGCCCCGCCGCGCAAATCCCCACGACGAACCCCGCGACCCCGTTCTATGATCCGCGCCTGTATCTAATCGGGATCAGCCTCATGCTTGCAGCAGGTGCCCGAGCCCCAGAGTTCACGCTGCCGGACCAGGACGGGCGCGACACATCGCTCAGCTCGTTGCTGAACCACGGGCCGCTGGTTCTCTTCTTCTATCCGGCGGATTTCACGCCCGGCTGTACCAAGGAGGTGTGCATGCTGCGCGACCTTCATTCGGAGCTCGTCTCGAACGGGCTCACCGTCGCCGGCATCAGTCCGCAAGGGCCGGCCAGCCATCGTGGCTTTCGGGACAAGCACAACCTGCCTTTCAGGCTGCTGTCCGATCTGGACAAGGCCGTCATCGGGATGTACGAGGTGATCGGGCCGCTGGGTATCGGCGTGCGCCGCGCGACCTATCTGATCGATCCGTCCCGACACATTCGGGATGCGGTGCTGGCGGATTTCCGGATCGCCCGGCACGAAGATTTCGTGCGCCGGGCCATGGCGCTGAACAGCGGCCATTCGCCCGCCTGACCGCTGCTCGCGTCGCCGCCGCTAGAGCACGGCGCCGTTGCTTCAGCGGCCGCGCGCCGGGAAGCGGCCTTGGTACTCACGGCACCCCGCGCGAGCACCGACGTCAGTACTTCAGCCGCACCCGCTCGAGCACGGGCGTCAGCACTTCAGCCGCACCGCTCGAGCATCAACGTCAGTACTTCAACCGCAGCACGTTCGAGCGTCCGAAGCTCGGCACGGTGACGACGTAGATGTCGTCGTATTCCTCTTCTGGAATGGGCGGCACCGTCTGGCCGGTCAGCTTCTGGATCATCGCCGGAAGCGTATTGCTGTGGCCGACGATGAGCGCCCGACCGCCTCGGTGATTACGCAGCACCTGTCGCACCGTCCCGTCCACGTCGGCCGCCGGATAGACCACGGCCGTGAACCCGAGCCGTGCGAGGAGGGGACCCGCGGTCTGCCGGGCACGCTTGGTGTCCGACACGTAGATCGCGTCGAGACCGTTGCCCGCCGTGATCTCGCCGAACATCTGCGCGAGCCGGTCGGCACGCCGTGCGCCCTCGGAGGCCAAGGGTGGGTCCTCGATCGTGCCCATCACTTTCTCGGCATGACGCACGAGCACGATGGTGGTGGTGGTCGCGGCCCGGTATGCCACGAACGCCGCCGCCAGCAGCGCGAAAAAAATCAGCCACATCACCCAGAAGGGTGCGAGGAAGGGGCGGCGACGGCGTGTAATGGCAGGCGGCTGCATGGGGCGGCAATGATAGTCGAGGCGCGTGGGGAACTGTCGGGTTCATGCGCCTGAGAAAGGCAGGCCACTCGTCCCAGCCGCTCCCCGCTGAGAGGCTATAACTCATTGAAAGGCCGCATGGGCAGGGCGGTAGTTGATGTGTAGTTTGCTCATCAACTTGAGTGCGTCGAAGGGTGCTCGAAGCTTGACGTCCGTGTTGTCGAAGTAGCAGTACACGTCCCTTCCCCCTCGGGTCTTCCTCATCGGTCGCGCAATGCGCGCGACATCGGCAGGCTCGCTTCCCTGATGCCACGCCTCGATTCGGCGCGCCCACTTTTCGAGCGCCTTGTCACCGTAGCCGCTCCGATAGAGCTCTTTGTCCCCATGCAGGCGCATGTAAACGAAGTCGGCGGTCACGTCCTGCGTCATGGGCCATCGTTTGGCGGTCTCTGCCACCACGAGCCCGATGCGATGCGCCCGAAGCAGTTCGATGAAAGAGGGGTCCAGAAAGCTCTCGTGCCGGATCTCCACGGCATGCCGTAAGGTGCGTCGCTCGTCTGTCGAGAGAACGGCGCGGCCCTTGAGCCGCGAGTCGCGTTTACGAGCGAGGCGAACTGCCGCCTCGGTGTCGTGAGGCAGCAGCTCGAAGAATTGCTCGAAGCGGCCACGGTCGTAGCGGACCATGGGCGGGAACTGCCAGAGAACCGGGCCGAGCTTTTCCCGAAGCGCCAGCACTCCCGAGGCGAAGAAATTCGCGAGCGGCTTTTCCACGTCGCGCAGTTTGCGCATGTGGGTGATGAAGCGGCCGCCCTTCACCGCAAAGATGAAGTCGTCGGGCGTTTGCGCATACCAACGTCGGTAGCTCGTGGGGTGCTGGAGCGAATAGAACGAGCCGTTGATTTCGATGGTGGAGAACCTGGAGGCGGCATAAGCGAGCTCGTTTTTCTGCGCGAGGCCGGCGGGGTAGAACGTGCCGCGCCACGGTGGGTATCGCCAGCCTGAAATGCCTATGCGGATGGATGCCATGCGCCGGGAGTGAGCACTCACTGTGCCTGAGAGGCTTGCGCAAGAGGCCCTGGTCGCCGTGCGATCCGGAATGCGAAAAAGCCAGAAATCAGAGCGCGGAACTGGC
>JBDZVF010000532.1:0-3956 GCA_040255575.1 Pseudomonadota bacterium | reverse complement strand
TGCAAGACACGACACCAGACGAAGCCCTTCAATCCGCGAAGTTGTCCTTCAACAAGAACATCATGACCTGTCGCCAGATGCGGCACGCCACGCAAGGCAGTCGGAACGGCGGCAACGCACGCAGCCGTGAAGCCGTGAGAATGAACCAATGCGAACGAGCGCAGATCCGGCATCGTGGCGACGGCTCTGAACAGCGCGCGTGTCGAGTTCTCCGTGCGAAGCCACGTGACGGAAGGACTGTCTACTTCCTGGATGAGCGACTGCGTTTCGTCACAGTCTGGCAGCACGACGCGAAAGCGCACATCCGCGAACGCTTCGGAGCGCAGGAGATCGCGCAGGTAGGTACGAATGCCGCCCACGGGCCAGCGGGCGACGAGAAGCACGGAGGTCATGCAGTGAATTTTCTTCGAGGAGGAATAGCTGCAGCGTTTGATTGGCGGCCCGGTCGCCGCCGGCCCGTGCCGGAGCCGGGCTCCTGCCCGACAGGCGCGTTATCCACTTCGCGCGCGACGATGCGCGTGGTGACCACGGCGAGGCCTGCCATCAGATACCAGTGCGACTCGGACAGGCCATAACTGGCGAAGCTGAAGATGATATCGACGATCAGCAACACGAGAATCGAGCGCGATGCGATCTCGAATATGTGGTCGCCCCCTCGCGCATTCCTGGCTACTTTCTGCGCGTGCCACGCTGCCTTGACGGCGGTTGCCACGAAAGACAGGAAGAGGATCAGCCCGACGAAGCCGAGCTCCTGCGCCACCTCCGTATAGAGGTTGTGCGAAATCTGGCCATAGCCACGATAGTGCGCATTGGCTTCGACGGACGTGCCGAGCCCGTGCCCGAACAGGGGGCGGCGCATGGCCACCTCGAAGTCCTCGAGCACCGCATCTGTGCGTCCGTGAGCGGTGCTCGCACCTTTCACGTCGGAACGAACAATGGAGAGGTAGCGGTCGCGTTGCAGCTCGTCGAGGTTGCTCGACACCACGACCGTGACCACCGCGATCAGCGTGAGAGCGAGGGCACGATTCTTCGAGCTCCAGACAGCCATGCCGACCAGCAGCACGAACACGATGAAGCCCGAGCGCGAGGCCGTCAGGATCAACGCGTAGCTCAGCGCGCCGATCAGTCCCCACATGAGCAGCCGTATAGGCCACTTCTCTTTCTTCTGGATGAAGTAAAGGATGGGCAGCGTGCCGAGAATGATGAACGCGAGGCCGTTGGGATTGACGATGTCGAGCGGCGCACCGGACAGACGGTCCATGAACTCCGTATCGGTCATCGACGTGGCTGCGCCCCAGTAACCGTAGGCAAAGTGCAGATACAGGGGCTCCAGCACGCGGAAGCATTGGCACGCGACGTAGACCGTGAGGAAGACACGCAGGTCCCTGCTGGTTTTCACGCACCAGATGGTGAAGAAATAGAACATCACCGCCTTGACGAACGGCTCCATGCCGTTCTTGATCACGCTGCCCGGCCATTCGACGAAAGGAACCGTGAAGGCGATGAAGCCGAACAGGATGTACAGCTGTTTCGTCGCCTTCTGCTCCATCGGCGAAGGCGGTGCAGCCCGCGGGCCGCTGGCGCCCCGCGCCTGCCAGACCGCGAACGCGGTGGCAGCGGTGAGCAGCAGGTCGATATGGATGAGGCCGAGCAACGGCACGCGGCCACCCATGTGCAGCAGCGTGCTCGCGATCATGATGCAGTAAAGGATCAGTGGCGCGTTGCGCTTGGGAACATCCTTCGCGGCGTGCGCGTGCATGGCCGGCTCAGCCGCGCCTGGCGAAATAGCTGGCGATCGCCGCCCGGATACGCTGACCCGCGGTGCCATCCCCGAACGGGTTCACCACAGCACTGACTCGGTGCGCCCACGAATCGGGCGCATACGCCTCGAGCAGCATGCGACGCAATTGTAGCGGGTCCCCGCCCACCAGCTTGCTCGTGCCGGCAGCAAGCCCTTCGGGACGCTCCGTGTTCTCACGTAGCACGAGGAGCGGACGGCCGAACGAAGGCGCCTCTTCCTGCACGCCGCCAGAGTCCGAGACAATCAGCCACGTCCGGCCAATGATGTGAAGGAAGTCCGGATAGTCCAGCGGCTCGAGCAACTCGATGCGTTCCTGCCCCTTCAGCACCGCGTCCACGGCAGCCCGAACCTTCGGATTGGGATGGACCGGAAACACCAGCACGACATCGGGATGGCTCGCGACGAACTCCTTCAGTTCCTGAAGATTGCGATTCATCGTCTCGCCAAAGCTCTCACGCCGATGGGTCGTGAGCAGCACGAGCTTGTGGTTGCGCCAGCGATCGAGCCTTTCGGCGAGCGCGGGAGCCATGCTCGTCGAGCTGCGGATCTGCAGAAGCGCGTCCACGACCGGATTGCCGGTAACGTGAATGGTACCCGGCTCGATTTTCTCATCGAGCAGGATGCGCTTGTTGTGCTCGGTCGCGGCGAAATTCAACGTCGCCATCTGCGAGATGAGTCGACGATTCATTTCCTCTGGGAACGGCGAGCGCGGGTTTCCGCTGCGCAGGCCAGCTTCGATGTGCCCGACAGGCACCTCTGCATGGAACGCGGTCTGCGCTGCACCGAGCGCAGTGCTGGTGTCGCCTTGAACGAGCAGCAGATCGGGGCGCGTGCGCTCGATGATCGGCGCAAGGCGCTCCATCGTGCGTGACAGCACCATCAACGGCGTCTGCGCCTGCGACATGACGTCCAGATCATGATGCACCTCGACGCGAAACAGCCGCAGGAATGGCCACAGCAAATCCTTGTGCTGCGACGAAATCACGTTGATGCACTCGAACTCGGAGTCCGCCTGTGCCAGCGCCGCGAGCACCGGGGCGACCTTGATCGCCTCGGGTCGTGTTCCGAATACTGTCATGATCTTGAACACACACGTCCTTCGACGGCATCGCGGCCGTCCCGTCAGGGTTCAGCCGCGGCTGAACGATTCGATCCAGGTCACCAGGTCCTGCGCGCGCCGCCCCCAGGAATTGTCGGAGGCGATGCTCACGCGACGCGCGCGCTGCTGCTCGGAGTCCGTCGCCAGGATGGCGTCGATGGCAGCGGCCGCGTCCTCCGCAGTATCGGCAATGACTGCATCCGGCTGAAAGCGTTCCACCTCCGGCAGGCGGGTCGAGACGACCGGCAGCCCCATCGCGAAATACTCCAGCAGCTTCAGAGGATTCACGGCCCGCGTGAGATCGTTGATCCGGAACGGAATCAGCGCCACGTCGAAATTCGCGGCGGCCCTTGGCAGCTGCGCGAACGGCACGGGCGGCGTGAACTTCACGTTGGGCAGGCCGTGCAGCGCGCTCGCATCCGTATCGATGCGGCCGAGCAGCTCGATGGTCCACTGCGGCCGCAGCTGTGCCAGACGCGCGATGTAATCGACATCCACCCAATCGCTGAGCAAACCGAAGAAACCGATGACCGGCTGGCCGTTCCGCGCGCTACGTTTGGCAGACGCAAAGTGCGCAACGTCGACACCATGTGGCAGATACATCTGCTTGTGGCCGGCGCGGCGCGTTTCGAGCAATCGCATCGCAGTCGCGGCGACGCCATTCACCATGCCCAGCAGCTCGCGCTCCAGCGAAATCGCTGCCGAACGGCTCACACCAGGATATTCGGAGTAGTCATCAACGCAGTAGTAGAAGGCAGGCCATGGCCGCGTTTCGCGGACAAAATCGACTGCAAAGGGGTTCGTGGCAACAACGACAGGCTGGGTCAGTTTCAGCGTTGCCTGCAGTTGCCGGAGCAGCCTGCGAAACATCACCCGGTTGAGCGAACGGAACGGCTCGATGAAATATGGCACCGTGAACGGCGAACGAATGGTGATCGGCAGATTGCCGGGGGGCGACTCCGGCTGCGCGCTCAGCATGTGGGCGAGCTTGGAGAGCGTGCGCTTCGCATCCCCCATCGAAAGCTTGGGCGGCCTGTAAATGATGTTGAACCAGAT
>JBDZVF010000040.1:0-21600 GCA_040255575.1 Pseudomonadota bacterium | reverse complement strand
AGCTCGAGCCGCAGGTGGGACGACCGATCCGATTGCAGGCCGAGGCGTTGTACGGCGTCGATCAATACGACGTGGTATTGATTTGAGAAGCCCTCGATCGCGGGTGGCGATGAGGGCGTTAGCGAGGGCTTCCTAAACTCCCATCATGCAATTGCGCGCAGGGTGGTTGCGAACCACCATCATCATCAGCGTCGTCGTGGCGTCGTTCGTAGCGGCGTTGGGGGTGGCGTATGAGATGGCGGTGGTGCGCGTGCCGCGCCAGCGGGCTGCCTTCGAGAGCCTCGTGCGCGCGCAGACCGGCCTCGACATCCGCTTCAACGAGCTCGCATTCCGCCTCGGCTGGTACGGCCCGGAGGCCGTGTTTCGGCGTGTCGAGCTCGGCGAGCCCGGCAAGTCGAACGTCCTGCTGCGCGCCCCTCAGCTCATCGTCGGAATCAATGCGTGGCAGACAGCGCGATCGGGCCGCCTCGTTGCGGGTCGCATCACGCTGATCGCACCAGACATCGATCTCGAGAAGCTCGGGCGTGGACCTCCGCAGGGCACTGCGAGCCAGCGCGGCCGGCCTCCTGCGCCCGCAGCCACGCGCACCGAAAGCCGCGCACGAGTGCTCGATCGTTGGAAGGGCGGCGTGGTCGACCTGCAGGGTGGCACGCTCAAGGTGCCCGACCCGGGCGGCAGTGCGAGCCCGCTCACGTTGCAGATTCGCCGTGCGGCGCTCAAGCGCGCGGGAACGGAGTGGAGCGGCCATGCGCTCGTGTTCCTGCCCGAGCGGCTTGGGCGCACCGCGCGCGTCGTCTTCCAGCTCAACGGCGACATCTACTCACCGGGGACTTTCAGCGGCGGCGTGCGGTTCGAAGGAGTCCGCCTGTTGTTTGCGAGCTGGCGAGGCGTGCTCGCCGATCTGCCCAGGCTTGCGGGGAATCTTCCTGAATTAGGCAGTGGAAACGTCACGTTCGATCTCACGCTCAGGAATGGGCGCGTCGAGAAAGCGACGGGTGAAGTGCGCGGGGTGGATCTGGTGGTGGGCGCTCCCTCATGGCTCGAACCGCTTCAGGCCTCGCCCAGCGCGCTGAAGCTCGATTACGTCACGGGGAGCTGGAAATTCCAGCATCGCGGTGAACTCTCCCAGCTGCAGATCGAGCAGCTCGTGCTCGGTCGCGATCAGAAGGATTCGCCGCTGCCGCAATTCACCGTCGAGCTGAGTCCGGGGCATTTGCGAACTGTGCTCTCGAGCGCGCCCCTTGCGCCGCTTACGACGCTCGCGGCCTGGATCGCCCCCGAGCTCACGCCATCGGAGATCTCGCTCGATGGCAAGCTGCAGGATCTCGTCATCGACTGGAACGACGCTCGCCCCGAGGGTTCACGTCTCGCCGCGAGCGCGCACATCGATGACGCGACCGCGACCTCGGTGACGCGCGGCTTCACGCTCACCTCGGTGCCGCTGCGCCTCCATTCGACCGAGAGCGTGCTTTCGCTGGAGGTCGATGCGCCGGCCGCGCGCCTGCAACTCGCTGCGGATCCGGAGCATCCCGTCGAAGGCTTGCGGCTCGTATCGCGCGCGCTCGTCAGGCGGGCCGGCGCGGGCTGGCAAGTCTCGATGCGCCGATTCGAGTTCAAGGAGGATTCGGCGGAAGGCGAGTTGACCGGCACTCTGCTCGCGCAGTCGGGCGAAGGCGCGCCGCGCGTCGAGCTGCGAGGCACCCTGACGCATGCGGACATCGCGAAGCTGCAGGCGCGATTCGCTGACGGCGTGACGCGCGTGTTCGGTTCGGAAGGTCTGCGCGTTGCCGCGGGCCGTATCGAGAACGGCGCGTTCGAGATGCGCGGCCGTCTCGACGCGCTGGACTCCGCCCGCTCCGTCGGCTCGTTCAACGTGCGCGACGCGCGTATTCCAGCCGACGGCACGTGGCCGGAGTCGACGGGGCTCGACGGAAACGTTGCGTGGAACGGCCCGCGCATCAGCGCGTCGGTGAGCGAAGGCCGCACGGGCGATTTCGAGCTCGAGTCCGTGGAGGCGCAGTGGAACGCCACAGGCGCTCGACCCGCGCGGCTGACGGGTCGCGCACAAGGCCGGCTGGAAAGCGCCCTCGCGCTGATGCGCTCCCATCCCGATCTGCAGCGGCAGGCGCCGCATCTGCAAGAGCTCGCGGCAACCGGAGATGCGCTGTTCGATTTCGACGTGACGATTCCCGGGGCGATGGCTCTCGCGCCGCGCGCGTCGCCCCCGCAGATGAGTGCCCGTATCACCACCGTGCTGGAAGGCGTGCAGTTCCGCCTCGCTCCGGACTTGCCGCCGGTCGAGTCCCTGAGGGGTGCAGTGACCTACGACGCCGGCCGCCTGCAGCGCTCGACGCTCAGTGCCACGTGGCTCGGGGGCCCGCTCACGCTGAAGATCGCCGAGCGCCGCGATCGCATGGGTTCTGCGATAGCGGTGCAGGCTCAGGGCTTCGTCGATGCGCGCAAACTCGTGGCGCTCTCGGAGATACAACCGCTGGCGGAGGTTAGCGGTGAGACCGCGTGGAGTGGCGACTTCGCGTACTCACCGCCGAATGGCACCGACCCGGCGCACTGGGTCGGTCGCGCGGACTCCACGCTCATCGGTGTGACCAGCAAGCTGCCAGCGCCGCTCGCGAAAGGGGCCGGTGCGCCGCTGCCGCTGCACATCGACATCTCAGGCACAGGCAACAGCTCGGAGGTGCGCGCGAATCTTGCGGAGCGCCTGCGAGCAGCGCTCGCGCTGGAAATCGTGGATGGTGAAAGCTGGCGCATCGATCGCGCAGCCGTTCGTCTCGGGACCGGAACGGTCGCGTTGCCGGACGAGAACGTCATCCAGGTTCGCGGGCACGTCCGGCGAATCGACGCACCGGCTTACGTAGTCGCGTGGCAGAAGTTGCGCAAGGCCGCTCCGGATACCCTGGCGGACGTCGAGATCTCCTCTGACGAGCTCGCGTTCGGGGACCGCGTCTACGAAGACGCCAGCGTGCGACTCGGTGCGAGTGCGACCAATCCCGCGCTCTCCGCGCTTCGACTGGAGGTGCCCTCATTCGGGGTGCTCACGGGCAAGCTCGCGCGACAATCCAGTGGATTGGTGTTCAACGACCTGCGCCTGAAGCACCCGAGCTTCGGTGGCACCGGCTCGCTGCGATGTGCGGAAGATTTCGCGACGTGCCGCGCCGAGTTCGACGTGGAGAGCGCGGATGTGGCGGGCGCGTTTGCCGATCTCGGCTTCCGGCCCGATCTCAGCGCCGCCAGAGGCGCGCTGAGCGGCGAGATCGTCTGGCAGCCCCGTCGGGATATCCCATGGCTCGAAAGCGCCACAGGCACGCTCAGCATGCGTTTCGAAGATGGCGTGGCCCGCCGGGCGTCCCTCGACGGTGCGCAGAGCCCGTCCTGGAAGCCGCTCGCGCTGCTGACGGTGCCGGCGCTGCTCAACGGCATCGCGCGGCACGACGCCGGGCCGGAGGCGGCCGCCCAGTCCGACGAGCTGAAATTCACGCGCTTCGATGGTCACTTTCAGCTGCGCGAGGGCCAGGCCACGACCTCGGACCTGCATTTCGACGGGGACGTAGAGATCCTGGTGCGAGGGAGCACCGGGCTCCTCACCGGCGATTATGATCACGAGGCGTGGGTGCTGCGGGGTGAGGAGCGGCTGCCGCAGTCACTGCGTCGGCTGGGGTCCACGCCCCGCGTCGCGGCCGCATGGCTGAGGTTGCGTGAGCTGATTGGGGGCGATTCCACGAGCCGCTCGCGCCTCGTGCTTCGCATGCGCGGCACGTGGAACGAGCCGGTAGTCACCGTCGAGTAAGGCTGCTCTGACACACAAATGAAAGTTGCCGCAATCCAGATGACGTCCGGGCCGGACGTCGGCACGAATCTCCAACAGGCGCGAGAGCTCCTGACGCAAGCGCGTGATCGCGGTGCTGCGCTGGCCGCGCTGCCCGAGAACTTCGCATTCATGGGGCTGAAGGACGCTGACAAGCGCGCCATAGGAGAGGCCGATGGCAGCGGGCCTATCCAGGATTTCATGGCGGCCACCGCGCGCGATCTCGGGCTGTGGATCGTGGCAGGCACGATGCCCATCAAAGCGCCGGATGGGAGAGTCTCCGCCGCGTCACTGGTGTTCGATGCGAGCGGCACGCGCGTCGCGCGCTACGACAAGATCCATCTGTTCGATGTCGATATTCCCGGCAAGGCGGAGGTCTATCGCGAATCCGCTCACGTCGCGCCTGGGCACGAGCCTGTGGTCGTGGACACGCCGGTCGGGCGACTCGGGCTCTCTGTGTGCTACGACGTGCGCTTCCCCGAGCTGTTTCGGCACTTGAGCGCTGCAGGTGCGCAGATCCTCACGGTACCGTCGGCATTTACCGCACCGACAGGCCGCGCGCATTGGGAGACGCTCCTGCGCGCCCGCGCCATCGAGAATCTCTGCTACGTCATTGCGCCGGCCCAGTCCGGGTTTCATCCGAACGGGCGCGAGACCTACGGCGACAGCCTCATCGTGGACCATTGGGGGACGATACTGCAGCGCTTGCCCCGTGGCACTGGCTGCATAGTGGCCGACGTTGACTTGAATCGACAGGCGCAAGCCCGCACTAGGTTCCCAGCCCTGACCCACCGCATGCTCTAATGGTGTCGATGTCTACTCAAAATTCCCCTTCAGATCCCCTCGGTATTGCTCGTGAGCTGATCCTGCGTCCCAGCGGGCTCGATGACGCGCGGCTTGATCGCGTGTTCGGCGAAGTGCTGCGGCACTCGGTCGATTTCGCTGATGTGTACTTTCAGCTGTCACGCGAAGAGTCGTGGGCGCTGGAAGACGGCATCGTGAAGGATGGCAGCGCGAGCATCGAGCAGGGTGTCGGTGTGCGTGCACTGTCCGGCGAAAAGACCGGCTTCGCGTATTCGGACGAGATCGTGCTGCCGGCGCTGGAAGAAGCCTCGCGCGCCGCTCGCGCCATCGCTGCGCAGGGTGGCGAGGGTCGCGTGCAAGCATGGCAACCGAAGGCGGGCCATAACCTCTATCTGCCCGTCGATGTCACTGCCTCGATGAAGGACGACCAGAAGGTCGCCTGGCTCGAGCGGGTCGATCGTGAGACACGCAAGCTGGATCCGCGCATCGTGCAGGTGATGGCGAGCGTCACGGCGGTGCATGAGGTCGTGCTCGTCGCGAATAGTCAGGGCGAGCTGGCTGCGGATGTGCGTCCGCTCGTGCGCTTCAACGTTTCCGTGCTCGCCGAGCAAAATGGCCGCCGCGAGCAGGGCTATGCAGGCGCGGGTGGCCGCTTCTCACTCGATGAGCTGGTAGCAGGCGATCGCCCGCTGCAGCTCGCACGCGAGGCCGCACGGCAGGCCCTGCTGAATCTCGAATCCATTCCCGCGCCCGCTGGGCCGATGACAGTGGTGCTGGGTCCAGGCTGGCCCGGTGTGTTGCTGCATGAAGCGATTGGCCACGGCCTCGAAGGCGACTTCAATCGCAAGGGCACTTCCGCCTTCGCGAATCGCATCGGTCAGCGCGTGGCGAGCGAAGAGTGCACGATCGTCGACGACGGCACGCTCTCGCGTCGCCGTGGTTCGCTGAACATCGACGACGAGGGCACTCCCACTCAGTGCACCACGCTCATTGAAAACGGTGTGCTCGTTGGCTATTTGCAAGACAAGCTCAACGCCCGTCTGATGGGCGCGAAGCCCACGGGTAACGGCCGTCGCGAGTCCTTCGCGCATGTGACGATGCCTCGTATGACGAACACGTACATGCGCCCCGGCAAGCACTCACCGGAGGAAATCATCGCGTCCGTCGAGAAGGGCATCTATGCCGTGAACTTCGGCGGCGGTCAGGTGGACATCACTTCCGGCAAGTTCGTGTTCTCCGCGAGCGAAGCCTACGCGATCGAGAACGGCAAGCTCGGTGCGCCGCTGAAAGGCGCCACGCTCATCGGTAACGGGCCTGATGTGCTCACTCGCGTGAGCATGGTCGGTAACGATCTGAAGCTCGACGATGGTGTGGGCACGTGTGGCAAGGAAGGCCAGAGCGTGCCCGTGGGCGTGGGTCAACCCACGTTGCGCGTGGACAATCTCACCGTCGGCGGCACTGGCTGAGTCTCACTGCGCAGGCCCGCTTCCGGGCCTGCATTTCTGCACGTTTCCAACACGAATGCGCATCGTCGCGCATTCTTTTTTGCTTCATCCTGTCTTCGCGGATCGACGAGGGAGTGTCGCCCCTTGCGAAGGATCGCGAGTCCGTGCACCCAATCGGGCGGTGGAGTGGATCGGTGAAGACGCACACCGGTTGCCCACCGCCTGTGCGGGGCTTCTCAAATCTGCACGGGCGCGCCGCGCGAGCACGGACATAATTGCAACGCTCGCAAGGGAATGCCGTCTGCCCCTGGAGACATTCCATTACCGTTCGCGAACCTGTGACGATACGCACGACACCCCTTTCCCCGGGCCCGTAGCTTGCTTGGCGACCGGCGAACGCATCGCCAGTCGTGAGCTGCCTATGAACCCTTCTGCGAGGAACGAACCGATGCACGTCGAGCGCAACGTCGAAGAAAAATTTGAGCTGCCCAAAGACCTGGTTGCCGAGGCGAGCAAGCGCGCGACCCCGCGCCCGCAGGAGTACTACAAGGTGGAGGCGTTCAAGCCCTCGTTCTTCGGCCGGGTCGCCGAGATGTTCGGCCGCCGGCGCTGAGAAGCGCGCGCAACCTCCCGCTTTTCGAGGCCCTTGCTGGCTCGCCGGCCAGCAAGGGCTTAGCATGAGGCAATGAGCGATCCGCGCCTTGCCCGCCCCCTCTACGAAGCCCTCCCGTGGATCTATCTGCTGTGCGGACTGGCCGCGCTCATGGCGAGCTATCTCCTGAAAGGCAGCGGCTTCGTGAGTGCGGCAATTGGCCTCCCGGGGCTCGTGGCGACCCTGGGCGGGATCGTGGTGCTGCTTCGGCGCCGCGGTTATCGAAAGATGCGGGCGGACTATCTGGATAGCGACTCGTCCGTGCTGCCCAAGCGCGAAGACTGAAGAAAGCCCTCGATCGCCGGGCGGCGGCCGCCCAACTCACAGTCTTGAGATCAGTGCGGCTCGCCGACGGGTTCCGCCGGCGGGGCGCCGGGCACCGTGTCCACGAAAGGCGCCCGCACGCGCGGCAACCGCTCATCGATGTAAATGAGCTCGTGCTTGCCGAGCTGCACGACGTCGCCATCGTTCAGATAGTGCCGTCGCACGCGCTTGGATTTCACGTAGATCCCGTTCGTGCTGTTCAGGTCTTCGATCACGCACGCATGCGGCGTGGTGATCACCTGGCAGTGATGGCGGCTCACGAAGCGGCTGTCGATCTGCACGTCGTTGTCGGTCGTGCGGCCCACGATGATGCGTCCGACCTTCAGCGGCACTTCCTGCACCGTGCGCCCATCCGTCGCGATGAGAATGCGGCCAATCGCCGGACCGGCGCTTTCCGCCGGAGTCGCGGGCCCGTTCGTAGTGGCACCTGCCGGCGCAGCGGATGCGTTTCCCGGCGTCGAGTTGAGCACGCTCGTTTCAGTGTGCGTGTGTCCATCACCATGCCCGTGCCCGTCTGCCGCCCCAGCGACGCGGCCCAGCGCGGCGTGCTGCTGCTGCTGCAAGCGAACCGAATACTCGACCCAGCTCAACTCATCCACGGCGGTTGCAACGTCACCGAGCGTCACGCCATCGCGGTTCGAGGCGAACGCGGACATCATCGCCGTATCGCAGAGCGTGTTCACGAGGCGCGGCACGCCACCGGTGTAGCGGTAGATCTCGCTGTACGTGTCTTCGGCGAAGATCTGTCGATCGCCCGCGCCGGCGACTTCGAGGCGATGCTCGATGTACGCGCGCATTTCCGCGGCCGACAAGGTCGAGAGATGGAAACGCAGGCGGATGCGCTGTGCGAGCTGCACGAGCTCCGGCGCATCGAGCTTCTCGTTCAGCTCGGGCTGCCCCGCGAGGATGATTCGCAGCACCTTTTCCTTGGTGGTCTCGACCCCGGAGAGCAGGCGGATCTCTTCGAGCACGCGCAGGGTAAGGTTCTGCGCCTCATCGACGATCAGCAGCACCTTGCGACCGGCGCCGTGCTGCTCGATGAGGAAATTGTTCAGGGTCGCGATCAGCTCCGCCTTCTTCATCTTGAAGGGCGAGAAGCCGAACTGCACCAGCACGGCCTGCAGGAAATCCACCGCATTGACCTGAGTCTGGTTGATCTGCGCCACCACGACGTCGGCCTGGATCTCCTTGAGGAAGGATTCGATCAGCGTCGTCTTGCCCGCGCCGATCTCGCCGGTGATGACGACGAAGCCATCCGTGAACCAGATGGTCGACTCCATGTACGCCTTGGCGCGCGCGTGCTGCTTGCTCAAGTAAAGGAACTGCGGATCCGGGCTCAGCCGGAACGGCAATTCCTTGAGTTTGAACAGGTCGAGGTACATGAAAGTGCTGCGGCTCCCGCTACTTATATCTTGGGCGCGCGGCGCCTTTCGGGGATCTTTTGGGCCGCCCGATCTTACGGGATGCGCACGCCCGCAGCCACTCGCCCCAGCAACCGCCGTGCCCGCCGGTCGCGCGCAGCGGCACTTCGCTCGATGAAGGTGAGGTGACCGAGCTTGCGCCCCGGCCGCGGCGACTTGCCATAGTCGTGCAGGTGCAGGCCATCCTGCGCCAGAAGCGCTGTTTTCTCAGGCATTTCGCCGATGAGGTTTAACATGCCGCAATGGCCGCGGGCGCGGGTCGAGCCGAGCGGCAGATCGAGGATGGCGCGCAGATGGTTTTCGAACTGGCTCGTTTCCGCGCCTTCGATCGTCCAGTGGCCTGAGTTGTGCACCCGTGGCGCCATCTCGTTGGCGATGAGCTTCCCCCGCCGCACGAAGAACTCGATGGTGAGGATGCCGGTGTAGCCGAAGTGCACGAGCGCCCGGCGCAGGTGGCGCGCGGCCGCGCGTTGAAGCGCCGCGGAGCCAAACGGCGCGCGCGTGAGGCGCAGGATGCCGCCACCGTGCACGTTGCCGTTGAGCGGGTAGATCGCGACCTCGCCGCTTCGGCTGCGCGCGCCGATGATCGAGACCTCGAAATCGAACGGCACCAGCTCTTCGTACAGCAGCGGCACCTGGCCCATTTCGTTCCAGGCACCGGCAACGTCGGCGCGCTTGCGCAGCACCTTCTGGCCCTTGCCGTCATAACCGAGGCGACGGGTCTTCAACACGCCGGGCAGTGCGATGCTGTCGATGGCCTTTTCCAGATCCGCCTGTGATTCGACGTTGTGCCAGCGTGTGGTGGGAATCCTGAGCCGCTCGAAGAGCTGCTTTTCGAGCATGCGATCCTGCGCGGCGGCGAGCGCATCGATCGGCGGGCTGATGAGCGTCCCCGCAGGCAGCGCGCGTAGCGCGTCGACGGAAATGTTTTCCCAGTCGAAGGTCAGGACCTCGGTCTCGCGCGCGAGCCTGCTGAGCGAGCCGAGATCCGTGAACTCGCCAATGATCTGCGGGGCCACCTGGCCCGCCGGCGCGCCCTGGGACGGATCGAGAAACAGGAACTCGAGCCCGAGCGGATAGCCCGCCAACGCGAGCATGCGGCCGAGCTGGCCGGCGCCCACGATGCCAACCGTCATGTGCTCGACGGGCCGGAGGGGTCGGGATGGCGCAGGACCGATTCGGTCTGCTGCGCCCGGAATTGATCCAGCGCCGTGCCGATGGAGGGATGGCGAGCGGCAAGTATCGAGGCTGCGAAGAGCGCCGCGTTCTTCGCGCCGGCCACGCCTATCGCAAATGTGGCGACGGGTACGCCGCCGGGCATCTGGACGATGGAGAGCAGCGAATCCATGCCATTGAGCGCTTTCGTTTGCACGGGCACGCCCAGCACCGGAAGCGAGGTCTTGGATGCCGTCATGCCGGGCAGATGAGCGGCACCGCCGGCCCCGGCAATGATGACCTCGAGCCCGCGCGTGCGCGCGGTCGATGCGTATTCGAACAACAGGTCGGGCGTGCGATGGGCGGAGACGACCCGCACTTCGTGCGCGACCCCGAGCTGCTCCAGCATCTCGGCGGCGGCGCGCATCGTTTCCCAGTCCGACTGCGAGCCCATGATGATGCCGACGAGAGGTTTCATCCGATCGATCGCTTCCCAGGAAGGGCCGACAACTGTCAAGCCGAAGGGGCGATTGTAACCCGGTCGAGCAGCGCGCGGAGGTGACGGAACAGCTCCCGGGATTTGGCCCCACCGGTGCCGAGCTTCTGCCGTTCTGCGCTCGCCGCCGCCACGCGGGCGAGCCATTCGTCGCGATCCATGCCCGGGCGCAGAGTCATGAGCTCATCGAGGGCGGGGGCCCCTTCGGCGATCAGGCGGTCCCGCCAGTGCTCCACTCGCTTGAAACGCTGCGTTTCGCGCGCCGCCTCTTCCCCGCGCGAGGCGAGCGCGGCCCGGATCGGCTCGAGGTCAACCCCGCGCATCAGCTTGCCGATGAGCTGGCGCTGGCGTACGAGCGCGGCGCGACTCGTGAGCCGGCGCGCCTCGATGATCGCGTCATAGAGCGACTCCGGCAGCTCGAAAGCCTGCAGGTCGAGCTCCTTCAGCTTCACCAGTTGCTCGCCGAGCGCCTGGGCCTCGTGCGCGTTGCGCTTGCGCTCGCTCTTGCTCGGGCGCTCGTCGAAATCGTCGAAGTCTTCGTCGGGGTCGCGGGACATGGCTACAATTCTGCCTCATGCAAGTCGATGAGTCGCGAATACCGGAACTGAAAGACGTCGTGAGCCTCGCGCTCGAAGAGGCGAAGCGACGCGGCGCCACCCAGGCGGATGTGGATGCCAGCATGAACCGTGGCCTGTCCACCACGGTGCGCCTGGGCGAAGTCGAAACGGTGGAATACCAGCGGGATCGCGGCGTCGGCGTCACCGTGTATTTCGGCAAGCGCAAGGGCTCCGCGAGCACCGCGGACCTTTCCGCGAAGGCCGTGCGGGAAACGGTGGAAAAAGCCTGCACGATCGCCCGCTACACGGCGGAAGATCCTTGCGCCGGCCTCGCCGACCCCGAAGATCTCGCACGCGATATCCCCGACCTGCAGCTGGATCACCCGTGGTCCATCACGCCGGATGAGGCCGTGGAGATGGCCCGCGCGTGCGAAGCCGCGGGCCTCGCGGTGGATCCGCGCATCACCAATTCCGAAGGCGCCTCTGTCGGCACGCAGCGCGCTGTGCGCGTCTACGGCAACTCGCATGGCTTCCTCGAAGGCTATGCGAGCACGAATCACAGCTTGAGCTGTGTGCTGCTGGCCCAGCAGGGCGAGGACATGCAGCGCGATTACTGGTTCTCCACCGCGCGCAACGCGGCCGAGCTGCAGTCCGGCGAAGCCATCGGGCGCAAGGCGGCAGAGCGCGCGCTTGCGCGCCTGGGCGGCCGGCGGCTGAGCACGCGCAAGGTGCCGGTGTTGTTCACGCCGGAAATGGCGCGCGGCTTTTTCGGCCATTTCACCGCTGCGATTCGAGGCGGCGCGCAGTATCGCAAGTCCACGTTCATGCTCGATGCCGCTGGCCAGCAGGTGTTGCCGGCATTCATGCAGCTCGAGGAGCGGCCGCACATCCTGCGCGCGCTCGCGAGCGCGCCGTTCGATGGCGAGGGCGTCGCGACCCGCGATCGCGCGATCGTGAAAGATGGCGTGCTGCAGGGGTACGTGCTCAGCAGCTATTCCGCCCGCAAGCTCGGGCTCAAGACCACCGGGAACGCAGGCGGTTTGCACAACGTGCTCGTCACGGCCACGCCGGACAAGTCGCTCTCGTTCGAAGCGCTGCTCGGGCAGATGGGCACCGGTCTTCTGGTGTCGGAGCTCATGGGGCAGGGCGTGAATGGCGTGACCGGCGATTACTCGCGCGGCGCGAGTGGTTACTGGGTCGAGAATGGCGCGCTCGTGCATCCGGTGCACGAGATCACCATCGCCGGCAACCTGAAGCAGATGTATCGCGACATCGTCGCGCTCGGCACGGATGTGGATACGCGCGGCGCGATCCGCACCGGCTCAGTGTTGCTTTCGGAGCTGACGCTCGCCGGCGAGTGACTCGTCCTTCTTGACGGCCTCGAGCGGAGATTCGTCGAGCAGGTCGCGGAGCGTGCGGCCGTCGCACGTGTCGCGCCACGCTTTTTCCAGGTTATCGCTGAGGCGATCCACGGCGGGGATTTGCAACCCACGCACGGCGGAGTGGCCGCTGCGCTGATTGCGCGCGACCTCCATGATCTCCTGCAGCGTGATGCGGCCGACATCGCGGCCGGGCACGAACTCGTCGTCTTCGGTCACGATCAGAAGACCCGCCTTCTCGAGCGTGCTGCCGATCTGCGCGACGGCGAGCCCCGGCAGGC
This sequence comes from Pseudomonadota bacterium, assembly GCA_040255575.1. Classification (GTDB taxonomy): domain Bacteria; phylum Pseudomonadota; class Gammaproteobacteria; order Steroidobacterales; family Steroidobacteraceae; genus JADGHX01. Next base: position 9,263 of record JBDZVF010000040.1, on the reverse strand, counting down.
CGATCTCGGAGGCGAGCCGATTGATCGTCCAGCGCGCGCCGCCGGTCACGTGCGTGCGGCCGACGAGGAACATTGTCTTGAGCGCGAGCTGTTCCATCTCCGCGCAGGAGAGGCGCAACGGCTGCAAGCCGATGCGCAGATACGTCGGATTCTGGATGTAGAACGAAAGCAGCGTGCCGGCGAGCAGGATGAGCCATCCGAGGTACGTCCACAGCAGCGCGCCGACGATCGACACGAAGCCCGCGTACACGAGCGTGATGCGCGCGGAGAGCATCACGAGCGCGGTGAACACCTTGCCCACCGCCGCCCAGATCACACCCGCCGTGATCGCGCCGATGAGCGCCGGCTTCCAGTGCACGCGCGTGTTCGGCACGAACATGTACATGACCAGGAAGAACGTGGTCACCATCAAGTAGGGCGACAGCGCGACAGCCGCCTGCGCGAGCTGCTGGATGAAGGGCACTTCTTCCGCCGCCGTATCGAGCGCTCGGCCCACCGTGGCGTGCGAGAGGCCCAGGAAGCCCACGAGAAGAATCGGCCCCATGACCAGCAGGCTCAGATACTCCGCAATGCGCCGTGCCCAGCTGCGCGGCTGCTCGACGCGCCAGAGGAAATTGAAACTGTCCTCGACCTTCTGAATCGTGCTGACCAGGGTCCAGAGCAGCAGCGCGAAGCCGACCGAGCCGACAATGCCACCGCTCACGTTGTCGGCAAACGTCATGATGCGCTGGGTGATGTCGTGCGCGCCGGCCTCGCCCATCGGCTCGAAGAACTTGTAGATGATCGGCTCGAGGTCGCGATGCGCGCCGAAGCCCTTGAGCACCGCGAAGGCAAAGGCGGTGAGGGGCACGACCGACAGCAGGGTCGTGTAGACGAGCCCCATGGCGCGCAGGTTGATGTCCCCATGCGCGAGGTCGCGGAGCACGGCGTAGGGATAGCGCAGCACACGCAAGGCCACCGCCGGCGGACGAGGGCCAACGGAGGCGGGGCCGAACAAGAGCCGGTCCAGGATGCTCCACAACTGCAGCCACATCGGCTGATGATACCTTGCGGGGCGCCCGGCCGAGCGTGCGCGAAACCTCGCTACGCAAGCGCGCTCGTGGCAGCGTCTCGCCTGGCTTTCAGGCCCGGCCCATATGGGTGAGGCAGGCTTCTAGGCGATGCCCCGCCGTTCCTTGATCAGCTCATAGGCCTCGATGATCTGCTGGGTGCGCTCCTTCGCGTGCTCGATCATCGATTCGGGCAGACCGTTCGCTTTCAGCTTGTCGGGATGGTGGCGGCTCAGGGCGCGGCGATAGGCCTTCACGACTTCCTCATTGCTCGCGCTCGCTTCCACTTCGAGCACCTTGTACGCGAGCACGAGCTGCTCGCGCGTGTTGGTCTGCGTGGTGTACTCGCGCCGGAAGTTGCCACGCTGGATGCGCAGCACGGCCTCGATCTGTCGCAGCTCGAACTCCGAAATGCCGATGGCGGATGCGACGCGGTACAGGTGCTTGCGTACCGGCCCCGCCATGTTGTTGCCGGCGAGGGCGAAACGAACCTGGATCTCCATGAACACGCGGACGAGATCGGGCCGGCCCTGGCACGCATAACGCAGCTGCTGAAGCTCTTCCGTCAGGTCGAACGAGGGCTGCTTCCCACGCGTGAACTCGTTGATGGCGGCGGCAACCTGCGCGGAGTCGAGGCGCAGTGCGGCCATCACCCCGCGCGCGGCGGCGATTTCCTGCTCGGTGACGCGCCCGTCGGACTTGGCAACGTGGCCCATCACCCGGAATGTGGAAAGAAAGAAACGCTCGGCGGCCTCGAGCGGGGTGGCACCGCCGGAAGCCCCAGCGGGGCCGGTGAGCCGCTCCCTCTCGTCGAGGGCGTTGTCGAACTGGTGACCGACCAGCGCGCCTATGGCGGCGCCCACGGGGCCGCCTGCCATCAGGCCGACCACCCCACCCAGTACTTTTCCTGTCCAGCGCATGTTCGTCGCTATACTACCAAGCCCTTCCGCCGGCTCCTGCAAGACCCACGCGCAATCCATGGCTACGCCGACTGTTCACCGGACCGCTTTGACCGGTCTCAAGCGAATCAACGAGGGCAAGGTCCGGGACATCTACGAGGTGGATGCCGGGCAGATGCTGATCGTCACCACCGATCGGCTGTCGGCCTTCGACGTGGTGCTGCCCGACCCGATCCCCGACAAGGGGCGGGTGCTGAACGAGATCTCCAACTTCTGGTTCGGGAAGACCGGCCACATCATCCCGAATCATCTGACCCATGCCCCGTTGTCGAGCGTCGTGCGGGACCCTGCGGAGCTCGCGATGCTCGAGGGCCGTGCCGTTATCGTCAAACGCCTGCAGGCGCTGCCGCTCGAAGCGGTGGTGCGCGGGTATCTCATCGGCTCGGGATGGAAGGACTATCAGGCCACCGGCTCGGTCTGCGGCATTTCCCTGCCGCCAGGTCTGCGCCAGGCCGAGCGTCTGCCGCAGCCGCTCTTCACACCCGCCACGAAGGCGGCGCTCGGTGATCACGATGAGAACATCTCCTTCGCGCAGGCGGAGCGGCTCGTCGGCGCGCAACTCGCCGCGCAGGTGCGGGACGCGGCGCTGGCCCTCTATCAGTTCGCGGCGGAGCATGCCCTGAAGCGCGGCATCATTGTCGCCGACACCAAATTCGAGTTCGGCGTCGACGATGCCGGCCGCCTCACGCTGATCGACGAAGTGTGCACGCCGGACTCCTCACGCTTCTGGCCCGCCGATACCTATCGCCCCGGCATCAGTCCGCCGAGCTTCGACAAGCAGTTCGTGCGCGACTACCTGGAAACGCTGGACTGGAACAAGAAAGCTCCGGGTCCCAGGCTGCCGCCCGACATCATCGCGCGCACCAGCGAGAAATATCGGGAAGCGCTCACCCGCCTGACGAGTTGAGAGGCGCCACCATGCAACCCGCCTGGATCGCTCCATCGATTCTGTCCGCCAACTTCGCGAAGCTCGGCGAAGAGGTCGAAGCCGTGCTGCGCGCGGGCGCGGACGTCGTCCACTTCGACGTGATGGACAATCATTACGTGCCGAATCTCACCATCGGGCCGCTCGTGTGCGAGGCGCTTCGCAAGCACGGCATCAGCGCGCCCATCGATGTGCATCTCATGGTGAGCCCGGTCGATCGCATCGTTCCGGACTTCGCTGCGGCCGGCGCGACGTACATCAGCTTCCATCCCGAAGCGACCGAGCACGTCGATCGCACGATCGGGCTCATCCGCGAGCATGGTTGCAAGCCCGGCCTCGTGTTCAACCCGGCAACGCCGCTCGACTATCTGGATTACACGCTCGAGAAGCTCGATCTCGTATTGCTCATGTCGGTGAACCCCGGTTTCGGCGGGCAGAAGTTCATTCCGAGCGCGCTTCGCAAATTACGCGAGGCGCGGGAGCGCATCGATGCCAGTGGCCGCGACGTGCGGCTGGAAATCGATGGCGGCGTGAAGGTCGACAACATCCGCGAGATCGCGCGCGCGGGCGCCGACATGTTCGTGGCGGGCTCGGCGATCTTCGGCAGCAAGGATTACGCGGCCACCATCGCGGCGATGCGTAAGGAAATCAGCGGCGGCTGAGCGCCGAGGCGCGCTTCTGTCGCGGCGCTATTCGTCATCCTCATCGTCGAAGTCATCGTCATCATCGTCGTCGTCGTAATCCTCGGCGCGGGATTTCGCGGCACTGCCCGCGGCGGCAGCACCCGCGGCCGTCTTGGCCGGCACGATGACCGGACGCGTCTTCATCTTCGGCCGGGCGTTGAACACGACGATGGTCTTGCCGGTGGCGCGCAGCAGCCCCTGCTCCTCGAGCACCTTGAGCACGCGGCCCGCCATCTCGCGGGAGCAGCCGACGAGGCGCGACAGCTCCTGGCGGCTGACCTTGATCTGCATGCCTTCGGGGTGGGTCATGGCATCCGGCTCGCCGCACAGATCCATGATCGCGTGGGCGACGCGGCCCGTGACGTCCACGAACGCAAGATCGCCGAGCTTGCGATTGGTGCGATCGAGCCGGGTGGCGAGCTGGGTTGCGAGCTCGAAGATGAGGCCCGGGCTCTCCGCGGCGATCTGCCGGAAGCGCGGATAGGTCATTTCCGCGAGCTCGCACTGGTTGCGGGTGCGCACCCAGGCGCTGCGGGTGGGCTGTTCGTAGAAGAGGCCCATTTCGCCAAAGAACTGGCCGCGGTTGAGGTAGGCGAGCACCATCTCGTTGCCTTCCTCATCCTCGATCATGACTTCGACCGAGCCGCTGATGATGTAGTAGAGAACGTCCGGCAGGTCACCCGCGTGGATGACGACTGTTTTCGACGGCACTGTGCGAATCCGGCAATAGCTCAGAAAGCGATTGATCGCCGGGATATCGCTCAGCGGCTTTATGTTCTCTTCCATTAATCAGCTCCCCCAGCCCGTTTGAGCGTGTGCGAGCGCTTTTTATACATATGCCCGCACAACTGCAAGTAAAAGGCTCAAAACCAGTACGCAGTATGCGTCATCACACGCGAAGTGTGCTTCATCAGGACACGTACGGGTGCGGGGAGCTCAGCGCCACCGGCAGCCCGGGCGGCCGCACCGTGTGAGATTTCATCGGTTCGCATCTGCTCGAGGATCGCGCGACTGCGCGAATCCGCGGGTGGCAGCCGGGTGAGGTGCACGTTCAAGTGCCCTTCGACCTGGCGTTCCGTCTCGGAGACGAAGCCGAGGCTGACCCGATCCCCAAAGGTGGCCGCGAGCGCGCCGATGGCGAACGACCCCGCATACCAGAGGGGATTGAGGAGACTGGGACGTGACTGCAGCTCGGACAGCCGCGCTTCGCACCACGCGAGGTGATCGGTCTCCTCCCGGGCGGCGTGCAGGAGCATGTTCCGGGTATTTTCGTCCCGGGCCACAAAGGCCTGGCCGTGATAAAGCGCCTGCGCCGCGACCTCCCCGGTGTGATTCACGCGCATCAGCGCGCCGGATTCGCGCCGCTCAGCTTCCGTAAGCTCCGGGGCCGGGCCCGTGGCGGGCGAGGGCCGCGCGGCGCGGGCGGGCGCAAAGAGCGAGCGCAAGGCCTTGTCCGCAGTTGAAATCAGGGTGTCGAGGCTGGGTGGGGGCGGTAGGAAAGGCAGCGGCATGACTCTATTATAAGGTCCTCGCGTGGACCCCCGCGCTGAAGAGCCAAACGGCTTTGCAAAGGGGGGTGCCCTTCAGTACACTTCCGCGCCTTTTTTGGGGTTCGTAGCTGGCCCGCATCGCGCGCGGCCGGTGATTTCCTCGGGTTAATTTCCTATGACACTGGCCACCTCAACCGTATTTGCCAAGCCCGCCGAAGTGCGTGGCGACTGGTTCATCGTCGATGCCGCCGACAAGACGCTCGGCCGCCTCGCCTCGCAGATCGCCCATCGCCTGAAGGGCAAGCACAAGGCTGACTACAGCCCCCACGTCGACATGGGCGATCACATCGTGGTCGTGAATGCCGAGAAGGTGCGGGTCACCGGCCGCAAGCTGAGCGACAAGATCTACTACTGGCACACCCAGCACATCGGCGGCATCAAGCAGATCGCCCTGGACAAGCTGCTGAAGGAGCATCCGGAGCGGGTCATCGAGTTCGCGGTCAAGGGCATGCTGCCCAAGAACCCGCTCGGCCGTCGCATGTACAGGAAGCTGCACGTTTTCGCGGGCGACAAGCACCCGCACAGCGCCCAGCAGCCGAAGCCCCTCGAGATTCAAGAGTAAAAGACCATGGCAGCCACCCCGAATTACGGCACCGGCCGGCGCAAGACCGCCACCGCCCGCGTTTACCTGCGCTCCGGCAAGGGCGCGATCACGGTCAACGACCGCCCGCTCGATCAGTTCTTCGGCCGCGAAACCGGCCGGATGATCGTGCGCCAGCCGCTCGAAGCCGTGCAGCTCGTGAACAAGTTCGACATCAGCGTGCGCGTGGACGGCGGTGGGATCACCGGCCAGGCGGGCGCCATCCGCCACGGCATTACCCGTGCGCTGATCGAGTACGATGAGACCCTCCGCAAGCCGCTTCGCGACGCCGGCTTCGTCACCCGCGATGCCCGCGAGGTCGAGCGCAAGAAGGTCGGCCACCGCAAGGCCCGCCGCAGCGGCCAGTACTCGAAGCGCTAACCTTCGAGGCGGAGCCGGCGAAAACCCCGCTTTTCGCCGGCGTGGCCCGTGCAGGGTCTCGAGAAAATCGTCAGGAGACGATTTTCTCCAATAAAGGTGGGGGATCGTCTAGTGGTAGGACAACGGACTCTGACTCCGTTTACCTAGGTTCGAATCCTAGTCCCCCAGCCACTCTGAAAATGCCGCGAAACTCAGGTTTCGCGGCACTTTCTTTTTGGGGCCGCCGCCCATGGAAAAAGGTCTGGTGGGACTCTTTGTGGGACTTGCTTCGAAGGCTCAACTTGCCTGGATGGACTCGCGAAGCATGCCCGAGCCATCGGCCATGCCGCCTTCGGCGGCGAAGCGCAACAGCAGTCCGCGCGATCTTGGTTGCGCAAAGCGCGGCGCGGACGACCGCGTGCAATGAGTACCCCTTGCCTCCAGTCGAAGGTCACGACCGATAGTTGATGAGGGCCACCGCGAGTGGGTACCGCCGAAAGTCACGGATCGCCGTGGTGAGTTCGAAGGCTGCGGTTGAGACTTGATGAAGGGCCGCCCGCGAGTGGGGGGCACCGCGGAGAGTCATGGGTCACCGTGGTGAGTCCGAAGGTCGCGGTCGAGATGTCATGAGGACCACCGCGAGTGGTGGGCACCACCGAGAGTCATTGGCCACTGCGGTGAGTCCGAAGGCCGCGGTCGAGACTTGATGAAGTGCCGCCGCGAGTCGAGGGGGCACCAGCAGAGTCGCGGACATGGGCAGCGAGTCTCAGGCTATGCCGCGGAGTATCGAACCCGCCGCGGAGTGTCCATCGCGCTGCCGTCGGCCGACTTCATGCATCCGCTCGAGTCGCGTCGGTCTCGAGGTGAGCTTCTCACCGCCCCGGACTGGGTGTCCTCTTCGATACACCCACGTTAACGAAGATCGTTAACGTCAAAGAGTGTCGATCCCCTTGTCACTCCCGATGATCAATACGTCGGCACCCCGCTTCGCAAACAACCCCACCGTCACCACACCGACGATCTGATTGATCTTCCGCTCGAGCCCGACCGGATCGTTGATGGTGAGATTGTGCACATCGAGGATGTGATTGCCGTTATCAGTGACGACTCCGTCACGGAACACGGGTTGGCCACCGAGCTCCGTGAGCTTCGACGCCACATAGCGTCGCCCCATCGGGATCACTTCGACCGGCAGCGGAAACTTGCCGAGGGTCGGCACGAGCTTGGAGTCATCGATGATGCAGACGAACTGCTTCGAGGCGGCGGCGATGATCTTCTCACGTGTGAGGGCGGCTCCACCCCCCTTGATGAGGTGCCGGGCACGTGTGGCCTCATCGGCACCATCGATATAAACGTCCAACGACCCGACTTCATTCAACTCGATGACCTTGATGCCATGGGAGGTGAGGCGGGCGGTCGAGGCATTGGAGCTCGAGACTGCCGCCTGCAGAGTCTTGCCGCTCTCGGCGAGCGCATCGATGAACGCATTCACCGTCGAGCCGGTGCCCACGCCGAGGATCATGCCTTCACGCACGTAATCGAGCGCCGCAAGCGCCGCTCTTCGCTTCTTTTCCTGGGCATCGAGGGTCATGCGAAAGTCCTGCGTTTATAGGGGTTTCGTGCGAATGGTGAACTGCAGAAAAGAAGAAGCCCGCTTGCGCGGGCTTGGTCTTCTTCTTTGGTCCGGTGAGCGCGGAAAAATTTCCGCGCTCACCGAATTTCAAGGGCCTTACTTCTTCTTGGAAGCTTTCTTCTTGCCCTTCTTTTTCGCCTTAGCCATGTTGGCTCTCCAGTTGACAGGTTAGTCCGGGGTCGAAGTATACGCACGCTCATTAAAAAAACAAGCAAGTGTGCGTGCAGTGTGATACTCGCACGCATCGATGCGAGTCATGCATCACTCGAGTGATCGAATGAACTTCCAGTGTTCGGGCTCGACCGGTGTCACCGACAAGCGATTGCCCGGACGCAGCAGCATCATTCCCTTCAGCTCTTTCCCCGCATGTTTGCGCAGCTCGGCAAGCGTGATGATGCGCGAGAAGCGCTCCTTCAAGCGCACGTCGACCATGTACCAGCGCGGGTTCTTCGGATCGCTTTCCGGATCGTAGTGATGGTCCTTCTTATCGAAGGCGGTGCTGTCCGGATAGCCTTCCTTCGTGACTTCCATCACGCCGACGATGCCCGGCACGTCGGTGCTCGAGTAATAGAGGAACACCTGATCGCCCTTCTTCATCTGGTCGCGAAGCATGTTGCGCGCCTGGAAGTTGCGCACCCCATCCCATGAGGTGGTGCTTCGCGGGGCACGTGCCAGGTCTTCAATACTGAAGACGCTGGGCTCGCTCTTCATGAGCCAGTACTGCATCGAATGACCCCTGCTTCGGTGACGACGGCGTCGAGCGGCACGTCGTGCCACTGCCGATCGATCGATGGAACCTGCTGAAAGGAATAGGCCACGCCGACGAGCCGCGGCCCGCGCCATGCGATGTGCCGGTTACGGTACGCAAAGGTGCGATCGTAGTAGCCGCCGCCCATCCCCAGGCGCATGCCCCGGGCATCGAACCCCACGAGGGGTAGCAGCACGAGGTCGAGCCAGCGCGCGGCGATCGGCTTTGTGCCCTTGGGCTCGACGATTCCCAGGTGATTCACGGTTTCATGCGCGCCGACGGTCGCTTCGACGAACTTCATGCTGATGGTGCGGGGGTCGATGCGCGGCAGGAAGATGCGGCAGCCACGCTTGCGCGCAAGGCGGATCAGCGGCGAGGAATCGAGCTCTTCACGGAAGGAGGCATAGACCGCCACCCGCAGACCGGGACGCAGGCGGAACACGCGATCGACATTGCGCGCGACCTGGCGCCCCGCCTTCACGCGAAACTCGGGTGTGACCGCTCGCCGTTTGGCACGCAGCGCCTTGCGTAGCGCTTTGCGTGCCTCGGCGGAAGAAGGCGAGTCGCTCGCCGCGCCCATCGCGGCGTCATGCGTGGGAGCCGCCGCGACCTGGGAGAAATTAGAAGGCGTCACCCGCATGTGCCGGTGCTAGCCGTTGCTCTCGACCAGAGCAACATGTGGGACGAGCTGCGGCAGGTAAGGCTTCCCGCTCGAGGCGGACCTGCACAATTCTGCCAACAAGCCCATGTGTCCCGTGGGTGTTCCAATTAGGGTC
>JBDZVF010000531.1:0-3985 GCA_040255575.1 Pseudomonadota bacterium | reverse complement strand
CATCGTTTCTCGATGCGCACACAAATGTGCATGCCGCGCGAGCCGGAGGTCTTGGGCCAGCCCACCAGCTTGAAATCCTCCAGAACTGCGTGAGCTACCGAGGTGACCTGCCGGATCTGCGGCCACTTCACGCCCGGCACCGGGTCGAGGTCCACACGCAACTCGTTTGGATGGTCGAGATCCTCGGCTCGCACGGGATGCGGATGCAGCTCGAGACACGCAAGGTTCGCAAGCCAGGCGAGCGCGGCGGCATCGCGCGGCACGACCTCTTCAGCCGTGCGGCCGGAAGGGAATCGCAGCGTCGCGACCTCGATCCACCGCGGGCGGCCCTGGGGCGCGCGTTTCTGGTAGAAGTGGCTGCCCTCGACGCCATTCGGATAGCGCACGAGCATGTTGGGCCGGCCGCCTGCCCCGCGCAGGGCCCCTTCAGCGACGGTGATGTAGTAGCGCGCGAGGTCGAGCTTCGTGTGCTTCTTTGCCGGAAACAGCACCTTGTCGGGATTGGAGATCGCGATCTCGCGACCCGCGACCTTCAGGACCTCACTTGCCGTCACGGCGATGCTCTCATCTCCTCGCTGTGGGTCGACTCAGCAAGCGACGTTCCAGTTTCCGCGCAGCCGGCGCGGCCGAGGGCAGCCTCGAACTCGGCGCGATGCTGCGCCTCATGGCCGCGATATCGCGACGAGAAGTGAAAGGGCTCCGCGTGACGCACGCCGGCCTCGCGCGCGATGCGCCCGGCCGCCACCGTGGTCAGATGCGACTTGCGCTCGGCGAGCTCCCGATCCGCTTCCGTGAACACGGCTTCGATGAAGAGGATATCGGCCGAGCGCACGAACTCGCGGATGCTGTTCCGGTTGGCTTCATCGCCGCTCACGTCCGTGATGTAGCACAGGCGCTGGCCCGGCACGAACTCGAGCACATCGCGTTTCAGATCGCCGAGCCGGTGCGTTTCTTCGCGGTGGCCGTCGCGGGTGCGCCACCGAATGCTCACCGGCGTGTCTTCCGGAGCGTTGGCGCGGGCCAGCCGTTTGAGCTCGGTCAGCCAGGGCCCGCTCGGGAGCCGCCGTTCATCGAGCCGGTTCTTCCACACGTTGATGTGCATGCTTTCCTCGAACGAGAACCCGAGCGAGACGATGTCGTGATGCGCGAACGGCTTCGCGCGCACTCTGAACTGCTCGTCCGTCAGCAGCACGCCCTCTTCCACCTGTCGCGCCGGCAGGTCTTCCCGGACAAAACGCGCACGGCTTCTGAATCGGGCATGTTGCAGGAGGCCGTTCTCCCCGAGCTCGTGCACATCGATGCAGAAGTCGGTGGCGTATTTTTGTACGAGGTCCCAGGTGTACGCAGCCAGCTTGTGGCCCACCTGTGAAATGAAGTTCCGCGGGCCGTACAGGCGCACGCCGGTATCGCGACCGAGGCATACGCGCAGGAGGTGATCAAACCCCGCGAAGTGATCCATGTGCGTATGGCTCACGAACACGTCGCTCACACGAAGGAGCACGCGCGTGGAAAGCGCGCTCACGTCCCCGATATCGAAGAGGATCGCCCGACGCTGGAACTTGAGGTCGATGCACAGGCCGGGATCGCCCCATACACCGTTGACGAGCCTCGCGTGGAAGATCGGTTTCAATGAGCCCTCGCGCAATACGGGTGACGCCAAGACAGCCTTCACCTCATATCCTACATTGAGCGTCCGGCCGGAAGTCACCGGGTGTCTGACTCAGATCAAACCGCGGAGCGCGCGAGCCCGACGGGTACTAACGTTGCGTGCCCCTGGGCGATGGACGAGATCCACACTTTCTCTCGCTATCTCGCATCAGCGTATGGGTGCGACAGCGTTCCTATCCTGGATGTCGATGACGTCAGCGTCGCATCGCTGAGCCACGCGCACAAACCGCTCGTTCTCCGAGCCGGCGACTGGGATGAGCTCTCTGCGCTGGGCACGCTCTTCACCTTTGCCGGTCAGGCGGGCCTGGGTTCAGAGCGGTCCGGAAGTGTCGGCATCCTCGACCCGAACGAAGCCGCTCATGAGCCGAGCGCGCCTGCTCCACCGCACTTCGCTGTGCTCGCCATCGTGCCGACCTACAACGAAGGCGACATCATCGAGCGCACACTCGAGGACCTGCTTTCTCAAGGGCTGCACGTCAATGTGCTCGACAACTGGTCTACCGATGATACGTTCGAGATCGCGCAAACGTTTCGAGGTAGGGGTGTTCGCGCGGTTGAGCGGTTCCCCGCGCGCGGACCGAGCGCCACCTACGACCTCGAGGCGCTTCTGTCTCGCGTAGAGGAGATCGCGTTGGAGCACGAGCCCGATTGGGCCGTGCTTCACGATGCGGACGAACGCAGGCGCGCCCCGTGGCCGGGCCTCTCACTGCGCGATGCGCTCTGGCACGTGGATCAGTGCGGGTTCTCGTGTGTGGACCACGTCACCCTGAACTACTGGCCGACGGATAACGGCTTCGATCCGAAGCGCGCGGATCTCGAGGAATACTTCCAATATTTCGAGTTCAGCGATCACCCCGGGCATTTCCATCAGCGCCGCGCATGGAAGCAGCCGGGTTCGCGTGTGTCGCTGGCTGCGAGCGCGGGGCATGACGTCGCCTTTCCGGGGCGACGTGTGTATCCGTACAAGTTCTTGTTGAAGCACTACCCCATTCGTTCGCAGGAACATGGTGAGCGCAAGGTGCTGCGCGAGCGCGTTGCTCGCTGGAACGCGAAAGAGCGCGCGAAGGGCTGGCACCAGCAGTATGAGGAGATGGGCCGGCAAAGCTTCCTGCGGGAGTGCACGTCGCTGAGACGCTTCGATCCGCGGCGCTTCGCAACGGACTATCTCATCCCGCGGATCTCGGGCGTGGGCATATTCAGCGCCCCGCCGCCGTGGGCCACGAAGCCGTGCTGGTGACGCCCTGATGGTGACGCTGGCCTTCGGGCCACGCTCGCCGCTGTCACGCTCGCCGCTGTGATGCGAGCCCTATCGCCCGCGGTCCGAGTTTTCCGCTGCGAACTAAAAGCACGTTAATGACGGATCGGGCTCCGTTGAGTACGGTGCACGACCCGGCGGATCAAGGAGAACGAAATGGAGCATCGATGGGGTGAGCGCCTGTCCGTTCGCACGCGCGTCGCCATTCGCGCACGAGGTGGCCAGCAAGGCATTGGATACCTTCGAGATGTCAGCGTCAGCGGGGCACTGCTCGTGAGCGGCATGGACGCAGGCCCCATGTCATTCGTCCAGGTGTTGTTGCCCGCAAGCGCGGCAGTCGGCCGCCAATCGATCGAGGGTCAGGTGGTTCGTCACACCGAGCAGGGTTTCGCGGTCGAGTGGTGCGAGCTCGCGCCCGAGCTGATGCGCTCCCTCGCACGAGCCGATCACGCGCACAGCGACCCGCCTCTTCAGCGTTCGAGTGAGGGCCGCGAACGTCAAAGCGAGCACGCGCATGCGCGGCTCAGAAACTGAGCCAGAAACGCTGAAGAGCGCTTGAGCTTCAGTGTCGGGTTACGGGCCCGTGCGCCTGCCGGCGACGGCCCGCATACAGCGCCAGCGCCACACCACCGATCACGAGCGTGGCCATCGGGTAGCGCTTCGCGAGCCGCAGCACCGTGCCGGCAATTGCCACCTTCTGGCCCACGCCCACCTTCCTGGGCTTCACTGCCGCAGTGACCGCGCCTAGCGCCCTCGCCGCGTCTTCGCGAGTCTCGGTACGCATGTGTCGCTAATCCCGTGAGAGGCTCGCGTACAGAATCGTGGCAATGGAAGCCACGAGCACCGTACCGACCGCCACCGTGCTCCACGGATTGCGCCGCGCGAACCCCGCCGCGGCGCGCGCCGCGTTCGTTGCACCCTCAGTCACCTGAGGCGTGAAGTCCTCCAGCCGCCGCCGCGCACCTTCGATGTTTCGCCTCATGCGGGAGCGAATCGCATCGGTGGCTTCGCCGCGCTGCCCATCCAGGGTGTCGAGCAGGTTGCTCGCGCTTTGTATCAGCT
>JBDZVF010000530.1:0-4006 GCA_040255575.1 Pseudomonadota bacterium | reverse complement strand
CAGTCTGGCTTCATGTGCTGGCCAGGATCTCGACCTCGTGCTCGAGGCAATGTCCGATGTGAGTGAGGAACGGGCACACGAAATGACCTGGCTTAAATCCGGTTCGCTCGTGGCGATGGCCTGCCAAGCCGGAGCGGCGGTGGCCGTGGACGACGCAGCGACGATCGAAGCAGTTGGAGTCTTCGGTCGCCATGTTGGTGCGATCGCGCAGCTACTCAATGATGTCGCCGGCATCGAACCCGATGTTTTCCGACAAAGCAGCGATCTGCGACGGAAAAAGAAGACGCTCCCCATTGCCTACAGCTTGCGTTGCGCGCGTGAGGAAGGCATGGCCGATATTTTGGAATGGTATCAAGAAAGCACGCTATGGAGCCGGCATGGCGAGGAGTGCATCGCGGCGACGATCCATGATCTCGGTGCACTGCACTTTACCTGGGTCGTAGCTGAGATTCACCGGCAAGAGGCGCTGACCGTGCTCCGAACATTAGGCAAGAAAACCGGGCGGAGTGAAGTCATGCGGTTACGCAGATTGGTGCCTGCGCTACGTATGCGAGTCAGGCATCGGTAACGATCATGGCGAAGGAACAGCTGTTGCGGTCGAATAGCAGCCGATGGGTAATCGTCGCGTTGGCGGTGGCGGCGTTAGTTGGGCTCGGGCAGATGAGCCTGGCTGCTACGCAACACCAGCCGTCGCTCGGCCTACGCGCCAAAGCGATCGGTGGACACCTGACCGTTACCTGGGTTCAGCCGGCTGGCTTGGCATGGGACGCCGGGATTCGCCCCGGCGATATTATCATTGGGATTGACGGACAACTAGCTACTCCATCGGTCGATTCAGCAACCTTGGCTGCCGCATCCACTGTCCACACTCAGTCTGTGAATGGCGCCGAAATGGTTGCATCCGGCGCCTCGGCAGTAACTATTTCCGAACAGCGCCAGATGAGCTTTCTCACGATCGCTGTCTGTTTCGTCGCGGTTACCAGCATAATCTTTGTGCTTTCGAACGATTTCACCGCCGCGCGCGCCATCTTAGGTTTTGGCCTGGCCGCAGCGGTGATGCTCCTCACGGCGATCGCCACACCGTTTGGCTCCGCTTGGGCGCTCGGGGTCGAGTACGTCGCTGTTGTCAGTTTTGACGCTACTACGTTCCTCCTGTTCCTCGTGTTCCCCATCAATCACTTGCTAACATCTTGGGGGCGCCGGGCAGCGAAAGCGTGCCTAGCGCTCGTTGCCACCCTGTTCATGGGCTACATCTGGGTGGTTGTGGTCGACCCCCCTGCCTATCAGCCGCTCCAACGTATTGGGTTCGCTACCTTGGTAGCGCAATTCATGGGAGCCGGTATGCTGGTGATCGCTGCCGCCGTGAAAACCTCGGCGAAGCAGCAACAGACCCAGCGAGCACTCGGGCTGATCGCATTGGGGACCATCGCCGGCTTTGCCCCTTTCTGCCTGCTCGCCCTCGCCCCTCGCCTGCTCGGGTTGGGTCACCTCGTTCGGCCAGATGTGGCAATTCTCAGCGTGGTTCTCGTGCCGGTAAGTCTGGGTGCGGCTATCCTAAGTCGGCAATTCTTCGGGATAACACGCATCCTCAGGCGGGGTCTTGTCGCCTTGGTGGTCTGGGTCGGGCTGATCGGCAGCTACAGCGTCGCCCTGGATGTCATCCTTGAAGCTGGAGCAAAGATCGATATCCTCGCTCCCGTGGCGGCATCAACGGTGCTGAGCGTGGCACTGATCGCGGGAACGTTCGGGCCTGCTCAGCAGGGGCTGCGTCGGGCGCTGGAGCGCCTCCTGTTCCGCGACGTCTATAGCTATGCCGCGACGCTCCAGCACCTCAGCAATGAGATCGTCCATCAGGGCAGTGTCGAAAGCATCGCCTCACATTTCCTCTCCCGCTTAGGGCAGACCCTCGATCTCTCCTGGTCAGCAATCATCCTTAATGACGCCTATGCCCCGGTGCGCTATTCATGGGGTGATTGTCCAGGGAGCCTGGATCTGGACCCGCTAGCTGGTGCAACGTTCGGCCGTCCGCATGGTTTAGAGGTGGCCGCAAGCGCCGACCTTGCCCAACTCGTGCCGCTAATGATTGAGGGCGTACCAATTGGAACCATGGCGATCGGGCCAAAGCGGCGGGATATTGAACTCCTCCAAGAGGATCGAACACTTATCACCACCCTTGCGCCACTGGTCGCTACAACACTCCAAAATGCCCTGCTCATTCGGCGATTGGAAAGCCAGGTAGCAGCCCTTGAGGACCGCGAGCAGGCGCTGGCGGCCCTGAGCACCAAGCTTTTACAGGTTCAGGAAGAGGAGCGGCGGCGTCTCGCGCTTGACCTTCATGACGATCCCCTCCAACGCGCGGTGCTGCTAGCTCGCGAACTCAATGAGGCACCACACTGCTCCCATCACCGGTTGATCGGGACAGCCGAAGAGATCATCATCTCGCTCCGGGCAATCTGCACCGGCTTGCGCCCACCTGTCCTCGACGATCTGGGGCTCGCAGCCGGATTGAACCGCTTGCTCCACGATGTGGAGGCGCGCTCAGACCTGGCGACCGCCCTGCTCGTCGAAACCACCGACCACGCGCCGTTCAAGCGCCTGGAGCCGGATCTTGAGATCGCTCTCTATCGAGTGGCACAGGAAGCCTTGAATAACTGTCTCAAGCATGCCCGTGCAACTCAGGTAACAGTGTCGGTCTGTCAGTCGCCAGGTCGAGTCCGTCTGAATGTGGCTGATGACGGTCACGGGATTGATCCTTCGCATGGATCGGAACCGGTCCCACCCCATCTTGGGATCCTTGGGATGCAGGAGCGGCTCAGACCGTGGGGAGGCCGCCTGAACGTGGAAGGCAGCCCGATGGGCGGGACGATTGTCTCCGCCGAGGTTCCGTTGGGAGGCAGCAATGGTCGAGCGCCATGTTGACCGGCTGATTCGCGTTCTCATTGTGGATGATCATCCGATGGTGCGGGACGGAACTCGGACGTACCTGGAGCAGGCGAGTGGGATTGCCGTGGTCGGGGTGACCGGTAAGGGAGTAACCACCCTTCGATTGGTGAGCGAACAGCAGCCGGACGTGCTGTTGTTGGACCTCCATCTGCCCGACATGAGCGGCATCGACGTTGCCAAACACGTTTCCACCAACTTTCCAAACGTTGCGGTGCTGATCCTGACTGGATATGACGAGATCGAGTACATACGGGCTCTACTTCAAATGGGAGTGCGGGGGTATCTTCTCAAGACGGTATCAGGCGAAGAGATCGTAACTGCCGTTCGCGCGGTCGCCGCAGGAAAGCGAATTATGATCTCAGAGGCACTCCCGGGGGTGGCTGAAAGTGGTCCCGAACCCCTCACCGACCGGGAACGGCAGGTTCTACGGTTACTCGTAGCCGACTGTCGAAACTCCGAGATGGCGACAATCCTGAATGTAACCGTCAAGACAGTGGAGTTCCATATCAGCCACATATTGGAGAAATTGGGTGTCCGGTCACGGGCTGCGGCCATTCGCAAGGCCCAGGAACGCGGCCTCCTCGAAGAGGGCGCGGAGGAGCGTGACTGAGCCGGATGCTTCGGGCTATTCGGTAGGAGTAAACCCGATGAACCGGACCTTGTCCCGATTCGGGAAGCGGCGCGCCATTACTCGCAGCGCCTCTTCGTTGTTGTCGATCAGGATGAACCGGCGGCCAACCTCGTGAGCGGCGACGCCGGTGGTGCCGCTGCCGGCAAAGAAGTCGAGCACAAGGTCGCCGGGGTTAGATGAGGCCGCGATGATCCGGCGCAGCACGCCGAGCGGCTTCTGCGTGGGGTAGCCGGTCTTTTCCCTGCCGCTGGTCGGCACGATCGTGTGCCACCAGGTGTCGGTCGGGAGTTTGCCGCGTGCGGCCTTTTCCGGCCCGACGAGGCCCGGCGCCAGGTAGGGGATCCGGTCAATCGCATCGGCGTTGAACACGTACTCGTCCGGCTGCTTGACGTAGACGAGGATGTTATCGTGCTTCGCCGGCCAGCGACGGGT
>JBDZVF010000529.1:0-4028 GCA_040255575.1 Pseudomonadota bacterium | reverse complement strand
CGCGCCGTCGAGCGCGTCGGCTGCGGCGTTGAGCTCGGTCGCGGCCGCCGACATCGTAGTGCGATACGCCTCGGAATACGGCACGGCGGTGAGCTTGCCGCTCATCTCGCGAATGGCCGTGAAGGGATCCGACACGTTCGGCTGCTTTTCAATCAGCGCGCAGAAGCCGCTATCCGTCTGCGGCGTCTTGCCGAACGCGGCCGGCCACACATCCACAGGCGCTGGTGGCGCGCCGGGGATGGCCGAGCAATCAGGCTCCTTCTGAGTCGCGGGGGCGAGGCACTTCGGGCCCCAGTTGCGTCGGAACAGGCTCTGGCTTTCCGGATCGGCGGCGACTTTCGGGCGCAGGGCCGGCAGCCCGTTCTGCGCCGCATACGTTTCATCGATGCTCGCGGCCACCTTCAGCATGTGCTGCACGAACGCCTTCTCCGCCGCCGGGCGTTGCGCGAGATCCGTACGCACGAGGGCCGGCCGCCCCTGCACGAGATCCTGACGCACGAGCGATCGGCGCTTGCCCTCCGCCGTGCTCACGTCGAGCGCCGGCTCCGCCTCCGCGGCAAGCATCTGCTGGTAGGCCGTGTCCAGGTCCGGTGCGGGGGCCGGGTAGAAGAGCAGTGGCACGACCTCGTCGTCGTCGACGGACTTGTTGCCGTTCGCGTCGGCCATCCAATACAGCGGGAGGTTCAGGCGCACCGCGAGCGCGTTGAACTCCGGCGGCGTGAGTCGATCCCGCAGTGGTCCGGTGGCCGCGGCCGGTTGCGTCGCGGGATCCGACGGTCCGCTGCAGGCGGCAAGGATGAGAGCGCAGGCAAGCGCGCCGATCGACGGCAACAGGGTCTGGCGTTTCATCGCATGACTCTAGCAGAACACGACCGGCCGGCTTCTTGCATACTTCCTTTCCAAAAACATCCGAAGGATGCTGCGTGAACGCCCAACCGAAGCCGATTACCCAGAACGCCGACATCCGCTATCTCGGCAAGCTGCTGGGCGACGTCATTCGCGCTTACGGGGGAGACCGACTGTTCGAGCGCATCGAGAGCATCCGCGCAAGTTCGGTGGATCGGTACCGCGGCATGGCAGACGCCTCCGCGCTGGGGCGTGGCCTGGAGGCGCTCAACCGCGACGACACGCTCTCGTTCGTGCGCGCGTTCATGCTCTTCTCGATGCTCGCGAACCTGGCGGAGGACCGTCAGGGTGGGCTGAACGAATCCGGGGGCGACGTCGCTGCGGCGCTGTCGCAGCTCAAAGCCAAAGGCGTTTCTGCAGATGCCGTTGCGGCGTTGCTGGACCACGCGCTCATCGAGCCCGTGCTCACAGCGCATCCCACAGAAGTCATGCGCAAGAGCATGATTGACCATCGGAACCGTATCGCCGAGCTCATGCGCCAACGCGACACGGGGCGCACGGAGACCGCCAGTGGGGACGGGGTCGAGCAGGCGATCCTCAGGCAAATTTCCCTGCTCTGGCAGACACGCCCGCTAAGACGCGAGCGCCTCTATGTTGCGGACGAAGTCGAAATCGCACTTCAGTACCTCCGGGACGTCTTCTTGCCGGTGCTCCCTGTTCTGTACGCGAGATGGGAACGCCTGCTGCCCCACCGACCCAAGAGCTTCCTTCGTCTCGGCAGCTGGATCGGCGGCGACCGCGACGGCAACCCCAATGTCACGGCGGAGTCGCTGCAACTCGCGCTCCGAAGCGCCTCCCAGGCAGCGATAGAAAGCTACTTGGATCAGATACATGCGCTCGGGTCCGAACTCTCTATCTCAACTGAGCTGTCCAGGCCCACCGACGAGCTGGCGGCCCTCGCCGAGGCCAGCGGCGACCACACCGCGTCCCGTAAGGACGAGCCTTACCGTCGCGCGCTGACTGGCTGCTACGCACGCCTTGCCGCGACCTATGAGCTCATCACCGGCCATCGGCCCGCCCGCCTGCCGAGCGTGCGAGCAGAGCCTTACCTGCGGCCCGATGAGCTGCGCACCGACCTGGTGACCATCGCTCACTCGCTGGCGCAAACCGGTGCGGGGTTGCTCGCGACGGGCGGCGCATTGGGGCGCCTCATCCGCGCCGTTGAAAGCTGCGGCTTCCATCTCGCCACGCTGGACCTGCGCCAGAACTCCGACGTGCATGCACGCGTGGTGGCCGACCTCCTGAAAGTTGCAGGAGTCGAAGCCAACTATCTGAATCTCGAAGAGCAGGCTCGCGTGGGGCTCTTGCGTAAGGAGCTCGCCAGCGAACGCCTGCTGGCGAGTCCCTTCTCCACATACACCGACGAGACACACTCAGAGCTCGCCATCGTGCGGGCCGCTGCTCAAGCGCATGAGCGCTACGGGAAAGACTGCATCACCACGTACATCATCTCGAAGTGCGAGAGCGTGTCGGACATGCTCGAGGTCAACATCCTGCTGAAGGAGGCTGGCCTGTATCGCCCTGCGGACCCCGCAGGCGCAGCGATCATGGTCGTTCCGCTCTTTGAAACCATCGCGGATCTGCAGCGCGCCCCCGACATCATGCGCGCCTGGCTGGCGCTACCCGAGATCCGGCAGGCACTCGACGTACGCGGGTATCAGGAAGTGATGGTCGGCTATTCCGACTCGAACAAGGACGGTGGCTATCTCACATCTGTGTGGAGTCTCAACCAGGCGACCCGCGCACTGGCGCGCGAGTTCGAGTCCACCAAGGCGGCCATGCAGATTTTCCACGGGCGCGGTGGCGCTGTGGGCCGGGGTGGCGGCTCCTCGTTCGCGGCCATCCGTGCGCAGCCCCGAGGCACCGTGCAGGGGCGGATTCGCATCACCGAGCAAGGCGAGGTCATCGCCGCCAAGTACGGCACGCGGGAAACCGCCGCGCTCAATCTTGAAGCGATCACCGCGGCCACTTTGCTGGCCACACTGGAACCTTCGAGCCGGTCTGCGCAAGAAATCGCTCGCTTCGCACAGGCGATGGAGACGATCTCCTCGAATGCGTTCGCCACGTATCGGGCGCTCGTGTACGAGACGGAAGGATTCAAGACGTTCTTCCGCCAGATGACGCCCCTGCTGGAAATCGCAGAGTTGAAGATCGGCTCCAGGCCCGCGTCCCGCACGAAGTCCGACCGCATTGAGGATCTGCGGGCCATTCCCTGGGTATTCAGCTGGGCGCAGGCGCGAGTGATGTTGCCGGGCTGGTATGGCGTGGGTCAGGCGCTGCAGGCATTCGCCGACAAGGGGCTGCTGCGGGAAATGGCGGTGGCGTGGCCCTTCTTCCGGGCCACGCTCGACAACATGGAAATGGTTCTTGCGAAGTCCGATATGGCGATTGCCAAGCGGTACAGCACGCTCGTGCAGGATCGCGCGCTGGCGGAGGCGCTGTTCGGGAGGATTCGCTCAGCGTGGGACGTCACTCACGACAGCCTGCTCTCGATCACTGGGGAGTCGCGCCTGCTGGAGAAGAACCCGCCGCTCGATGCGTCGATTCGCCTGCGGCTGCCGTACATCGAACCGCTGAATCTGATGCAGGTGGAGCTGCTGAGGCGCTACCGGGCCGGCGAGACGGACGCGCGCGTGCGCGAGGGGATCCAGCTGTCGATCAACGCGGTCGCGACAGCGCTGCGCAACAGCGGTTGAGCGTGCCACCGCCATCTCGCCGGGAGGGTTGACGTTCGCGGCCGCCGGCGGTTCGCACGCAGCGGCTCGTCGTTCGCAGCTGCTGGCCGTTCGAGGCTACCCGATGTTCGCGCAGCTATCGGACGAGTACCGGGGCTCCACCGGCCGCTTCGGTCGGGGTTCGCTGAAAGACGGGTCTGCCTTTCTCTTCTGCGCCCACTCGGTGGTGTCCTTCATCCACTGCTTGAGTGCAGCCTGATACTCCGCGACCTGGGCGCGCTCGGTCGGATTGTCTCCGCAATACCTGAGCTGAATCTGCACGCCGTCGAACTGCGACTGCTGCGCCAGGATCTCCGCGCGGTTCGGCGCCCAGATCTCCATCGTCGAGGGGTCCTTCCAGATCACTCGCGGCCAATGGTCGCGCGAGCGGGGCACACGCATGTTGAA
>JBDZVF010000528.1:0-4032 GCA_040255575.1 Pseudomonadota bacterium | reverse complement strand
CCAGAGTGAGTGTGCCCCAGAGGATGTGCTGCCCGATCGCGGCCTCGAAGCCTTCGCCGAATAGCACATGGGAGTAAGAGATCACGGCCATCGCGTTCACCACGAATGTGCCGAGCGCGCCTACGCGGCCGAAAAGGCCGAGCACGAGCAGCATCGGGAAGAACAACTCGCCGAACGTACCGAGTACAGCGGCCGGTGCCGGTGGCAACAGAGGCACGTGATACTCGCTCGTGAAGAGCTCGACAGTCGTATCCCACGCCGTGAGTTTCAGCCAGCCTGACCAGATGAAGATCTTTGCGACGTAGAGGCGCGCGGCGAGCAGCGCCAGGGGCTGCAGCTTGTCGAGCAGCCGGCCGAGCGCCGCATGCAGGTCAGTGAGCTTGAGAAGGAACGACATGAGGGTGCGTCCTCAAGTTGAGGTTGGCTATCGGGGCAGATGGGGATGAGACAGCCGCACGCGGTTGCCTTCGATGGCTGCCGTATTTGCGCCAGCGGGCAAGTGCGGATCATTCAGCGTCGGGTTGAGAACGCAACGCGTCGAATACGCGAAGCGCTGTGAGAATACGCAATTCCAACAGGTGGCGCAGCGCGGCCCCGGGATCAAAGGCCGTTTCGTTCGCCGAAGCGCCATCCGTCCGGTGAGCGCATGCTGCGGCGGGCACGCAATCCGGCGTCGATCCGACCGCCGATCCCAGCGCCGAGTCCACCGCTGACCCCGCGGCCGAGTCCACCGCCGACTCCGCGGCCGACTCCACCGCCGACCCCGCGGCCGAATCCACCGCCGACCCCAGCGTCTCGCCGCGAGCCAGCGCCTCGAAGAACGCAAAGCTCGCCGCCGGCAGGCTGTGAAACTCCACACATTCAGGCGTACGCAGCACCAGCACGTTGTCACCGCCCGATGCGAGATCGATCACTTCGTCGCCCGAGGCGTCCGGCTGATTGGCGCGCCAGATCTTCACGATCGGGTACCGCGACTGAACGAAGCGACACGCCGGATGAAACTCAAACGTGAGTCGCTCGTAATCTTCAGACGCCACGCCAGCGAATGCCTCGGCTGAAAGCACATCCGTATCGGCATCAGCCGCCAGTTGCGCCTCCTCATACGCCCACTCCAGGGCGGCTACGTCCGCGAAGTACGCGTACTGCGTGCCCTCGAACTTCCGCGCGAGAAACGGCGCGAATGGCGCGCCAATGTGATGAAGGTTCCCCGATCGCGACGGATGTGCGCCGAGAAACTCGAGCGCGAGCTGCCTGAAGTAATCCGTGCCGCTGAGTCGCTCGATCACCGGAAACCCAAGCGCAAGCGCCTTGATGAACCCCTCGCGCAGATTGTTCTGATAGATACCGAGGCGCGCCTCCGCGCTCATGCCGTTCTCGCGAACGTGAGCCGAGACTTCGTCGGACTCGCCGAACATCGCCGCGACGAACGCGAGTTGCAGCTCACGCAGCGCGGGCATGGTGCGCCTCCAGAACGCGATCGGCCTTGAGGGCCTCCGCAACGAGCACGTCCAGCATCGGAATATCCGAATCCCATTCGATGAGCGTCGGCACCGGCCCGAATCGTTCCAGCGCTGCGGAATAGAGACTCCACACAGCGTCGCAAACGGGCGTGCTGTGCGTATCGATGCGAATCTCTCGTCCGCCAACAGTGCAGAGGCTGTGGCCGGCCAGGTGAATCTCCTGCACGACACCGCGTGGAATGCCGTCGAGAAATCGAAGCGCGTCGAATCCATGATTCATCGCGTTGACGTAAACGTTGTTCACGTCGAGCAGCAGCCCGCAGCCGGACTGGCGCGCGAGCTCCGCGAAAAAATCCCATTCGTCGATTGGCGAATGCGCGAACTGCAGATAACTCGAGATGTTCTCGATCAGCATCTGCCGCCCGAGCGCCTCCTGCACCTGAGCAACGCGGCTGATCATGTGTCGCAGAGCCTCTTCCGTGTACGGCAGCGGCAGCAAATCGTTGGTGAAGCGCCCGCTAGCGGAGCCCCAGGACAGATGCTCGGACACGAACAGGGGATCGAGCTCGCGCGCGAGGCGCACGATTTCGCCGAGATGCGTGGCATCGAGCGGATCTGTCGACCCCATCGACAATCCCACGCCGTGCAAGCTCAGCGGATAGTTCCGCCGCACAGCCTCGATCACCTCACGCGCCGCGCCTCCGCGCGCAAAGTAGTTCTCGCTGTGCGCTTCGAACCAGCCCACCGCGGGCCCGCGCGCGATCACCTCTTTGTGGTGAATCGCGCGCAGCCCAATGCCCGCACGTAATGCACTTGCCCGGGCTTGGCCGACGGCGCCACTCGCATCGCGATTGGCGCAATCCAGCAGCCCGTTGCCGGGCAGAGGGCGCGGCGTGTCAGTCACGAGTTGCCGGGCGGTGAGCGAGGGCTACTTCGCGGTCAGCGAGCCATTCACGAGACGCTCGCACGTGCCTTTCGGCACCGTGATCCATTCCTTCGGGTCGCCGTCCTTCTTGCTCAGGCCCTGGCAGGAGTGCGCGGGGCCCGCGCAATCGTTCTTCGCGGCCTTGGCCACGCCGTAGCACTTCTCCGTGGCCGGCTTCTTCGCATCGTCGGCGGCGTGCGCTGAGCCCGCGGCCGCGACCAGACTGCCGATGGCAGCCGCCAGAATTGTCTTCGTGATCATCGAAAGTGCTCCTGGATCCATCGTGATGGGGGTTAAAGCGTTGCGGCAGGGCTGGCGCGGGAGTGTGAGCCATTTTTCGCGCGGCTCAACCGGGAGCGCGCGCCAATTCCACATGCTGGAAAAAACAACACCTATGCCAGTATCGCGGTGCTCGTGCAATCAGTCACTTAAGGCCGACGCTCGCCAGCGCGTGGGATGGAAGCCGCAAACACCTCGCCCGTACGGGCGTTGCAAGGCGTGGCGGCGATGCTCAGTGACGGTGCAAACGTGTCCAGAGCCGTGGTAAGAAGGGCGCCGGTCTAACGGCGCCACGGTACCCCATGGCTACGGATCCGCTAATACGCGAATCGCTGATCAACGGGAGCCGAGTGCCCCTCAGTCGCCTTTGGAGAGAACACCTGCAAGCGGGGTGTCCATCTGAGCTGACGGGCGTTGAAATCGCAGGCACCGATGCGCGCGCACTCGACGCGGAAATCACCGCCTGCGTCAGTGCCCTGCTCACACACACCATCACGGTGGACGGCCGCATTCAGCGACGGCTCGCCGAGATCAGCCACGCCCTCGCCGATAAACGCACTGAAGCCGCAGACACACCGGTCGCCGAATACTGCGAGCGGCTCAACAAACTCGTGAGCGCGGTGCTAATAGAGTCGAAGGCCGGAAGAGCCTGATACGCGCCGGTCGCGAGAGAGCCTCCTGCTCAAACGCGACCGCGCTGCGACCGAACTGCTCCTCAGAGCAGCGGCACCATCAACAACGCCACGATGTTGATGATCTTGATGAGCGGATTGATCGCCGGTCCCGCCGTGTCCTTGTACGGGTCGCCCACGGTGTCGCCGGTGACCGCGGCCTTGTGCGCTTCCGAGCCCTTGCCGCCGAAGTTGCCTTCCTCGATGTATTTCTTCGCGTTGTCCCACGCGCCACCGCCGGTGGTCATCGAGATGGCCACGAAGATGCCGGTCACGATCGTGCCGATGAGCAACCCGCCGAGCGCGCGCACGCCGGCGTCATCACCCAGCATCAGGTTGAGCGCAACCGCCACGATGATGGGCACGAGAATCGGCAGCAGTGAGGGCAGGATCATCTCCTTGATCGCCGCCTTCGTGAGCAGGTCCACCGCGCGCGAGTAATCGGGCTTCGCGGTGCCTTCCATGATGCCCTTGATCTCGCGGAACTGCCGACGCACCTCCGTCACGACCGAGCCTGCCGCCCGCCCGACCGCTTCCATCGCCATGGCGGCGAAGAGATAAGGCACGAGGCCGCCGATGAAGAGGCCGATGATCACCGCCGGATCCGCCAGCGAGAAGTTCACGACCTTGCCCGCAGTCTCGAGGTTGTGCGTGTAGTCCGCGAACAGCACGAGCGCCGCGAGCGCGGCCGAGCCGA
>JBDZVF010000527.1:0-4039 GCA_040255575.1 Pseudomonadota bacterium | reverse complement strand
ACCATCCGTGAAATCCGGCGGAAATTTGCAGGGGCGGACGACGGGCGGCGTGAGGCCTGCGTGCACGAAGACGTAAGAGAGCGCCTCCTGCATCATCAATGCGCGAGCGCCCGTGGCCCAAACGAGCTGGGGGCGTCGATAGCCGCGCCGAAGCAGGTATTCCCCGATGGTGCGGCCCACCTGCTTGTGCGAGAACCCAACGACCATGTCGATGGGATCGTCCGGCATGTCCCACACCTCGAGCACCGGCAGGCGCCGTCGGGTGAGCCGCTCCCGCGCCGTGTCGCTGATATCGGCGCCCATGAGCACGACGCCGTCGGGGCGCAGGCTGAGCACGTCGAGCATCACCTTGTCCATTTCGGGATGTGTTCTGCGGCCGTACATGAGCAGCGCGCGGAAACCGGCCGCCGAGAGCTGGTTGACGATGAGCTGCAGCGACTCGTTGAACATCATCAGCGAGATGGTGGGCACCACGAAGGCGATGATGTGATTGCGGTTGGAAGCGAGCCCGCCCGCGAGCAGGTTCGGCACGAAGCCGATCTTCGCGACCGCCGCTTCGATGCGCTCACGCGTGCGCTTGGAGACCCGCTCGGGAGAGCTGATCGCGCGAGAGACGGTGGACGGCGAGACCCCAACGATCTCCGCCACGTCGTCCAGTGTCGGATGTTTGCGGGATGCCTGCTGCCCTCTTGGCGTGTGCTTCCTCATTTGTGCCGCCAAGCATAAAGCATCGGGGTACGGCAGTCAGGTGAGCCGTGCATAATAGTCCGCATGCGCATTGCGGCTTTCCGCCCCTGGTATTCCGGATACGTGCTGCTGCTCCTGGCGATGGCGAACGTGCTGAATGCCGTGGACCGAACGCTGGTCAGTCTGCTGGCGGAGCCAATCAAGAAGAGTCTGCAGATCAACGATACGGCGCTCGGGCTCCTCACGGGCTCGGCATTCGCCGTGTCGTTCGCGCTCGCGGGAATACCGATCGGCCGATGGGCCGATCGCGGCAATCGCCGCATGATCCTCGCACTGGGGCTCGGCTTGTGGTCCGTGATGACCGCGGTGTGCGGGCTTGCGACCGGGTTCGTGATGCTTCTCATCGCGCGCATTGGCGTCGGGATGGGCGAGGCCGCGGCTGCGCCGGTTTCGATGTCACTCATCGCGGACTACTTTCCGCGGGAAAAGCGCGCGCCGGCGGTGAGCATCTTCCAGGCGGCGGTATTCGTGGGGCTCGTGCTGACGGCCGTCGCCGGAGTCATCGCACACCTTTATGGATGGCGGAGTGCCTTCATCGCTGCTGGGGTCGTGGGCGTGGTGCTGGCATTCGTGGTGCTCTTCACGCTGGCTGAACCCACCCGCGGTGCGTTCGACCCTGGCGGCGGGCAGGCGCAGGCGCCGCCGCCGTTCTGGGAGGCGAGCCGCGTGCTGCTTCAGCAGCCGGTGTATCTGCTGGTTCTGGCGGCCGTGGCGATCAGCGGTGTGTCTTCATCCTCGCTCAGCGCATGGGGTGCCGCTTTTCTGATCCGGGTGCACGAGCTCGATCTTGCGGAGGTGGCCAGTGCGCTCGGGCCTGCCGCGGGCGTGGGTGGATTTCTCGGTGCGCTCGCCGGGGGCTTTCTGACCACGTATCTCGTGAGCCGAACCGGAGAAAAGCGCTGGACGCTTCTGATCCCCGCTGTGGCACTGGTGCTGGCGGTGCCGACTGCGCTGGTCTTTCTGTTCACGGACTCCGCGACGGTGGCCCTCTGCACCTTCGGGTTGCAGGCGTTTCTCTGGTCCATCAAGACCGGGCCGTGCTTCGCGCTCGCCCTGGAGCTCGTGCCGCCGCATGTGCGGGCTTATGCCGTATCGGTGATGGTCGTGTCAGCGGCGCTCATCGGGAATGGGCTCGGGCCGCCGCTCGTCGGCGCGCTCAGCGACGCGCTCGGGGAAGCATCAGTGGGGCACTCAATTCGATACGCCATGCTGGTGGCGCCAGTCAGTCTCCTGCTCGCCGCCGGCGCATTGCTCTTCGCGCAGGAGTTGTCGAAGACGGAGCAGGGCCGCGCGGCGGCGGTGAGCGGCGCCTGAACCCCATGGTTGTCGCTTCGAAGAGCAAGGCCTAGCCGCCGGCCCGATGGGACTTTCGTTCCCGTGCATCAGGGTGCGATCCGCGCTACCATGCCGCCCGGAGGTTGGGTCCCTGGGCGGCTCCTCGATGGGTGGCCTGGAAGGCTTTGCCTCCTTTTCTTTTTTCACAGCTGATAGCGCCCGTCGCCATACGGGTTCGGCACGAACACGATGCCGTACGAGTCGAACACTCGTCCTTCCCGCTCCACACGATCCTTGTACTGAAGCGCCTTGAGCCAGGGGCCGAACTCCTCAACGATTTCCGGTCGTGCAGGCTTGTCCATGCCTTGTTTCGGAAGACGGAACCCGCGATTGACGCAATAGATCGCAAGATCGGCTGCCTGGACCGGGAGCGTCATATCGGATGCGACGAAGAGCGGTGCCGGCACAATCGCGGCCGCCCGGCAGCGCCCTGATTTCGTCTTGGTGAAATACCGCTCCATCTGCCGTACGAATCGCTGATCGGAGTTCTTTTCCATCTCATCGAAGACCAGAAGTCCGTGCTCGCCTCGGCGCTCCAGAAAATAGAAGAATCGCTCGAGAAGAAAGACGAGATCCTTTCGAAGATAGTGCTCGTCCGTGAAGCTGGCCGGCTTCTGTATCGAGCTGGGGATGGCGGCAGCGAAGAGCTGCGCTTCACAGCGCCGCAATGCCTCGAAAACCGAGCGCGCCATCGTTATGTTGGCTTGTCCGTAGGCAGTGAACTCATCGCGCGCGGGCCGTTTCCGCTCGAGTCCCTTGGTCAGGAACGCCCGCACATGCCTGCGCCTCGCATCGCCCGTCATCCAATCACCTTGAGCAGCCCATTTGAAACGATCCTTGTCGAGCAGCCTGGAGCCCTTCAGTTCCTTGCGATACTCGCGGAGAGGCGCGCCGAACGCTTCCAGCTCCGCTGAATGAAGCGATTGGACGAGCGGCCAGATCTTGCTTGCGTGAACGGCAACACCACCGCGCACCTCGTAAGGACTGTGCGAGTGATCGGTGCCTGACTCGTCGACAAACAATAGCCAGCTCATACACAGGAGCATCATTGCGCGTGAGTGTTCACGGGGTGATGCGGCGTCACCGAGACGTTGGTGGCCGCAGTTGGGCGAGGAGTGTAGACGGAAATTCGACGCTGTCACTCGTTCATTCATACGAATGAGCGGGTGCATGCAGCATTTGCGTGAAGTGCTACACGTGCGGCCCAACTGCCGAATTGCCGGCGCCGGGGCGTTTCGGTTGGGCGTTCAGAAGATGTTCTGGCACGGTCGCATGATTCGCACTGTTCGTACCGCCGTGGCCGTCTCTCGGAGGGTCCCCGGTCGCATTGGTCTGCGGCGTGCGGGGCGGTTGAGCCGGTGGCGTGTAGGCCGGCAACCAGACGCGAAACGTCGCGCCCGCCGTCTCGTTGTTGCGCGCGGTGAGTTTGCCGCCGCGCGCTGCGATGATCGCGCGGCAGATCGACAGGCCGAGGCCTAATCCTTCCGGCTTCGTCGTGAAGAATGTGCCGAAGATCGATTCCGTATCCGCCAAGCCGGGGCCGTTGTCGCGGACGTCGATGGCGACGCCGCCGTCCTGCCCAAGCGTCACGATCGAGATGTGTCGATCGCCGGACGCGTTCTCCTGCACGGCGTCGCACGCATTGCTGATCAGGTTGATGAGCACCTGCTGCAGCTCAATACGTTCCAGCGCTACCAGCGGCAGGTCAGCCGCCAGCTCTAGATGAGTCGCCACGCCCCGAGCGTGGAGCGTGCTTCGCTCGAGTACCAGCACGTCGCTCACCGAGGCATTGGCCGCTGCGGCCTCGGATGAGCGCGGGCCGTCTCGCGTAAACAGCGAGCGCAGTCTCTCGAGCACAGCAATGGTCCGTCGATCCTCGGTGACGATGTCCGAGAGAATTTCCTGCACGTCCTTCAAGCGCGGGTCTGCTGCACCCAACGCACGCCTGGCCGCCTGC
>JBDZVF010000526.1:0-4042 GCA_040255575.1 Pseudomonadota bacterium | reverse complement strand
GCGCGCGCGAGAACGTCATCCGCTTCTGCGACGACGAGCCAGACGAACCTTACGAAGTGCCGCTCGCGCGCACCATCGCCACCGATGGGGCGGGGTCCGTCGTTCGCACCAGTCTCGTGGCGGAAGGCCTGATCAGCGCGCGCGAAGAGCTGCTCGATCACGACTACAAGGAATTGACGTTGCCTCCCGTGAACGGCAAACCGGCGCTGGACGTGCACGCGCTTCACGTATGGCCGCGCGGCGGGTTCATGCTCATCGCCCTGCCGAATACCGATAACAGCTTCACCGCGACGCTGTTTCTGTCACGGCGGCAATTCGCGGAGCTTTCCACGCCCGAGGCGGTGAGTGAGTTCTTCGCGCGGGAATTCCCGGATGCGGTGCCGTTGATTCCCGATCTGCTCACGGACTTCTTCGAGAACCCGCAGGGCCAGCTCGGCACCGTTCACACCGCGCCGTGGCACGTGCGGGATCAGGTGCTGCTGATGGGTGACGCGGCCCACGCGATCGTTCCGTTTCACGGCCAGGGCATGAATGCGGCGTTCGAAGACTGCCTCGTGTTCGACGAGCTCGCTGGCCGGCATCACGACTGGGGCCATCTGTTCGCCGAGTTCGATCGCGAGCGCCGCCCGAACGCGGAGGCGATCGCGCAGATGGCGCTCGAGAACTACGTCGAGATGCGCGACACGGTGCTCGATCCGCGCTTCCAGCGATACAAGATCCTGTCCGTCGAGCTGGAAAAGCGCTTCCCGGACCGATTCATCCCGCGCTACTCCATGGTGATGTTCCACCCGGAAATCTCCTACGCGGAAGCGCTACGTCGCGGCCAGATCCAGCAGGAAATCCTCGCGACCCTCGACACAGGCGACCCCGCCACCACCGACTTCGACCGCGCCGAAGCGCTGATTCACGAGCGGCTGACGCCGGTGAGATAGTCGCTTCTTACGCATTGATCGAAGATAGAGTACTTGGTAGCGTCTTCCCTGCGCACTTGCTCGCACGAGCTCACTCCCATCCTTCGCAGGCAGGGCAGGATCAACCGAAATGACTGATCATGAGCGCATTACTGGTCTGGCTGAGCAGATCGAGCTCGCCCAGAAGTACATCGACGAGTGGCCTGATTGGCCGCGGTCCATCGCTCACTTCTCAGGCACGAACCGTAGCGGTGACGTGGCGGTCGGCGTCATGGGACAATCCGCCGACCCGGCATACTTCGGCGGATCTCCGGGGCCCTTCAGGTGCAAACGTGATGTCGACGACGATCAGTAATGCGGTAGAGGACGCCGAAAGAGCAGGCTTCGATCTGAGCCTGATGGATGCAAGCCTGTCGTATAGCTACGAGAAACGGGCGATACAGCACCAGGAAGCGCTGAACCTCGCGCTCGAGCTCGAAAGGGTGGGACGGCAGCTCCGTGACCGACCTCAATCGCCTTCTGCAGCGCCTCTGCGACGCTGAAATCGAGTTCATCATCCCGATGATCGTGGGCTCACGCGGCACGTTGTCAGCCACCTGCTGCCGCTGAGAGATTCGGGCAAGCAGTGGTCAGCTACACCACGCGCTCTACGCAATTCGATCCAGCGTCAGGAAAGTCATCGCGTAGGCGTGGCGGGCATCGGCCGGGTGTTCGGTGCGCTCGACTTCGCGCCACTGCTGCGGATCGGGCTTGGGGAAGAAGGTGTCGCCCGGGATCGTTGCGTGGATGCGCGTGAGGAAGAGGCGGCGGGCCATCGGCATCATCAGCCTGAAGATCTCTGAACCGCCCACCGCGCACAGCTCGGGAAGCCCTTCCGCCCAGCACAGCGCCTCGTCGATCGAGCGCACGATCACCACGCCATCCGCATGCCACTTCGGGTCGCGCGTGAGCACGACGCTCGTGCGGCCGGGCAGCGGCTTGCCGATGGATTCGAAGGTCTTGCGGCCCATGAGCATCGGCTTGCCCATCGTGCGCGCCTTGAAGTACTTGAGATCGTCCGGCAGATGCCAGGGCATGCCGTTGTCGCGGCCGATCACGTCGTTATCAGTCGCCGCGACCACCATGGAAATCATCGGCATGGCTAGAGCTCCACCGCCGTGGTCAGCACCACGACGCCACGGCCCGGCATGCGAAAGAACTCCGCAGCCTGCGCGCTGCGCCTCTGCATGCGCGCGAAGAATCGCCGTTGCAACCCGCGCCAGCCCGGCAGCGGCCGCGCGCGCACCACGTGCTGACCGAGAAAGAACGAACAGTCTTCAACGAACACACGCAACCCTCTCTGACGCGCGGCACGCAACGCATCGCCAATATCCGGCGTCTCCATGAAGCCGAAATGAGCGGTAACGCGATACACCCCAGCGGACAGCTCTTCAACGCTCACGCGATGCGCGGGATCCCAGCGCGGCAGTCGCACGAAGTCCATGTTGAGCACGATCACCCGCTCGTGCACCACGTGATTGTGCTCGAGGTTGCGGATGAGCGCTGAGGGGACGACGTCCGGATCGCTGGCGAGATACACGCCCGTGCCGGGCACGCGCTGCACGCCTTCGATCAGCGTGTTGATCTTCGACATCGGCACGGCAAGCTCCGCGAGCGCGGCTTTGAGCTCCGCGCGGCCGCCACGCCAGGTCCAGAAGATGGCGAAGAGGCCCGTCGCCAGCGCGAGCGGAATCCAGCCGCCGTCTTCCACCTTCGTGAGATTGCCCGCGAGAAAGGTGAAGTCCATCACCAGCAGCACGCTGAACACGAGGCCGACGACTGGCTTCGACCATTTCCACAGCGTCGCGGCAACATAGGCGCCGAGCAGGTTCGTCATCGTCATCGTGCCGATCACGGCGGCACCGTATGCCGCGGAGAGCGCATCCGAGCTCCGGAATCCCAGCACGAACGCGACCACCGCGACCAGCAGCAACCCGTTTACCGACGGCACGTAAATCTGCCCCTGCTCCTCGGCCGAGGTCTGCAGGATCCGAAGCCTCGGCAGCAGGTCCAGCTGCACCGCCTGCCGCGCAACCGAGAACGCACCGGAGATGACGGCTTGCGATGCGATCACGGTCGCCGCCGTGGCGAGGATGATCATGAACGGCAGAACCTCGGTCGGCACCATCGTGTAGAGCGGCCGCTCCACCACCCGCCCGGCTTCGAGAAACAATGCGCCCTGCCCGTAGTAGTTGAGCAGCAACGCCGGCAGCACCAGGGAGAACCACGCAATACGCACCGGTGTCTTGCCGAAGTGCCCCATGTCCGCGTACAGGGCCTCGGCGCCCGTCAGCGCCAGGAACACGGCGCCGATGATCGCGAGAGCCTGCATCGGATGCGTGCCGAGCAACGCGAATCCATATGCGGGATTCAGCCCCGCGAGCACCTGCGGCTCGCGCACTATCGCAAATCCGCCCGATACAGCGAGCGAGACGAACCACAGCACCATGATCGGGCCGAAGAGCCTGGAAATGCGCGCCGTGCCCCGCCGCTGAATCAAGAAGAGCATGGCGAGCACGCCAAGCGTGATGGGGATGACCACGGTCGCAAGGTCGGGCTCCATGAGCTCGAGCCCCTCCACCGCGCTCAGCACGGAGATGGCGGGCGTGATCATGCTGTCGCAGAAGAAGAGCGCCGTACCCGCGAGCGCGCAGCCGACGAGAAACTGCATTCCCCTGCCCGGAGCGCCCGTGAACTGCCGCTGCACCAGGGCGAGCAGCGCAAGCACGCCGCCCTCGCCGTCGTTGTCCGCCCGCATGATGATGACGATGTATTTCACCGTCACGGAAAGGATCAGCGCCCAGAAGATGAGCGAGAGGAGGCCCAGGATGCTCGCCGGATCGTGGGAGCCCGCTGCCTGCACCGATTTCTCGAAGGCATACAGCGGGCTCGTGCCGATATCGCCGTAGACGATGCCGGTCGCGCCGACTACGGCGGAGAGGCCAGCCTCTCTTTTCACGGGCGCGCCATGGCTATTTCTTCTTGCGCGCCTTCGACTTCGACTTCGCCCTCTTCGTCCCCGCCTTTGATTTCGTCCCCGCTTTTGACTTCGTCCTGGTCTTCGACTTCGTCTTGCGTCCGCCGGACCGGGC
>JBDZVF010000039.1:0-22117 GCA_040255575.1 Pseudomonadota bacterium | reverse complement strand
GCGGCGAGCACCGATCTCACCTCACCCCCACGCACAACTGGCACGGCCACGACGAAGAAGTACCCGCCCGCCGTCGTATCCTGAAAGAGATTCGAGACCGTCGGCAGCTTGATGGAGACGACACGCTGGACCCAGTCCGCGGTGGTGAACGAGGGAATGTCGTATTCCGCCAGAGCGGTATCGGCCATTACCGCGCCCGAAGGGTGCACGAGAAGCACGGCGAACCAGCCCGGTTGTGTCGGAACGAGCCGGAGCGCGACCTCGTTGAAGGTGTTGCGCTCCGGATTCGTCAGCAGATCCGTCGCGGCGAGCGCCTGAAGCGCGGAGCGCGCGCTTTCCACGTGCTGATCGACGGCCACCGAAACGGCCCGCGCGGTCTCGACGTTGCGCCGCTCGAGAAGGGCGCGCTGCTCATGCGACGAGCGCACGATGAGAATGCCCGCGAACAGGCCGAGCGGCACGCTGGTGGTTAGAACGAGCAGCGCCAGGATCGCCCGGAGCCGCAATTTGCCGAAGCGCACGAGAAGCCCTTTCCGATCCAGGCCTCAGTCCCGCGGCAGTTTACACTGCGCCTCTCGCAGGCCGCAGACCTGCCCAGGGGGAGGAGCCCGTCGTGACCGCCATCGCGCTTCGAAGCGTGCTGCTGGCTGCTGCCACGCTGATGCTGGGTGCCGCAAAACCGCTGACCAGTGCGGAAGTGGTCGCGCAGTCCGCTGCGTCGGACTGGCGTGCGCTCGATCCGCAGCGAACGCTGTATCTCGAGTTGCCCACGGGGCGAGTGGTCATCGAGCTTGCGCCTGAGTTCGCGCCGAACCACGTGGCCAACATCCTCGCGCTGGTGCGCGAAGGATATTTCGATGGCCTCGCCGTGATGCGCGTGCAGGACAACTACGTCGTGCAATGGGGTGACGCGGATAGCAAACGCGAGATCCGTACGGCAAGGAAGACTGTGAACGCGGAGTTCGAGCGACCGGCGAAGGGCCTGCCCTTCACGGCACTGCCCGATGCAGATACCTACGCGCGCGAGGCAGGCTTTTCCGACGGGTTCGCGGTAGCTCGCGATTCAGCAAGCGGCGCGGCCTGGCTCGCGCATTGTTATGGCGCGGTGGGTGTGGGGCGCGAAAACGATGCGAATAGCGGCAGCGGCGCCGAGTTGTATGCGGTCATTGGTCACGCCCCACGGCATCTCGATCGGAACATTACGGTGGTCGGGCGTGTGGTGAAGGGTACCGAGCTGCTCTCGGTTCTGCCCCGAGGCACGGGCAATCTCGGCTTCTATGAGAAACCCGAGCAGCGGGTGCCGCTACGCTCGATGCGCGTGGCTGCCGATCTGCCCGAGTCACAGCGCATTCCGCTCGAAATCTTTCGCACGGATACGCCGGCGTTCGCGGCGCTCGTGCAAGCCCGCCGCACACGTACCGAGGAATGGTTCAAATACCAGGTGGGACGCGTCGAGCTTTGCAACGTACCGATCCCGGTACGCGAAATGCCTGGACGCTGATCAGGGGCGTTGCGGCCGCCGTTCCTGCCCGCGCTCGCGCAGTTGCTGGCGTTCGCGCGCCCGTTCGAGAAGACGCTGTCGCTGCTCCGGAGTGGCGTTCTGCCAGCGCTCCCGCAAACGCTCGCGCTGCTCGGGCGCGAGCTGCCTGAACTTGCGGAAATTGTCCCGCACCTCTGCCTGCTGCTCTGGCGGCAACGCCCTGAACTGCTGCCACTTGTCCCGAAACTTCCGCCGCCGATCGGGTGGCAGGTCGCGCCAGCGCTCGAAGCGCTCCCGGGCGCCTTCCCGCTGCTGCGGAGTCATCGAGAGCCATCGCTCGCTGCCACGGGCGAGCGCCCGTTGGCGCTCGGGAGGAAGGGTGCTCCAGGTGTCACGGAAACGCTCGAGAAGCTTCTGCTGATCCGCCGAGAGGCTGGACCACTCCGCACCGGTCGCCGGCCGCGGCGGTGCCTGCTGCGCGAACGCCGGCATCGCCGCGATCAGCAGCAGTGCAAGCAGGGTGGTGCGCAGGGCCTTCATGGTTTGTCGCTCGTTTCGGTTGCCGCGGGCGTTTTGCTCTTCGCCTGCGTGGCTTGGGGAATATCGGTCTTCAGCAGATAGTCGATCCATTCTCGGTCGGATTCTTCGTCGAGGCTCCCGAGAAACTCCAGCAATTCATCGTCCGCGGGCGCCGCAGTCGGCTTCGACGCCGCCGCAGGCGCGCTTGCCGCCGGCTTCTGCGCGGCGGGGTGCGCATCATCCGCCTGGACGAGCGGCGCGAAGGCCATCACCAGCAGGCCGGGCAACAGCCGCGCGCGGTTCAACCGGTTGCTCCGTCGCCTTCCTCATCTTGTGATGCGGCCCATTCATAGAAGGAGCCATCATAATTTTCCAGCAAGTCGAGCCCGTCTCGATCGGAGAGCAGCTCGATATCTTCATAACCCACCTTGCCGCCGGCATTGGCGGCGAGGCCATGTTCCCCGCCGCGATACATGAGCAGCACCGCAATCACCGCGGCAGCCGCGATACCGCCCGCGGGCCCGAGCACGGCCGGCATGCGCCAGAAAGGGCGCGGCCGCGCCGCCTCGATCTCCGCAACAGCCGCGTGCCGCGCCTGGTTGAGACGCGAACGCACCCGGCCGCTCACGCGCGAGACGCTTTCACCCAGCAGGGCCTGGGCGCTCTGTTCGAACTGGCTGTTGCGATCGTCCACGTTCATGGCAGCACGTCCCCCAGCTTTTCCCGGAGAGCGTTCAGGGCTCGGAAATAATGTGTCTTGACGCTGCCTTCGGAGCAACCCATGGCCGCGGCCGTCTGGGCCACGTCCATTCCTTCGAGCGCCCGAAGGAGAAATGCCTGCTGCTGCCTGCGAGGCAACGCCTGGACGGCGGCCTCCAGCGCCTCGACCGCCTCGTTCAGCTCGAGCCGCTGCCCGGGCGGCAAATCCGGGCTGGCCGCGCGCTCGATCGGGTCCGGAGCGGGGTCATCCTCGTCGCCGCCGCGGAAGGGCAGCCAGGCGATGACCTTGTTGCGGGTCGCGCGCCGCCGCTGCACATCCCGGATGCGGTTCTCGAGGATTCGGTAAAACAACGGTTTCCACTCCGCTTCCGGCCGCGCTCCGTAGGCCCTGGCGAGCTGGAGCATGGCGTCCTGCACGGCATCGAGGGCATCGTCCTCGTGGCGCAGGGCCAGCACCGCCATCTTGAACGCCCGCAGCTCCACGCCGGCAAGGAAGTCGTTCAGGGCACGGGCGCGGGCTTTGGAGCTTGGGTCGGAAAGATCCACGTCGCCGGGGGATGCGGCTGGCATGCTATAAACGGGCGCGAGCGTAGCAAACGCAGACATGGCGCGTAACAACGCCAGCCCTGCGACCCGGTTGACCCCTCGCCCGCTCGCCCATTGAACCTGAAGCTGCAAAAGCCCCGACCGGGTCACGAATGAACCCCGCGATCCTCCGAGTTGCCCTCGATACCCCGCTGCGTCGGCTGTTCGACTATCTGCCCCCGGCAGGGCCCGTCGCGCCGGGCCAGCGGGTGCGTGTGCCGTTTGGCCGCCAGCGCCTCGTCGGGCTGGTGATGGAGGCGGCGGCCACGTCCGACGTGCCCGCGGATCGGCTCAAGCCGGTGCTGGAGGTGCTCGACACCGAGGCGGTGCTCGATCGCTCGGCCATCGGACTGCTCAAGTGGGCGGCGGAGTATTACCACCATCCGATCGGCGAGGTGATCGCGGCCGCCATGCCCAAAGCGCTGCGCGAGGGCGCAGGGACGGTAGCGGTCGAGCACGTGTGGAGCCTTACGCCTGACGGGGCGAAGGCCCTCGCCGCTGGCGAACCGCGACGGGCGCCGAAGCAGAGACGCGTGCTCGAAGCCCTCAGTCAGCAGGAGGAAATCAGTGCCACCTCGCTATCGTCGCTGATTGAGGGCTGGGCCGATGGCGCCCGTGCGCTTGCGAAGCGAGGGTGGGCGGTCTCGCGGGAGCGTGCGGTAACACCCGATGGCTCCGCCTCGTTGGCGAGCCGCGGCGACGCCTCAACGCCGACGCCTCCCGTGTTGGCGCCAGAGCAAAAGGAAGCTGTCGAGCGCATCTCGGATTCACTTGGGAAATTCGGCGCCTTCGTACTTCACGGTATCACTGGGAGCGGCAAGACCGAGGTGTACCTGCAGGTGGTACAGCGTGCCTTGGCACGAGGTCAGCGCGCACTGGTGCTGGTTCCTGAGATAGGCCTCACACCGCAGCTCGTCGAACGATTTGCAGAGCGCTTCGAGGTTCCACTCAGCGTGCTGCACTCGGCGCTTACAGACAGCGAGCGATTGGACGCGTGGCGCGCGGCCTTCAGCGGTCACGCACACATCGTGCTGGGCACTCGGTCCGCGGTGTTCGCGCCCGTGCGCGATCTTGGCGTGATCGTTGTGGACGAAGAGCACGACGCTTCATACAAGCAGCACGAGGGCGGCTTCCGTTACTCCGCGCGCGATCTCGCAGTGGTGCGCGCTCAACAGGCGGGCGTACCGGTCGTCCTCGGCTCCGCCACTCCGGCTCTGGAGTCGCTGCATAACGTGAACACTGGGCGGTACGTGAAGCTCGTGCTTCCCCGGCGCGCCGCGCAGGCTGTTCCGCCGAGAACCGCGTTGGTCGACCTGCGCGTGAACGCGGTGGAAGGCGGCATCTCCACGCCGGCCATCCAGGCAATTGAGCGCCATCTCAAAGACAACGGCCAGGTGCTCGTCTTCCTCAATCGACGCGGGTACGCGCCCACTCTGCTGTGCACGGCGTGCGGCTGGGTCGCACCCTGTACCGAATGCGATGCGCGCCTCACCGTACATCGCACGGCGGAGCGGCTGCGGTGTCATCACTGCGGCGCTGACGCTCCGCTCCCGCATAGATGCCCTCAATGCGGATTCGCGGTGAAGCCCGTGGGCCAGGGTACGGAGCGCATCGAAGAAACCCTCGGCAGGATCTTTCCGAACGTGCCGCTGGCGCGGCTCGATCGCGACGTGGTGCG
This sequence comes from Pseudomonadota bacterium, assembly GCA_040255575.1. GTDB lineage: Bacteria > Pseudomonadota > Gammaproteobacteria > Steroidobacterales > Steroidobacteraceae > JADGHX01. The sequence goes on along the minus strand of JBDZVF010000039.1, from coordinate 17,135 downwards.
CAAGCGCGGCGATATGGAGACCGCGATGGCGCGCATGCATTCGGGCGAGGCTCGCATCCTCGTCGGCACACAGATGGTCACGAAGGGACATCACTTCCCCAACGTCACGCTGGTGATCGTGCTCAATGCCGATCAGGGTCTCTTCAGCACGGACTTTCGTGCGCCGGAGCGGCTCGCGCAGACCATCATCCAGGTCGCGGGGCGTGCCGGACGCGGTGAGAAAGCGGGCGAGGTGCTGATCCAGACCGAATATCCCGAGCATCCGCTGCTGAACAATCTGCTTACAGCGGGCTACGATGGCTTCGCAACGGCCGCGCTCGATGAGCGATCGCAAGCTGCGTGGCCACCATTCAGCCGCCTCGCCGCGCTGAGAGACTCCGCTCCCACCTCGGATGCGGCACTCGCCTTTCTGAAAGACGCACGCGCGCTGATGCAACCTCCTCGTCACATCCAGATGCGCGGGCCGGTGCCCGCAGCGATGGCGAAACGCGCCGGTCGATATCACGCACAGCTTCTGCTGGAGAGCACTGATCGCGCATCGTTGCACCGTTTTCTATCAGCGTGGCTTCCACAAGTAGAGCAGCTGAAGAGTGCCCGGCGCGTGCGTTGGGCACTGGATGTCGACCCTATCGAACTGTTCTAGTGTGTGGCACCGCGACGCTCAGAAACTGGCTTGCCGCAGCCTCGGCTTCGTGCTCTGATCGCCCTCCCATTGCAGCCAGCAGGGTTATGCTGGTGGAGGCTTCATGGAAGCGAGAGACCTTTCCCGGGAACGCTCACAACCGTTCCAGATTTCGCTGCGCATTCGGCATCCATCGATCGATCCCGGGATCATCTCTCGCGAGCTGCGGTTGGAACCCGAGTACAGTTTCAAGGCCGGCGAGCCACGCGAATCCGGCAGCGGCATGGCCGCAACCTCGTTGCACTCTGAAAGCTACTGGCTGGGTTCGCTCGGGGCGATCTCGTCATCGCTGAGCGGGTTTAGTGGCACGCGCGCCAACGTCGCACGCGAGCGGACCGGAATTATCGAGTCGCTCACGCTGGCGCTCGACGCACTCGTGGTCGGGTTCATGCGAACGCATTCGGAGTTCATCCGGCGGATGCAAAGCGAAGAAGGCCAGGTGAGTTTGCTCGTTGAGCTGTCCACGCGGGCGCTCAGCGGGTTTGCGCTGTCGCCACAGTTCAGCCGCACGATCAGTGATCTCGGCGTGGCGGTGGAATTCGATTTCGTCATGAGCTGACCAGCAGCCTCGATCGCCGCACGACCAGGAGCCCTCCGTTCCCTCCGGGCAGACAACCTGTCGCAATTCAGAAACCTCGGCCCGCTGTCAACGGGTTTCCTGTTCTCGCAAGCATTGCCACAATGCCGCCCCCGCGCCGGCAGCCTGACGCGGTTTCATCGGATGTGATCCATAAGGCAATGACAGACACCGACGCCCGACTCGCCCAAGCCATCGCCCGCACCATCGCCACGGAAATCGGCGCGCAGCCCACGCAGGCCGCCGCCGCCATCGCGCTATTGGACGAAGGTGCCACAGTTCCCTTCATTGCCCGTTACCGCAAGGAGGTCACCGGGGGACTGGACGACACCCAGCTTCGCACCCTCGAAGTGCGGCTCACCTATCTGCGCGAGCTCGAAGAGCGCCGTGCGGCGGTCATCGCCAGCATCACCGAGCAGGGCAAGCTCACAGACGAGTTGCGCAAGCAGATCGAAGGTGCGGACAGCAAGGCCCGTCTCGAAGACCTCTATCTTCCTTACAAGCCCAAGCGCCGCACGCGTGCGCAGATCGCCCGCGAGGCCGGGCTCGAGCCGCTCGCCGACGGGCTGCTCTCCGACCCCACGCAGGTGCCGGAGACCTTTGCGGCTTCCTTCGTGAATGCGGAGAAAGGCGTCGCCGACGTGAAAGCGGCGCTCGAAGGCGCGCGCGCGATCCTCATGGAGCGCTGGGGCGAGAACGCGGCGCTCATCGGCGACCTGCGCAACTGGCTGAACGACGTCGGGCTCATCCACTCGAAAGTGGCCGAGGGCAAGGAGGCGGAAGGCGCCAAGTACCGGGACTACTTCGACCACGCCGAGCCGCTCTCCAGGATTCCTTCGCATCGCCTGCTGGCGTTGTTCCGTGCGCAGCGCGAGCAGATTCTCACGCTGGAGCTCGATCCTGGCGCCGAACCTGAAGTCGGGCACGCGCATGCGGAAGCAGTCGTTGCGCGCCACGCGGGTGTTGCAGATCGCGGCCGTCCTGCCGACAAGTGGCTCAGCGATGCATGCCGTCTCACCTGGCGCGCCAAGCTCCATTTGCATCTGCTGCTGGATCTGTTCGCGCAGGCGCGCGAGCGCGCCGAGGCGCAAGCGATCACTGTATTCGGAGATAACCTGAAGGATCTGTTACTCGCTGCGCCCGCTGGTCCGCGCGCGGTGCTCGGGCTCGATCCTGGCCTGCGCACCGGCGTGAAGGTGGCTGTAGTGGATCGCACGGGCAAGCTCGTCGCCACCGACACCATCTATCCGCACCAGCCGAAGAACCAGTGGGAGCAGTCACTGCACACGCTACTCGCGCTGTGTGCCAAGCACAGCGTGGAGCTCATCGCCATTGGGAACGGCACCGCGTCGCGCGAGACGGACAAGCTCGCGGGCGAGTTGATCAAGAAGCATCCCGAGTTGAAGGTGCAGAAGATCGTGGTGAGCGAAGCGGGCGCGTCCGTGTATTCGGCGTCGGAGCTCGCGGCGAAGGAGTTCCCCACGCTCGACGTGAGCCTGCGTGGCGCAGTGTCGATCGCGCGCCGACTGCAGGACCCGCTTGCCGAGCTCGTGAAGATCGAACCGAAAGCGATCGGCGTCGGACAGTACCAGCACGATGTGAATCCGCACCGGATGGCGAAGGCGCTCGACGCCAGGGTCGAGGATTGCGTGAACGCCGTGGGCGTGCTGGTGAACTCCGCGTCGGCGGCGTTGCTGTCGCGCGTGTCCGGCCTCTCATCGAGCGTGGCGGAGAACATCATCAGGTACCGCGACGAGCACGGGCCCTTCAGGACACGCAAGGCGCTGCTCGAAGTGCCGCGACTCGGGCCGAAAGTTTACGAGCAGTGCGCGGGCTTCCTGCGCATTCCGGATGGGGAGCAGCCGCTCGATGGCTCGGCGGTTCATCCGGAGGCCTATCCGGTCGTCGAGCGCATCGTGAAGAGCTGCGGGCGCGAGGTGAAACAGCTCATCGGGGACGGCAGTTTCCTGCGTACGCTCAAGCCGGAGAAGTTCACGGACGAGCAGTTCGGCGTGCCCACCGTGCGCGACATTCTGAAAGAGCTCGAGAAGCCGGGGCGCGACCCGCGACCGGAGTTCAAGGCCGCGCAGTTCGCCGAAGGCGTGGAGTCCCTCGCAGACCTCAAGCCCGGGATGATTCTCGAAGGTGTCGTGAGCAACGTCGCCGCGTTCGGCGCGTTCGTGGATATCGGCGTGCACCAGGACGGGCTCGTTCACATCTCGGCGCTGTCGGATACGTATGTGAAGGATCCGCGCGATGTCGTGAAGGCTGGCGACATCGTGAAAGTGCGGGTGGTCGAGGTGGATCTGCAGCGCAAGCGCATTGCGCTGTCGCGACGCCTGGAGGCGAGCCCTTCAGAGCAGCGTGGCGGAGGAGGCCGGGATGAGCGCAACGGCGCGCGGGATGGTCGGTCTCGCGATGATCGCGCTCCGCGTGGGAATGCGCCGCGTGGAGCGGGCGGTAGTGGCGGCCGCGACTTCAACCGGTTCGGTGGCGGCGGCGCGAAGCCTGCCGTAGCGGCGGGCAATGGCGCGATGGCGGAGGCGTTCGCGCGCGCCAAGCGCGGGAGCTAGCCAGCGCGGGTGCGGAGACCAGCAGGCCCGGGGCGCCGGGCTGGCCGCTGGGCCGTCGGCCGGCGGGCGTGCACCTCAGTATTCTTTCTCGAGGTCCACTTCCGACAACATCTTCCCGCCCGCCACATAGCGCCGCAGATTCTCCCGGGCGAGCAGCCAGCGGCTCTCGCCCTGCACATCCGCCAGCGACGAGATGTGCGGCGTGATGATCAGGTTCGGCGCCTTCCAGAGCGGGTGATCCGGGGGCAGCGGCTCCGGATCGACGACATCCAGTCCCGCGCCCGCGAGGCGTCCCTCTTCCAGTGCCTTCTGCAAGTCCACAGTCACCACGCTGCCACCGCGTGCCACGTTGATGAAATACGCGGTCGGCTTCAGCGTCGCGAAAAACTTCGCATCGAAGAGCCCTGTGGTCTCGGTGGTGAGCGGCGCGGTGTTCACGATGACATCCGCATCCTTCGCGAGCGTCATCAGCTCCGACGGCAACCCCACGTAACTCACGTAATCCGGCCCCGTGCGTCCGCTGTTGCGAGTGGCGGTGACCTTCATGCCGAGCCCGTGCGCGCGGCTCGCGACTTCCGTGCCGATGCCCCCCAGGCCGACCACGAGCATCGTTTTTCCGACGAGCGTCTGCATGCCCCTGCCGTTCTGCCGGCGCCACTGACCTTCCTTCGTGTCGACGACGAACTTGTCGAACCCGCGCGCGAGCGCGAGCGCCAGCGCGATGGCGTGCTCACCGATGGTGGCGGAGTCGATCGCGCGCAGGTTCGTCACCAGGATGCCGCGGCTCTTGATATCGGGATTCGCGGTACAACGCTCGACGCCGGCCGACATGGAGATGATATAGCGCAGCGCCTTGCCGGCCTGCGTGATCTCCTTCTCACACACGCCTGGATCGATCGTGAGCCCGACGATGATGTCGGTATTCGGCATGGCCGCGACGGCGGCCTCGAAATCGGGCACCGCCACCACTTCGGCACCCGGCGCAATTTTCGCGAAGTCATCGCGCGCACGGCGCGTGCCGGGATCGCCGCCGATCAGCACGATCTTCTTCGGCACTCGCCAATCCTTGCGGGTTCGCGCGGCGGCGTCCGATTCACGCAGGCCGAGATCCTTGATCAACGCCTCCACCTTCGCCGATTCCGACGCTGTCGCCTGCGACTGCGACAGCGCCTCCGGCGCCTGCGCCATGAAGGCCATGCCGGCGAGCACGGCGGCGGTGCGTGAGATCAGCGAGTGATGGCGTGAGGTCACGGGTTTCCCCTGCGTTGAGGAGCGGAAAGTCGCAGCTCAGGTTTTCACGTCGAGCAGGGCAGCCTTGTTCGCTTCGAAGAAGGCCTTCACGCCCGTCGGCGCCCGGCCCGTGAGTTTCTGCACGTCGCCCGTCACGACCGAGGCTGCCGGTGTCCCGAATGCCCGGGCCGGCGTAGCGCCCGGTTCCGGATCGACGACCTTGATCGGCTTGCCGGTCGCGGCGCTCGCGGCGGCGGCGATCTCCGCCTGGCCGAGCAGCTCGGGGCCGGTGATGTCATACGCCTTGTTATCGTGGCCCGGCGTGGTGAGCACGGCCACGGCAGCGGCTGCGCAGTCCGCGCGCGTCACGTAGCCGAGCTTGTTCTCGTTCGGGATGGTCGTGGCCTTGCCTTCCGCGACCATCTTCGCGGCGCCGCCGAGGAGAATATCCTGATAGATGGAATTGCGCAGGAAGGTGTAGGGCACGCCACTCTTCTTGAGCAGCTCCTCGGTCGCGGAGTGGTCGACGCCAAGGCCCGTGGTATCGCCCTTCGAGAGCGCGACCCAGGAGGTGTAAGCGATCTGCCTGACGCCGGCCGCCTTCGCGGCTTCGATCGCACGCCGGTGCAGCTCGGGACGCGGCGTCCCACCGTAGCCGACACTGATGAGCAGCATGCGAGTGCCGCCGGCGAAAGCCGCGGCCAGCGATTCAGGCTTCTCGAAATCGCCGAAGCGCACGGTGGCGCCTTGCTTCGCATACTCCTCGAGCGCCTGCGTATTGCGGCTCACGAGAATGAGGTTCTTCGCCGGCACCCCCTTGCCGAGCAGCCCCTTGACCACGAGGGTGCCGAGCTGGCCGGAAGCCCCTGAAACGATGATCTTGTCTTGCGTAGCCGCGGTTGCTGTATTGCCGGTCATGAGTAGCACTCCGAGAAAAACCGCCAGGAATGAGGCGATGAGGATTCTGATTGCCGGCAATGTTAGCCTCCCACTTCCGCCGCCCGCGCCGCCGGGCACGTGCATGGCTGACCTTCGGACGAGACCGGACCGGCGCTGCGGAAATTTCCCCGGCACTGTGCCGGGGCTTCACATGAACCCCTGGGATCCGGTGCATGAACGACTACACCATTTATCACAATCCACGTTGCAGCAAGAGCCGCGAAACGCTGGCGTTGCTGGAACAATCCGGCGCCACGCCGCACATCGTCGAGTACCTGAAGACGCCGCCGACGGCCGCCGAGCTGAAGGCGATCGTCGCGAAGCTCGGTATCGAGCCCGAGCAGCTCGTGCGCAAGGGCGAGGACATCTACAAATCCGAGTACGCCGGCAAGACACTCAGCGCCGCGCAATGGATCGATGCGATGGTGAAGCACCCCGTGCTGATCGAGCGCCCCATCGTCATCAAGGGCAACGAAGCCATCCTCGGCCGCCCGCCGGAGAACGTGAAGAAGCTGCTGCGCTAGAAAGCAAGCTCCATTTTAGTTCCGGCCCGACCTTCGGCAGCCGCGTTTCGCGTTTCTACGCGGGTATGGCGTCGGGCGTTGCGCTTGCGAAGGCTGCGCGTTCCGCGTGCGTCTTCAATCGCAGATCGTAAGTGATGCGGGCGCCGTAGGCCTCGGGCGCATGGGGATCGTGGCGGACCTTGTCGAACACCAGGAGCCGCGTGCCGAGCTGGAAGCTCTCCCTGATGTCGTGCGTGATCATGAAGATCGACATCTCGTTCGCGGCCCACAGATCGAGGATGAGCTTGTGCAGGTCGAGCGTGATGCCCGGGTCGAGCGCGCCGAACGGCTCATCGAGCAGCAGGATCTTCGGCCGGCGAATCACGGATTGTGCGATCGACAAGCGCTGCTGCATGCCGCCCGACAGCTGGGCCGGGTATTTGTCGCGCGATGACGCAAGGCCGATTGACTCCAGCAACCCATTCGCCTTCGCGACCGCGTTGCGCCTCCCCGCGCCAAAGAGCTTGCCAAGCAGCCGTGAACGCTCGAACTCGAGACCAAGAAGCACGTTCTGCAGCACCGTGAGGTGCGGAAACAGCGAATAGCGCTGGAACACGATCCCGCGGTCCGCATCCGGCTCGGGCACGATCGGCTTCCCGTCGATGAGGAGCTGGCCCTTCGAGGGCGTCTCTATCCCGAGCAGCATCTTCAGGAACGTCGTCTTGCCGCAGCCCGACGCGCCCACGATCGTGACGAACTCATGATCGTCGACATCGAGGTTGACGTTCTCGAGCACGACATGATCGTCGTACGTCTTCCACAGATTCTTCGCTGTGACCCTGGCCATGGTCAGCGCACCATCTCCGCCCAGGGACAGGCGCGTGAGCGAATCCACTTGAGAAGCCAGTCCATCGCAAACGCGAGCGCGGTGATCCACACCACATAGGGAAGGATCACGTCCATGGCGAGATAGCGCCTCACGAGGAAAATGCGATAACCGAGCCCTTCCGTCGAGGCGATGGCCTCGGCCGCGATGAGGAACAACCACGCCGACCCGAGCGTGAGCCGCAGCGAATCGATCAGCCGCGGCCAGATCTGCGGCAACACCACGCGCACGATGAGCTGCCATGTGGAAGCGCCGAGCGTTTGCGCCTTGATGAGCTGCTCCCGCGGCAACTCCGCCGCGCGCAGCGCGAGATCGCGAATGATCACCGGCGTCACCCCGATAACAATGAGCGTGATCTTCGCGACCTCCCCCAGCCCCATCACGATGAACAGGATGGGAAGGATCGCCAGCGGCGGAATCATCGAGAGCGCCGCGACGAACGGCGAGAGCGTCGCGCGAACCAGCGGGATCACGCCCGTCGCGATCCCGAACACGACGCCGATCGCCGCGCTGATCGCGAGGGCCAGCCCGATGCGTTGCAGGCTCGCCCACGTGTCGAGCCACAGCAGAACATCGCCGCTGCGCCGGTCTTCCTCAGCTGCGTATACCTTCAGCGTTTGCCCGATCGCGGATGGCGTCGGCAGCAGCTTGTCGTCCGGATTGGCCGCGAACCGCAGGTTCGATGCGATCACGTAGACGAATAAGAGAATGATGAACGGTAGCGCGCCCAGCATCCACGCGCTGCCTCGTGCAGGAACTCGATTGACCAGGCGGCGCATGGGTTGCGTGGCGTCGCGTCTTCTTCAGAGCTTGCCGTCGACCGCGAGCTTCGTGTAGCTCGCATCGAAGCGCATCTTCGGAGCCTTCCCGTCCCCGAGCGCCTTGCCGTCGGCCAGCAGGATGCCCACTTCGTCCGCGGACTTCGCGCCCTGGCCAAGGAGGCCGTGCGTGAAGGAGAACGTGCGCACCAGATCCATCGTCTTCTGCGGCGCCGGGCTCATCATGAACGCGTAGGCTTCCTGCGGCGTCGTGTACATCTTGGTCGTGGCGAGCTGGCTCTTGAAGCCCGCGATGTCAGTGCCAGATGCCTTCGCCATGTGCGCGAGTGCCGCAGCGGCGTTCGCGTCGTTGCCGAACATCACCTTCATCGTTTCGTACCAGGCGCCGACAAGTGCCTTGCCGAAGCTCGGGTTCGCCTTCAGGGTCGCGCTGTTCACCACCATCAGGTCGAGAATCTCGCCGGGGATCTTGCTGGAGTCGAACACCAGCGTGGTGTTCGGCGTTTTCGTCACTTCAGCGAGTTGCGGCTTCCATGTGACGATGGCGGTCGAGTCCTTCGCGCCGAAGGCGCCGACAATGTCCGCGTCCGAAGTATTCACCACTTTGATGTCGCGTTCCTTCAGGCCGACCGTGTCGAGGCCGCGTGCCAGCAGGTAGTGCGACACCGACAGCTCGACGAGATTCACGGACTGCCCCTTGATGTCGGCGAGCTTCCTGCCCGCACCCTTCAGCACCACACCATCATTGCCGTTCGAATAGTCGCCAACGATCAGCGCGGTGGAGTCCACGCCGCCCGCCGCCGGGATGGTCAGCATGTCCATGTTCGTCATCACGCAGGCATCGAAGCCGCCGGCCGTGTACTGATTGATGGATTCGACGTAGTCGTTGATCTGGGTGAGCTTGATCTCGATGCCGTACTTGTCGGCCCATTTCTTCAGGATGCCGCTCTGGTCGGCATAGTCCCATGGCATCCAGCCCACATAGATGCTCCAGGCGACCTTGAAGGTCTTCCTCGTATCCGAGGCGGACGCAGGTTGGATCGCGGCGATCGCGGTACAGACGACGAGCAGCAGTGAACCGATGAGACGTTTGAGCGGTGCGCGCATTCGAGCTCTCCACGCAGTGGGGCCGTTTCTTATCGAGGCTCGCGCACGCCGGAGACGGCCCATGGCGCGCGTGCGCCTCACCAATCTCCCGGGCTTTTGTCCCGCCGTGTATCCCGCGAATCGTCATGACGCTCGCGGGACTGCCTCTCTCGGACCAGCCGCCTCACGCGAAGTGAAGCCGGAACCCTAGACGCACATTGCCCGAACGAGGATGCAAAGCGCATGCCTCGCTATTTGCGCCTCCGCAGGCACTGAATCCGTCGGTTCGTGCACCGTTGCGAGGCACTTGCTCGCGCGAACGCTCTACTTCTGTGCGCAACCAGCAGGATGAGACTGCGCTGAAATACGCGGATTCAGCGATGAGAGCCGTTTGAGTGCGCTGGTACAGCCTTTGCACACCGCTCGCTCCACAGTAGTTCACATCGAGAGGCGAAGCGCATGAGCGCGGCGATCTGGGAAGAGCACCTGCACGACGGTGCGCACTGGTCTGGTGTGCTTCGTCGTGGCGTGAAGCTGCGGCTCACCGACCTCGAGGGCGGCGCGAACGTGTCGGCGCTCTTCTACAACTACGAAGAGAAACTCGAGCGCTACAACATGGCCGACACGCTGAAGGCGCAACACACCGCGTTCCTCACGAAAGGCCATGTGTGTTACTCCGACATGGGCCGCATCCTCTGCTCCATTACCGAAGACACATGCGGATGGCACGACACGTTCTGCGGTGTCTCCAACGCGGCGATGGTCGCGGCGCGCTTCGGCAAGACGCGCTTTCAGGAACAGCGGAACGATTACTACAAGAACGGCTACGACAGCCTGCTGAACGAGCTCGGGAAGTATGGGCTCGGCAAGCGCGACCTCGTGTCGAACGTCAACTTCTTCAGCAAGGTAACGCCAGATGACACCGGCGACCTGCGCTTTCACCCGGACGCTTCGAAAGCAGGCAGCTATGTGGACCTGCGATTCGAGATGAACACGCTGGTAGTGCTCGCGACGTGCCAGCATCCGCTGGACCTTGCTCTCGATTACAGGCCGCGCCCCGTGCACATCAGCGCGTTCAGGAGTGATCCGGCGACCGCGGACGATCTCTGCCGCACGAAATGCCCGGAAAATGCGCGCGGCTTTCGCAACACGGAGATGCTCTATGCCTGATGCGGCTTGCAGGGACGAACCCTTCGCGACCACATTGATCGAAAGCCCGCGCGATCCCGCGCAGGCATTGCTCAACGAGCTCATTCCCGCCGGTGAACCCTGGATGGGCGTGGTGTGTCGCGGCCAGACCTTCCGCATCCTCGATGTCGAAGGCAATCAGGCGGTGGATACGCTGTTCTTCAACGCCGCAAACAGCGAAGAGCGTTACAGCGCCGCCGACACGGTGCGCGCGCAAGGGCGGCTCTACCTGACTACGGGAACGCAGCTGCTGTCGAACGACGGTAACGTGATGCTCACGATCACGGCGGACACCTGCGGCCGCCATGACACGCTGGGCGGCGCCTGCTCCGCCGAGAGCAACACGGTTCGCTATGCGCTCGAGAAGCGGCACATGCACAGCTGCCGTGACAACTTCCTGCTTGCGCTGACACGGTCGGGCTGCGGTTTGACCAAGCGCGACCTGCCGTCGAACATCAATTTCTTCATGAACGTGCCAGTGACCCCAACGGGCAAGCTCACGTTCGCAGACGGTGTCTCGGCGGCGGGCCGTTACGTGGAGATGCGCGCGGAGATGGACGTGATCGTTCTAATCTCGAATTGCCCGCAGCTCAATAATCCTTGCAACGCTTTCAACCCGACGCCCGTCAGGGTAATGGTGTGGGGACCGGACTGAAGCTGATAGGCTTTGGCGCCTGAAATTCCATTCGCGGGACGACCCGCGGATCCTCGTGACCATGCCGGGACGACCCGGCCCGCGCCATTCGGAGACTCGCGGGGATGTTCGACAAGGTGCTCATTGCGAATCGCGGCACGATCGCGTGCCGGATCATTCGCACTCTTCGGCGGATGGGGATTGCGTCCGTCGCCGTCTACTCGGACGTGGATCGCTATTCACTGCACGTGCGCCTGGCCGATGAGGCCATTGCGCTCGGCAGTTCCGCCCCGGCGGACAGCTACCTGAGGCCGGACAAGCTGATCGACGCCGCGCTCGCCACGGGTGCAAAAGCGATCCACCCCGGCTACGGCTTTCTGAGCGAGAACGCATCGTTCGCGGAAGCCTGCGAGGCGCATGACCTCGTGTTCATCGGCCCGACGCCTGCGCAGATGCGCGACTTCGGGCTCAAGCACCACGCACGAGCACTCGCGCGAGAACAAGGCCTGCCACTCCTGCCCGGAAGCGAACTGCTGGCGGACATCGAGCAGGCGCGCTCGGAAGCGCAGCGTATCGGCTTCCCCGTGATGCTCAAGAGCACGGCCGGCGGTGGCGGTATCGGTATGCAGCTTTGCCATGACCTCGCTGAGCTCGATACCGCTTACGCAACGGTCGGCCGTCTCGCGAAGAACAACTTCAGCGACGGCGGCCTCTTCCTCGAGAAGTACATCGAGCGGGCACGCCACATCGAAGTGCAGCTCTTCGGTGATGGCGCGGGCAACGTCATTGCGCTGGGCGAACGCGATTGCTCGACACAACGGCGCAATCAGAAGGTGATCGAAGAGACACCGGCGCCGGGCCTTGCGCCGGAAACGCGCGCACGGTTGCTCGATGCGGCCGTAAAGCTCGGCCGTGCTGTGGGTTATCGCTCCGCCGGCACGGTCGAGTTCGTGTACGACGTGCAGAGGGGCGAGTTCTACTTCCTCGAAGTGAATACGCGCCTGCAGGTGGAGCACGGCGTCACCGAGGAAGTCACCGGCGTGGATCTGGTCGAGTGGATGGTCCGCGCAGCCGCCGGCGAACCACCGGACATCGCGAACTGGCGATACGACCCCAAGGGGCATTCGCTCCAGGCGCGACTGTACGCAGAGGATCCCGCGCGCAACTTTCGGCCCTCGAGCGGCATGCTCTCGCACGTTCAGATGCCCAGCGGCGTTCGGGTGGACGGCTGGGTGGAGTCGGGAACGGAGGTATCGTCGTTCTACGATCCGATGCTCGCGAAGATCATCACGCACGGCGAGACGCGCGATCTCGCCCTGGCGAACCTGCAAAAGGCGCTGGCGGAAACCGACATCTACGGCGTCGAAACGAATCTCGACTATCTGCGCGCCATTCTGGCCACCGATGATTTCCGTTCGGGTCAGGTGTACACACGGTTCCTGTCGACGTTCGAGATCCCGGCCCGGTCCGTCGAGGTGCTGAAGCCCGGCACCCATTCGACCGTGCAGGAGTATCCGGGACGTCTCGGTTACTGGAATGTCGGCGTGCCACCGTCTGGCCCGATGGACGCGCTCGCTTTCCGGCTCGCCAATCGCATCGTCGGCAATCGCGAGTGGCACGCGGCTCTCGAGCTCACGGGCACCGGCCCGTCGCTGAAGTTCGGCATGGAGACCCTTATCGCGCTCGCCGGTGCGCAGATGACAGCCACGCTCGATGGAGCGCCCGTCCCCTACTGGCATCCCGTAAACGTGCCGGCCGGCGCGGTGTTATCGCTGGGCTCCATTCAGGGCGCGGGCCACCGCACCTACCTCGCCGTGAAGGGCGGATTCGTCGTGCCCCCGTATCTCGGCAGCAAGGCGACATTCACGCTCGGTCAGTTCGGTGGCCACGTGGGCCGCGCGCTGCGCACGGGCGATGTGTTGCGGCTGTCGGATCCTGATGTCATGCGCCGTTTCCTGCAGTCCGACGAAGCGCCCGAGCCTTCCGCTCCTGCGCCGGCCGCGCTGATCCCGAAGTACGGCAATCGCTGGAAGATTGCGGTGACGCTGGGTCCGCACGGCGCGCCGGATTTTTTCACCGAAAAGGATCTTCGCGCCTTCTACGACGCCGAGTGGGAAGTGCATTACAACTCGAGCCGCACCGGTGTGCGCCTCATCGGCCCGAAGCCCGAGTGGGCGCGCACGGACGGCGGCGAGGCCGGGCTGCATCCCTCCAACGTTCACGACAATGCGTATGCCGTGGGAGCGGTCGACTACACCGGCGATATGCCCGTGATTCTCGGCCCCGATGGTCCGAGCCTGGGCGGGTTCGTGTGCCCGGCCATCGTGGCACTCTCGGATCTGTGGAAGCTGGGTCAGCTTCGACCCGGCGATCGCATCCGCTTCTACTGCATCAGTGTGGAGGCCGCGGTAACGCGCCGGCAGGTGCAGGACGAGCTGATCACCGGGCTCGAGCTGCCTCATGGCGTGATCGCAGGCCATGGAGACGCGGCAGAGGACGATGTCGATACGGTGCGGGACGCGTGCGCACCGCTCCAGACGGAGCGCGCCCCCTCATCCGTGTTGCATGCCGCAGGCAGCGGCAACGATGCGATCTGCGTACGTCAGTCCGGCGAGGACTACATTCTCATCGAGTTCGGTCCGCCGGTGCTCGATCTCGAGCTGCGATTCCGTGTGCATGCTCTCATGCAGGCACTCGAGGCACAGCGCCTGGCGGCCATCATCGATCTCACGCCGGGCATCCGCTCGCTGCAGGTTCACTACGATTCGCGCGCGATGTCGCAAGCCAGGCTGCTGGAACTCGTGCTCAACACGCAGGCTCGACTGCCGGCGCTCGAGGATCTCGAAGTGCCGAGCCGCATCGTGCATCTGCCGCTATCGTGGGACGACCCCGCCACGCGGCTCGCGATCGAAAAGTACACGCAATCGGTGCGCGCGGATGCGCCCTGGTGCCCGAGCAACATCGAGTTCATCCGTCGCATCAACGGGCTCGATTCGATCGAGGACGTGAAGCGCATCGTGTTCGATGCGAGCTATCTCGTGATGGGCCTCGGCGACGTGTATCTCGGCGCGCCCGTCGCCACACCGCTCGATCCACGCCACCGGCTCGTGACCACGAAGTACAACCCGGCTCGCACCTGGACGCCCGAGAACGCCGTGGGCATTGGCGGCGCTTATCTGTGCGTGTACGGCATGGAAGGGCCGGGGGGCTATCAACTGGTCGGTCGCACGGTGCAGATGTGGAATCGCTATCGCCAGACGGCTGACTTCACCGACGGCAAGCAATGGCTGCTGCGATTCTTCGACCAGATTCGCTTCTACCCGGTAAGCGCTGAAGCGCTGCTGAAGATTCGGGAAGACTTCCCGCAAGGCCGCTTCACATTACGGGTGGAGAAGACGACGCTGAAACTCGCCGAGCAGCGACGATTCCTCGCTGGGAATGCGGCCTCGATCGCCGCGTTCAAAGAACGGCAGCAGCACGCGTTCGAGGCGGAGCGGGAACGCTGGAGGCTATCCGGCGCGGCTGTGGTGGAGGCGGAGCCTGCAGCGAACGGCGCGCCACCCGAAAATGGCCAGGTGCCGGATGGGTGTATTCCGGTGGATTCGCCTGTTACGGGAAGCATCTGGCAGGTCACCGTCAGTGCCGGCGCGCGACTCGGGGCTGGCGACACACTGGTGGTGGTCGAGGCGATGAAGATGGAAGTCCCCATTGTCGCCGAGCAAGCCGTCGAGGTGGTCGAGGTCCGGTGTGTGCGCGGTCGAACAGTGTTCGCCGGTGAGACCGTGCTGGTGCTGAGGCCACTCCGGTGATCCAGCGCAACCAAAGCGAACTGCGCTTCGTACAGCTGTCATGACCTTGCCAGCAACCTTATCCATTGGGGAACTGCTCGACGGCTACCGGTCGCGCCGATTCAGCGTCACCACAGTGATGCAGCACGTGCTCGATCGTGTTGCTGTGGCCCCCGACCGCCACGTCTGGATCTCATTGCTGCCACCGGAGCGGGTATTGGGCTACGCCCGCGCGTTGGAGTCGCGTTCGCCAGAATCGCTCCCCCTGTATGGCGTGCCATTCGCCATCAAGGACAACATCGATCTCGATGGTGTCGTCACCACGGCCGCGTGCCCTGACTATGCATACATGCCCCGCGCGTCGGCGCACGTGGTCCAGCGGCTGATCGATGCGGGAGCCATCCCCATCGGCAAGACGAATCTCGATCAGTTCGCGACCGGGCTCGTTGGCACGCGCTCTCCTTACGGGGCCTGCCGGAACAGCATCCACGACGAGTACGTGTCGGGCGGCTCCAGCTCGGGTTCTGCCGTCGCGGTGGCCACGGGTCTCGTGAGCTTCGCGCTGGGCACGGACACGGCCGGCTCGGGACGCGTGCCGGCGGCATTCAACAACATCGTGGGGCTCAAGCCCACGTGCGGCCGCCTGAGCACGAGCGGAGTGGTCCCGGCGTGCCGTTCGATCGATTGCGTTTCCATTTTCGCGTTGACGTGTGACGACGCCGCGCGCGCGTGTGCTGTGGCTGAAGGGTACGACCACGCGGACGCGTACTCGCGCAGGCCGGCGGCTGCGCCCGAGCTGCCGAACCTCACCGCGGGTGAGTTCCGCTTCGGCATCCCGCGGGCGGATCAGCTGGAGTTCTTCGACGATCCCGAGTACGCGCGCTTGTTCTTCGAGAGCGTAAAGCGACTCGAGCAACTTGGTGGACGATCGGTCGACATCGACTTCACGCCGTTCCGGACGGCAGCGCGGCTGCTCTACGACGGCGCATGGATCGCAGAGCGTTACACGGCCGTGGGCGAGTTCATCGAGCGCAATCCGGCGTCTGTTCATCCCGTTACCCGGCAATTGATCCTCGCCAGCGACGCGCTGACAGCGGCGGACGCCTTCCGCAGTATCCATCGGCTCGCGGATGCACGGCGTGCCGCCGAGGAAACGTGGAGCGATATCGACGTGCTCGTCACGCCCACCACGGGCACGATCTACAAGATCGCCGATGTGGAGTGGGATCCGATCCGCCTCAACAGCCATCTCGGCTATTACACGAACTTCGTGAACTTCCTCGACCTTGCGGGCGTGGCCGTGCCGGCGGGCTTTCGTGACGACGGCCTGCCGTTCGGCATCACGCTGCTGGGCCCGGCCTGGACGGATGAAGCGCTGCTGCGCCTTGCGGATCGCTTTCATCGCGTCAGCGTGGAGCACGCTGGCGCACTCGGAACCGCTTTGCCCGCTGCGGCAGAAAGACCTGTCGCGCTTGCGCGGGCCACTGCGTCCCAACGCGGCCCGACGAGTGGCGCATCCATCCCGCTTGCCGTATGTGGTGCGCACATGGAAGGGCTGCCGCTCAATCATCAACTCGTGAGTCGCGGCGCGACCTTCCTGCGACGAACACGCACCATCGCGTCGTACAAGTTCTACGCGTTGCCGGGTGGCCCACCGTTCCGGCCAGGGCTGGTGCGCGTCCCTGCAGGTGGGGCGTCTGTGGACGTAGAAGTGTGGTCCGTCCCCGCGGAACAATTTGGCAGCTTCGTGGCGGGTATTCCCGCGCCGCTCGGCGTCGGCAAAGTTGATCTCGAAGACGGACAACAGGTGAGCGGCTTTCTCTGTGAAGCGCACGCGATAGAGGGCGCGCGAGACATCACCGAGCTCGGCGGATGGAGGCAGTACCTGGGCACGCGATGAGCCTGCAGAGATCGCCGCGCTTTGATAGTTTCCGTCAGCGACATGACGGCACACCTTCTCGACAATCCGATCTGGTCCTCACTGACTACGAAGCACGCCTCGTTTGCTGTGATACAGGGTAATGCAGGCCGTTACCCGCCCCAGGTCGCACCCTTCGCCGCCATCAGTGCCACCGACGGCGGCGCGATGCCCCAGCTCGAGGTTCTCATCAACGGCGGAGAGTCCGTGTACTTCGTCGGCGTGGCGCCCGAGTTCCGGGCGGGATGGCGTGTCGAGTCCGCGTTCCCCATTCCACAGCTCGTCTGCAGCACCTCAGCCGTCGTGCGCGCCGGGCCGGAGCCCGTGGCGCTGACCGAGGCGCATCGTTCGG
>JBDZVF010000038.1:0-22141 GCA_040255575.1 Pseudomonadota bacterium | reverse complement strand
GCGTCTGCTCGACGAGGTCACCCTGTTCCTGCACCAGGTGGAGTCGAGCCTGCCCGCCGAGCGCCAGCGCATGCTGCGCGAGGCGCGCAATCGCGAGGCGCTGCTCGACGGGCGGCGCATCCTGGTGGTCGAAGACGACGCGCGCAACATCTTCGCGCTGTCGAGCCTGCTCGAGCCCAAGGGCGTGCACGTGGAGATCGCGCGCAACGGCCGTGAGGCGCTCGCCGCGCTCGATCGCAGCCAGGGCTCCCCGGACGCCGCGATCGATCTCGTGCTGATGGACATCATGATGCCGGAGATGGACGGCCTCACCGCCATGCAGGAGATCCGCCAACGGCCCGCCTTCGAGAAGCTGCCGATCATTGCGCTCACCGCCAAGGCCCGCAAGGACGACCAGGAGAAATGCCTGGCGGCCGGCGCGAACGACTACATCGCGAAACCCCTCGACGTGGAGAAGCTCCTCTCGCTGGTGCGAGTCTGGATGCCCCGCTAGCGCCGTGACCCCGCGCACGCACGATTTCGACATCGAGTTGCCGCTCCTGATCGAAGCGATCTACCTGAAGTATCACTATGACTTCCGGCAGTACGCGCGCGCTTCGCTGAAACGGCGCCTGACGGCCGCCCTGGCACATTTCGATTGCCCCACCCTGTCTCAGCTCCAGGACAAGGTGCTGCGCACGCCGACGATGTTCCCGCAGCTGCTCGACTTTCTCACCGTGCCGGTGAGCGAGATGTTTCGCGACCCCTCGTACTTCCGCTCGCTACGCGAACACGTGGTGCCCATCCTGCGCACCTACCCGTCGCTCAAGGTCTGGGTTGCCGGCTGCAGCACGGGCGAGGAGGTTTATTCGCTGGCCATTCTCTTGCGAGAGGAGGGCCTGCTGTCGCGCACGCTCATCTACGCAACGGACATCAATCCGAACTCGTTGCAGAAAGCGCAGGCTGGAATCTACGATCTCTCCCGAGTAGCGGGCTTTACCGAAAACCACCGAAAATCCGGTGCGCGCTCGTCTCTTTCCGATTACTACACGGCGGCCTACGGCGGCGTCATGCTCGATAAATCGCTCCGACAGCACATCGTGTTCTCCGATCACAGCCTCGCAACGGACAGCGTCTTTGCGGAGGTGCACCTGGTCTCCTGCCGGAACGTGCTCATCTATTTCGATCGCGAGCTGCAGGACCGTGCGATCGGCCTCTTCCGCGAAGCGCTCGTGCGCAAGGGCTTCCTGGGCATCGGTGCGAAGGAATCGTTGCGCTTTTCCCAGCACGCCGAGGCTTTCGAGGAACTCGTGCGGGAGGATCGCATCTACCGCAAGCGGGATGTGACATGAGCTCGCGCTACCAACCTCCCTCCCCCGATGTGGTCCACTGCCTCGTCGTCGACGACGTCGAGGAGAATCTGATCGCGCTCACCGCCCTGCTGCGCACGCAGAACGTGGAGATTCACACGGCGCGCTCCGGCCCCGACGCGCTCGACCTGCTGCTTCGGCACGATATGGCGCTCGCGCTGCTCGACGTGCAGATGCCGGAAATGGATGGCTTCCAGCTCGCCGAGATCATGCGCGGCACCGAGCGCACGCGGCACGTGCCGATCATCTTCGTGACCGCGGGCATGCGCGATCAGCTGCGCATGTTCCGCGGCTACGAATCCGGCGCGGTCGACTTCCTGTACAAGCCCATCGATCCGCACATGCTTCGCGGCAAGGCGGATATCTTCTTCCAGCTCCATCGCCAGAAGCAGCAGCTTGCGCGCGAGTTGCAGGAGCGCACGGAGACGCTGCGGCTCAACGAGATGTTCATCGCCGTGCTCGGCCACGACCTGCGCAATCCCCTGCACGCGATGATGCTTTCCGCGCACGGCATCCACCGGGTTTCCACGGAAGAGAAGGTGCAGCAGGCCGCCGCTCGCATCGTCTCCAGCGGTAACCGCATGAGCCGCATGATCGAGGATCTGCTCGACCTCGCGCGCGGCCGTCTCGCGGGTGGCATCCAGATCGTGCGCGAGCCGCTGGATCTGGCCGGCGTCGTCGGCCGCGTGGTGCGCGAAAGCCAGGCGGCCCGGCCGGGCCGCGCCCTCGAGGTGCGTCAGCAGGGCAGCGAGTTCAGTGGCGAGTGGGATGGTGGAAGGCTCGCTCAGGTCGCGTCGAACCTGATCTCGAACGCGCTCCAGTACGGGGACCCGGCGGAAGCCGTGCGCGTGGAGCTCGACGGGCGGGATCCGGAGTGGGTCGAAATGGTCGTCTCCAACGTGGGCAACGTTCCGGCGGAGCTGCTGCCGCACCTGTTCGATCCGTTTCGCAGCCGCTCGGGGCCGGGCCGGCGCAGTGATGGCCTGGGGCTCGGGCTCTACATCGTGAAGGAGCTCGTGGTCGCGCACGAGGGTCGGGTCGACGTCACCTCGAATCCCGGAGAACGCACGCGATTCACTGTACGGCTGCCGCGGCGGGCGCGCGGCCTGAGCCAGCCGACCGCTGGCTAACTGACCACCTGGCTAACTGAAACGCGGGCGCCTGATCACTCGTCCGCGCCTTCCGCCGTGTAGCTGAGGCTCACTCGCCACCCGCGCGTGCCGGATGGCGCGGCGACCGAGGCATGCGCCTCCGAGTGGCCGTTGTTCCAGAACGCCACTTGCGTATCCACGGGATCGAGCGTGGCGCCGATCGATTCCATCTTGTTGCGATATTCGGCGGAGGCGAAATCGTAGGACGGTTTGCCTCGCTCCTTCGTCACGCGCCGCTTCAGCGCGTTGTAGAGCCGGGTGGCGTCCGCCTCGTCCTTCACCATGAAGATGTAAGCGCCGCGAAAGAAGTGGCCCTCACGGCAGGCGTAACCGACGATCACATCGCGGTCCATTTCCCGGTTGAGGAAGGCGTACTGGAAGCCGGAGGGAAGTTGTTCGGTGTACGGTTTCGAGCCGAGCGCGGTTTCCTTTGCAGCGACGTCAGCGCAGGAGGCGTTGAAATCAAGCGCGCGAAAATCCGCGGCCATGACGGGGGCGGCGGCGGCAACGAGAACAATCGACAGCATCAATCGGGGTTTCATGCCCCGATTGTGCTGGAGTCACCCTACTGGCGCCAATAGCCGGTGCGCCCGTAATGATGGTGCAGGTCCACTTCATACTGGCGTGACACCGGTGCGGTCGGGTCGTACGGCGGGCAGCCCTTGATGCGCTCGGCTTCCATGTCGATCGCGAGCGTGCGCGATGCCCAGTCGATTTCACTCGCCCACTCCACGCCGACCAGAACTGGCGGGCCCGGCCACCAGTTGCGCGTGTCGACCAGCAGATAGCGGATCGCCCAGCTCTCCGGATCGATCAGCATGTCTTCCACGTGACCGAACGTGTCGTCACGCGCCCTGATGTGATAACCGATCACTTCCCGAGAGCTGCGCAGATGTGTGCCCGGGTCGCCGCTATCCGCGGGCGTGGGCGGAATCGCTCCCGGCGGCGGCATCACAGGAGCATTGCCCCAACCCCAGAGGGGCGCGTTCGGGCCGAAGTTCCAGTAATCCGGGTACCCGTAATAGCGGTTCAGCTGCGCTTCCATCATGCGCGAGACGGGCTGCGCGGTGTCGATCGAAGGGCTTTCATCGACCTGCTTCTGCGTGACCGCGAGGTCGATGCGCCGCCGCTCGAAGTCCAGATGGGTGACGGCCAGCGGAGAAATCAGCACCTCTCGCCCGCGCACCCAGGCGCGTGTATCCACCACCAGATAGCGAATGCCCCAGCGCTGGTCGTCGAAGTACGTGTCCTTGAGCTCCCCGGCGGGTGCGTCGCTCGCCGCTACGCTCCAGGAGTTCAGATCCTTTGCTTTGATGAGCATGGGAAATCCCCGCAGATTGCCGCCGCTCCCGGAGCAACGGCGTTGTCCCGCGGGTGTTCCGAACGGCGCGCTTCCCTGGCCGCGCTGTGATCCTCCTCACAGATGGAGCAAACAGCCGGTCGCGATCTGTCACAGCGATGACGCGCGTCTCTGAAGCCTCCGCTTGCGTTTGTCGAAAATGATACTCACAACCAAAGCGGCCGCGGCCGCGGAGAAGAAAAGGTATGGCGCTCAGGGCTCAGGTCGGTTTCACGCGAGTGGAGCTGGTGATCGTCATCGTCGTGGTCGGCATGGTGGCCGCCGTGGCGGTGCCCCGCTACCGCGGATACGAGATGAACGAGCGCGTCGCCGCCGTGAAGAACATGGGCGGCATGCTGAAGAGCGCGGCGCTCACGGCACACGCGGTGTGCCAGGCCGAGTCCTGCGTGAACAACCAGACCCTCGTCATTCAGGGCCAGAGGGTCACCTTTCTCAACGGCTATCCGGATGCGGCCAGCATCGGCAGGCTGTTGCCGAAGACCGATGGCTTCACGCCGAACGGCGCCGGCAACCGATTTACGCTGAACGGCGCGAAGACCGCCGACTGCTGGGTTCAGTACGACAACGCCACGAGCGAGGCCGACGTGCTGTCGCCGCCAACCATCTCGTATCAGGCTGGCACGATCACGGACAAAGCCAGCGAACAATCCGTCAACGCAGCGCTGCAGACGCAGTGCTGACTTGCGAATCAGCGCGCGCTGCTTCCGTTCGGCACTCTGATCGCTTTTTCGACGCCGGGGCTCAGCACGTCCTCGTGAGCCGCGACGACGACGGGCCGCAGCAGCCGCGCAAGCCCCGGGCGGCTCGCGAGCCGTAGCAGGGCGTTTCGCGCAATGAGGCGCGTGGATGTCGAGGGAACGAGCCAGTCGACGGTTCTTCTGCCCGCGCGGCGCATTTGGATGAGCTGCGGCCGCACGCGGTGCTCATAGCGGCGCAGAGCGAGCTTCACGTCTTCGGTGCGCGTGAGCTCTTCGCCAAGCACGAACGCGGCCGCGAGCGACAGCGAGGCGCCCTGCCCCGGCAACAGCGTCACCGCCTGGCAGGCATCGCCCAGCAAGGCGATACGCCCGCGCGTCCAGTGCGCAATAACCACTTGCCCCACTTGCTCGTACGCCACCGGCAGCGAGCGCGCCTGCTCGAGCACGAAAGGCACGTGCCAGTTGAGGTCGCCGAACGCTTCGCTGAGCGCCTCGTGCGGCGAGCGCGGCGGCACACCCTGCGCCGCGCGGTGCACGAACGTCGTGCCGACCTGGCCGTTCCGCAATGGATACAGCATGACCTGACGGCCCGGCACCGAGACGATGTGCAGCTCGTTCTCGAGCTCCTCGTCGAGCTCTGGCGCATCCATGACGAAGGCCGCCGTATGAAAGCCAAGGAAGCGCGACCATGAAGCGCCATCGCCGAACACCAGGTCGCGCACCCGCGAATGGATACCGTCCGCGCCGATCACCACGTCGCCGCGCTCGATGTCCCCGCCCTGCAGATGCACTTCCACCGCGCCGACGGGCGCGCGCACCTGCGCGACCCATTGGTTGAAGCGCAGCTCCACCGTGGAAGGCAGTTGCGCCAGGATCGCGCGTTGCAGATCGCCTCTCATGAGGCTGATCAGCTTGCCGTCCATCAACGAAAGCGGAATCCGGTAAGGCAGACGGGCGCTCGTGCGCCCGTTGGCGTTGAGCCAGCGTATCGCGTCGAACTCGTAGTTCACACGGCGCAACGCGGGCATCAGGCTCATGCGCCGCGCGGCTTCGAAGCCTGACCCGAACAGGTCGACGATATAACCTTCGTTGTGGAGCGCCGGCGCGGACTCCAGCACAGTCACTTGCCAGCCGCTTTGCCCGAGCCGTGCAGCCAACGCAAGGCCCGCGATGCCGGCGCCACAGATCACAGCCTTCATTGGGCGACGTACAGCAATCCGTGTGCCAGCCCACCGACGCCTCCGACTCGGCGGCGGCAGCAGCAGCGCGCGATGTGGGGCACTCTAGAGCCAGCCCTTCGAGCGCGCGATGCGCGAGGCTTCCACGCGATTGCCGGCACCGAGCTTGCCAATGGCTTCCGAAAGGTAATTGCGTACGGTGCCATCCGACAGCCCCAGGCGCTTCGCGATCTCCTCGCTCGTGGCCCCGTCGCCCGCAAGTCGCAGCACCTGCCGCTCGCGATCCGTGAGCGGATCCGGCTCACTCAGCGCTTCGGCGGCGAGATCGGAGTTGATCACGCGATGTCCCGCATGCACGCGCCGAACCGCATCCGCCAGTTCGCGCGCGGGGCTGTCTTTCAGGAGGTAGCCGAGCGCGCCCGCATCAATGGCTCGGCGCAGGTACCCCGGCCGCGCGAACGTCGTCACCACGATCACCTTCGACGGGGAGCGCCCTTTCAGGCGCGCGGCGAGCTCGAGCCCCGTCATCTCGGGCATTTCGATGTCGGTGATGAGCACATCCGGCTCGTTCGAACTGACGACCTCGTAAGCCTCGCGCCCGTTGCGAACCTGGGCGATCACCCTGATGTCCGCTTCCATTTCCAGCAGCGCCGCGAGCGCGCCCAGCACCATCGCCTGGTCTTCCGCGATCACGACCCGAATCGGCGCCGTCGCGCCGCCGTCAGCCTGTAGCATCGATCTGCCCCTGTGTCGCGCGGCCCCGTTCCCGGCGGGATTCCTCGCGATAACTGCGAATGGTTTGCCGCACGTCCGCGAGCGCCTCACGGCAGATGCGCTCGGCGGCCGCCACTTCGTTGCGCGCGCGGTCGCAATCACCACGCTCCTCGAGCAGCCGACCTGCGAACTGCGCTTTCAGCGTGATCTTCGACAACGCGTCGCCCAAGAGGTCGTGCAGCTCCGCTGCGATTCGCTCACGCTCGGAGTTCTCGGCGAGCCGACGCAGATTAACGCACAGCCGGACAAGCCACGTCTGCCCCGCGATGGTGAGCGCGTAGTAAATCGCGGTGTGGGTCCAGCGCATGCCATAGTCCGGCAGAAACCAATGCCCCGAAACCACGATGCCGACGAGCGGCACGCCGAACAGCAACGTCTTGCGGATATCCCCACCTACCGCCCACGGCAGCATGTGGGCAGCCAAACAAAAGAAGATCGTGCCCGCGAACACGATGGGTGTGTAGCCGATGCCAAGTGCAACGAGCAACGACACGGCCCAGAGGAACGGCTGGTGACGCTGCCACGAGACGACCGCCACAGCGCTCAGCGCGACGAACGCCACGACGCCCAGGCAGGCCAGCACCCACTCGAACGGCGTTGCGTTCCCGCGCAACGCGAGCCCGTTGGGAATGAGCAGACAGAAGGTCGTGAAGATCATCGGCCACCAGCGCAGCGCCGAGCCCGCCTCATCACGCGATCGCGCAAACCACGGAAGTGCGCTCATGAGGCCACCAACGATGCCGGCAAACGCACGAGCAATCGCGTGCCCGTGGAGACATCCAGCCGCACCGACCCGCCGATCGCTTCGACCCGTTCATGCATGCCGCGCAGGCCCTCGCCTTTCCGCGGACCATCATGCTGGCCCTCGCTGTCGCCGTCAGTCTGGCCCGCCTTCGCGGCATCCTGCAGCGGGCAGCCGCGACCGTCGTCCCGCACTTCGAGCAGGCATTCCTGCGCGGTCTGTTGCAGGCGGATGTGGCACGTGCTCGCCCGCGAGTGGCGCACGATGTTCGTCACGGCTTCGCGAAGCGCAAAGCCGAGCACGCTCTCGTGGACGGCATCGACGCTCAGCCGCTCGCGCTGAAAATCCACCGCGATTCCGGCGGTGCGCAGGGTCAGGCGGGCGCGCTCGAGCTCCTCTTCGAGGGTTTCGGCGCGGTCTCCGAGAATGGTCTGCTGCACTTCGCCGAGCGCCTGGCGGGAGATGTCCTCGACGTCAGCCAACTCCGCGCGGGCCCGCTCCGCGTCGCCGTTCCTCGTGAGCAGGCGCCCGGCGAGCTCGGTCTTCAGGGCGATTAGCGAGAGCGTGTGGCCGAGCACGTCGTGCAGGTCGCGCGCGATGCGCTCGCGCTCAGCCACCTTGGCGAGCCGGTTCAGCTCGAGGCACGTGCGAACCACCCAGCAGAAGAACGCCGCGCAGGTGACGCAGAACACGGGCACGACGAGCCAGTACCAGTTGCGCAGGTCCGGGTCCGGCATACGCAGGCCGATAGCGAACAGCACGCCCACCAGCAAAGCCGTGTACCGGGCCGTGCGTGCGCGATGGCCGTCGACCGCCCACGGCACGATGCATGCTGCGTAGTTGATGAAAACGACGGCCGTGTAGACGTACCACGAGTAGCCGGCGCCGAGCGCAGCGAGCGGCACCACGACCCAGAGGAACGGGATGCGCCGCTGCCACGAGACGAGCGCGATGCCAAACAGCACCAGGAATGCGAGCACGCCGGCCCACGCGAGTGCCCATTCCGCCGTCCCTACATCGCCGCGCCGCTCGAAACCGAGCGGCAGGAACACGATCGGCGCGGCCAGGATCATGGGCCACCAATTGATGGGCGCGGGCTCGTGCTGTGATACGTGATAACGATGCACGGTGTTGTTCGCGGCCTGCCCGGTTGCGGAAGGCCTGGCTCTTGCGCCAGCCACCCGAAACGACGCGTCCCTTTACCGGCTTGCAGGTTACGCCAAAGCCCGCCAGCCGCGCGCAATTCGTGACAATTGTCATGCCCGCTGTCCGGTCGGCAAGATGTCGGGGGGCCGTCCGCGGCACCCGATTCGTTATTTTCCGGTGGATACTTCGGTCCGTTGCGTACGGGCCGGGTTTTTCCGCGCTTCATCTGTGGGGGACTTGTATGACTCTTGGACGTGCACTGGCCGTGCTGGCCCTGACTGCGACCGCCGTTCCGGCGCTCGGCGCGGACGCCAACGCGGGCAAGACCTTCTTCCGCGCCCAATGCGCGCTCTGCCACAGCGCCGAGCCGAACGACAACGGCGGCGCGCAGGGGCCGAACCTGCACGGGGTCTTCGGCCGGCATGCCGCTGACGGCGACTTCAGCTACACGAAGGCGATGAAGGACTCGGGTCTCACCTGGGACGCCGGCACGCTCGAGCGCTTTCTCGCTTCCCCGACGACCGTGGTCCCGGGCTCGGCCATGGTGATTCCGGTGTCCGGGCGCAGCGACCGCGAAAACCTCGTCGCCTACTTCCAGGCGCTGAAGGAAGGCACGTTCAAGGAAGTCGCGCGCAGCGGCCCGCCGGGCGGCTTCCGCCCGCCTCCGCCGAGCGGCACGCCGCCAAAGGGCACGGCGGACTGGAAGAAGGACGCGCCGGGCGTCATCCACAAGATCGATCTGGACAAGCTCGATCCGCCGTTCGAAACGCCCTCCGCCTCCAATTTCCCGCGCCTCGTGGCGCGCCCTGAAGGCGCCTCACCGAAGGTGCCGGCGGGCTTCAAGGTGGAGGTGTTCGCGAGCGGCCTTGGCGGCCCGCGCGCGATGCGCGTTGCGCCGAACGGCGACATCTTCTTCACCGAGGCCAACACCGGGAAGCTGCGCGTGATGCGCCCCTCGAAGGACGGCAGCAAGGCCGAAGTGGTCGAGACCTTCGCCCAGGGGCTGCTGCAGCCGTTCGGCGTTCAGTTCTATCCAGTCGGTAACAACCCGAAGTGGGTGTACATCGGCGAGATGAATCGCGTCGTGCGCTATCCCTACAAGATCGGGGACCTGAAGGCGACCGCGGTGCCGGAAGTGGTGGTGCCGCAGCTCTCGCCCGTGGGCGGCGGCCACTTCACGCGTGACATCGCGTTCTCACTGGACGGCAAGCGCATGTTCGTGTCGGTGGGCTCGCAGTCGAACGTCGCGGAAGACATGCCGAAGAAGACACCGGCGGAAGTGAAGGCGTGGGAAGCCGAGCATGGCCTCGGTGCCGCGTGGGGCAATGAGGAGAATCGCGCGGGCGTGCGCGTGTTCGAAGTGGGCTCCAACAAGCCGGGCAAGACCTTTGCCACGGGCATTCGCAACTGCGTGGGCCTCACCATCCAGCCGAAGACGGGCGCACTCTGGTGCACGACGAACGAGCGCGACATGCTCGGCGACAACCTGGTGCCGGACTACTCCACCATCGTGAAGGAAGGTGGCTTCTACGGCTGGCCCTGGTACTACATGGGCAACAACGAGGATCCGCGCCTGAAGGGCGATCGCCCGGACCTTGCGGGCAAGGCGCTGCGTCCGGACGTGCCGTATCAGGCGCACTCCGCGGCGCTGAACCTCGTCTTCTATGATGCCACCTCGGGCGCTTCGCTCTTCCCGAAGGAGTACCACGGTCAGGGCTTCGCAGTATTCCACGGCTCGTGGAACCGCGCGTTCCGCACCGGCCACAAGGTCGTGCGCGTGATCATGAAGGACGGCAAGCCGACCGGCGAATACCAGGACTTCATGACGGGCTTCATCAACGAAGACGGTAACGCGTGGGCGCGCCCGGTGGGTGCGGCCGTGGCGAAGGATGGCTCGCTGCTCATCAGCGATGACGGGGCGAATCTCGTCTATCGCATTTCGACGGCGAAGTAGGTTCTGTTCGCAAGGAGTTTCGAGTTGATGATCCTCAAGAACAAAGTGGTCGCGACGGTTTCGGTGCTGGTTTCAGCCGCGGCCGCCTGCGCGGTCGCGCAGACCGTACACGCCGCGGCTGCGCCGGCGTCGATTCACATTCCGGGCGAGGGGCTTTTCACGGAAAGCCTCACGTCCACGAAGGACGGGACGGTGATCGTCGGCAGCGTCATGGGGCGCACGATCTTCCGCGTGAAGCCCGGCGCCGAAACCGCTGAAGCCTGGATTCAGCCCGGCACGGCGGGTCTGGCCGGCGTGTTCGGCGTATTCGCCGACGAGAAGTCGAACACGCTTTGGGCGTGCTCGGGTTCGTTCGGCGCTCCGGGTACGCCGCCATCGAGCCCTTCGGCGTTGTACGCGTTCGATTTGAAGACGGGCGCACACAAGGCGCACTACGCGCTGCCGACGGCGGGTGGGTTCTGCAACGACATCGCTGTCGACAAGAATGGCAATGCGTACGTGACCGACACGAACAACATGGAAGTGGTCGTCCTGAAGAAAGGCGCGAAGGGGCTGGCTGTGTGGTCCGCGCCTGATGCGTTTGGGCCGAAGGGTGGCGTGCTCGACGGCATCGCGGTGCTGGGTGACCGCGTGTTCACGAACACGCTCATCACGAGCAAGCTCTTCGCGACGCCGATTGGCAAGGATGGAAAGGCCGGCACCACCGTCGAAGTGAAGCTCGACTCCCCTGTCGAGCGACCGGACGGCATGCGCAGCTTCGGCGCGAATAGCCTTCTCGTCGCGGAAGGCGGTGGTAGCAAGCTGTCCAAGGTGGTGATTAGTGGCGACAGCGGCAAGCGCACGGTGCTGAAGGAAGGCCTGACGAATGGACTCGTTGCGGTGACGGTGGTCGGCACCAAGGCGTACGCCCTCGAGAGCGGCATGCGCATCGGGCCGCCGGGCGCGGGGGGCGAGACGCCGCCGAAGCCGGCGGTGGCGACGGGGGTTGAGGTGGGGAGGCCGTGAGCGCCCAAGGTGAGCGCGAAGCGGTGAGCGCGAAGGGCGCGCCGGCTGAATAGGCCCGGGCAGCGTGGCTTGGGCGCGCCGTCTCGTTCGAGACGGCGTCGCTGCTGGCGCCGCTACTGGCGCGAGTGCTTAAGCGCCACTGCCATACGGCCGCGTGATGATTTCCAGATAGTGGCCGTTCGGATCGTTCCAATACACGCCGCGCCCGCCATCGTTGCGGTTGATCTCACCCGGACGCCTGTGCGCGGGATCTGCCCAGTACGGTAACCCGCGCTCCTTGATCCTTGCGAAGATCGCGTCGAACTCCGCTTCGCTCACCAGAAACGCGTAGTGCTCGACAATCATCTCGTGCGGCTCGGCGCGAATGAAGTCGAGCGTGACGCCGTTGTCGAGCTGGACGCCCATGAACGGCCCGAAGGGCTTCGGTTCACCGAGCCCCAGAATCTCGGCCAGAAACTTCGCGGAGGCCACGGGATCGCGGGCGTGGACAATGGTGTGGTTCAGGTGGATTGCCATGTGCCCCTTCCCTCCGTCACGTCGCCGCCATGATGGGCCGGGATGCGTCTGTCCGCATCACCTCACCCTGCGGCAGCACCCTACCCTTCGGCCGGAACTGCGTCGAGCGGTCGGCTTTCCTTTGTCGCGGCTTCTCTGCGACCTTGCAAGAGAATCCGGAACGCCAGTGCATGCGTGTTCAGCATCAGTGGTACCAGAAGAGTCGGGATGAAACGAGGTGTCAACCGCTGCAGAGTCTGAGACCATGTCCTTGGCGGGTTTGATACACGTCGGCGGTTCAGATTGCAGCCGAGCGCACCGGCCTCGACCCAAGGGAGGAGTAGTGATGACGGATCGAGTCTTCGCGATCCAGTTTGCAAAGGTCTATTCGCTGTACGTTCAAAAAGCGGAACGCAAGAATCGCACGAAAGAAGAAGTTGACCGCGTGATCTGCTGGTTAACGGGTTATAGCCAGGCGCAGCTACAGCAGGAAATCGAACGAGAAAGCGATCTCAAAACATTCTTTGCCCGGGCACCCGCCATTCATCCGAATAGTTCGCTCATCAAAGGCGTCGTGTGCGGTATTCGCGTGGAAGACATCGAGGATCCGCTCATGCAGAAAATGCGCTATATGGACAAGCTGATTGATGAGCTCGCAAAGGGAAAGGCGATGGAAAAGATCTTGCGGCAGTAGTGCTTCTTCCACGGCAAGACACCCGATCGCATGGCGCTTCAGTACACGAACGATTGCTCTGGGTCTGCCGCGGCATGGGGCTCCAAAGTGCTTCGGGTGAGCCGGCGCTCAGGTCAATGGCGCGCGTGGCGCCGATACTGAACCGGCGGCATATCGAACTGACGCCTGAATGCCCGGTTGAATGCTGCCTGCGATGTGTAGCCCACGTCGGCCGCGATCTGACCGATTCTTCTACCGCCCGTCTGAAGCATTCGCGCCGCAAGCTGCAGGCGCCATCGCGCGAGATAGGTGAGCACCGGCTCGCCAAGGAAACGATCGAAGCGCTGCGCGAGCACCGCACGCGATGTGCCGAGGCGCGACGCGAGCTCTTCGACGTTCCATGCGTAAGCTGGCTCCCGATGCAGCAACGACAACGCACCGCCGACGATCGGATCCCGGGCGCCCGCGAGCCAGCCGGACTGCTCCGGCGGCAGGCTTTCCATGTACCGCCGCAGCGTTTGCACGAACAGCGCTTCTGCCATCTTCGACAGCAGCGCGCTCTGACCAGGTCGAGTGCCGTCGGCCTCCTCGACGAGATAGCGGACGCAGTTCTCGAGCCACCGACCGGTTGTATCACCGCGCACGTTGATGCGGATCACCTGGGGAAGTCCGGCGAGAAATAACCGCTCAGCGTGGCGCTCACATCCGAAATAGCCACATACAAATCGCGTCGTCGCGCCTCCCCCGCCGAGACGCATGGTGCGAAGGTCACCTGCCAAGAATTTTCCGAGCGAGCCGGCGCTGTCGATGAGCGTTGCTGGCGAGCCATTCGATACCGTGTGCGCATCGCCGTGTGGGATGATGATGACATCACCTGCTTCGAGCAGAATCGACGTCCCTTCGAACTCCACCAACGCCTGACCTTCCGTCACGAGATGGTAGGGCACCAGGCACTCCGTGCCCGGCGCAAGCATGTGCGCGACGCCCCGTAGTGCCGGCACCGAAAATCCCCAGGGTGCCGAGCACTCCGCGCGGTAGAAAATCGCACCGGTCATGCTCACGGCTGTGAGCGCTTGAGACAACGCGTCCATCGGTTGAGCGCCGGCAAAGGATCCAGGCGTCGCGGCAAAGACCTCAGGCGGTCCTGAGCATAGATTAGCCGTGACGTCCTCGCCAACAGAGGTTGCGGCATGGAAACGAGCGTCGCCTGGGACCACATCGCGCCGGGATACGACCGAACCAATACGCCGACCCAGATGTGGCTTGGAAACGAGGGCTTGCAGCGGGCAAACATCCGCTCAGGAATGCGCTTCCTCGACGTTGCCGCGGGCAGCGGCGCGCTAAGCATTCCAGCCGCGCGACTGGGTGCGCGCGTCACGGCGGTCGATCAATCAGCAGTGATGCTCGAGCTGCTTGCCGCTCGCGCACACCAAGAGGGCCTGAAGATCGAAACACACGTCATGGACGGACATGCACTCCACTTCGATGATCACACGTTCGACGCTGCGGGTTCGCAATTCGGTGTGATGCTGTTTCCGGACATGCCGCGAGGCATTCGCGAGATGGTGCGCGTCGTGAAGCCTGCGGGCCACGTGCTCATGAGTGTCTACGGCGACCCGCGCCGGATCGACTTCCTTGGATTCTTCGTGCGCGCGGTGCAGACCGTGCGACCGGAGTTCAGCGGACCGCCCTCCGATCCACCGCCCCTGCCATTTCAATTGCAGGATCCGCGACGATTGCGCGCAGAGCTCGAGGCTGCCGGGCTGTCCGACACGCAGGTCGAGGAAATAGCAGAGTCGACGAGTTTTCGCAGCGGACGGGAGCTATGGGATTGGATCGTGTGGAGCAACCCGACCGTCGAATCGATCCTCGGCGAACTGCAGCTGCGCGCCGAGGATCGCGCACGCATTGAGCGTGCAGTGGACGAACTGGTGCGTGAACGTGCAGGCGGCGGTGAGGCCGCGGTGCTCACCAACCCGATCAACATAGGCATCGGCACCGTGGGAGTGCGCACCGCACCAGCATTCCGTGCAAAGTAAGCATCGGCGTTATGCTTCCGGAATGCTCGAACAGTTCGGACCGTCTCTGTACGTCGCGGATGGGCCAAGCGTTTCGTTCTTCGGCTTTCCCTATCCCACACGCATGGCGGTGGCTCGCCTCGCAGATGGCAGCGTCTGGGTGTGGTCGCCCATAGCACTCACGCCAGCGCTGGCCGATGCCGTGAACGATGTCGGGCCGGTGCGCCACATCGTGTCACCGAACAAGCTTCATCACTTGTTTCTGCAGGAGTGGGCCGACCACTGGCCCGCGGCGCGGCTTTATGCGCCGCCTGGGCTCGCTCGCAAGAAGCCCGCCCTGCACTTCCATGCCGAGCTGGGTGATGAATCGAGCCCGGCCTGGAAGAGGCAGATAGACCAGGTCGTTTTCCGCGGATCATTCGCGATGGCCGAGGTGGCGTTTTTCCACCGTGAGTCGCGTACCGCGATCATCGGGGACCTGATTCAGCGCTTCTCCGACACCAATGTTTCCGGCTGGAAGCGAGCGGTCATGCGACTCGGCGGCCTGATGGGTGAGCGAGGGAGCACACCACGCGACTGGCGTGCCAGCTTTCTCCGGCATGGTC
The DNA here is from genome assembly GCA_040255575.1 of Pseudomonadota bacterium. Taxonomy (GTDB): domain Bacteria; phylum Pseudomonadota; class Gammaproteobacteria; order Steroidobacterales; family Steroidobacteraceae; genus JADGHX01. The sequence goes on along the minus strand of JBDZVF010000038.1, from coordinate 6,993 downwards.
CAGCCCGGGCTGCACTACAGAAAGTGCTCGAATGGAATCCAGAGCGCTTGCTGATTGCTCATGGCGTGTGCGCCCAATCCGGAGCCAGGGAGATCATTCGCACGGCGTTGAGTTGGATCTGAAGCGGCGAGCGTCCTGCGGTTCCAGCTCGTCCGGCGCGCCTGCCGGTATCACTCCGCTCTTCACCGGTAGCACCGGGACTGCCCCGCCCTCCTGCGGAAGTCGCTGCCGGTAGCCATCGGCTGTTGGCCGGTGGACTGCAGACCCGTGAAAAACGCTGTGGAAGTATCGCTCCCGCGGAAGCAGATCGAATCGCTTCCAGCCACAACCAACCTGGGAGATCAGTCCATGCGTAACGTAGCTTTCTCCATCCTGATGTTCGCACTCGCTGTCATGCAGATCGCCGTTGTGACGTCTGAGCTGCCTCGGTCTCACGTACACACGGTGGCTGCGAGCAATGCGCAATCGGCTACGCGCGTCGCGCTCGCTTCACAAGATCGCTGATTCGTCCATCTGCGAAGCTATGGCACCTGCCCCTGCATGCGATCCATACGCAGCAGCGTCGAAACTTTCTCGCGACTGATGCCGTTGACCGCGGGCAACGCGGCAGCCAGCGCACCGTAGTCCACGCTGCTCGCGGCTGTCCCCAGCGCGGCGCCGATTTGTTCGCTGAGAGTCAGTGCTTCGCGCGCACGTGCGTCCATCTTGCTTGAAGCGGACTCCAGAGCGTTCCCCGCAGCCGCGAGATCCTGCGCAACTACCTTGCGCGCTTGTCGAACCACACCCTCAGCGACGAACACTTTCTCGCGCGTGGCGCGCAGCGCGGCCGTGTCATGCGTCTGCCATTCCTGGGGACGGACCGAGGGCTGATCGGCAATCGCGCGCACCTGGCTGAACCGGCCGGTTGGAAAACGTTGCCCCTCGCCCCGAACGGACAAGGTGTCTCGCACACGCGGCCAGTCCGATTCCGGGACGCTCAAGCGCAACTCGCCCTCGCCGCTCGCGCTGGCACGGATGCCGATGCCCGCAAGCGCGCGATCCAGGCGGCGAACGATGGCCTCGGCGGAAAGACCCGCGTCGATGGCCACGCTGGCAACACCCAGCGGGGCTGCGCCCCCGACGGCGAAACTGACGATCTCGGGACTCCCGGAGCGCAAGGAGCTCAGCTCGAGCCCGCGCACGCGGAATGTCTGCCGCGCGGCGCCATCAGCATGGAACTGGAGCGAGGCGTCCAGAGTGCCTGCGCTCGCCACGGGGCGCCTGGACCACAATTCGCCAAACCGACGCACGCGCAAGTCCAGCGGTTCGCGGTTCCCTGCGTCCGCGGCAGCGTCCGGCGCCAGTCGGTTGCGAATCGCGGAACGAAGGCCGCTCAACTCACTGCCGAGCCGGTCTAGATAGTCGAGTGCCTGCTGGGCACCGGAGAGCCGCGTATTCAGTCCGGGGTCGAAGGACTCGAGCCGGCCCCGCAGCCCTCGCGTAAGGACGATATGCCGTGGAGCGCTGGGCAACACCCTCGCGGGTTCGGCATCCGCAGCACCCGAGACCCGGCGCTGCTGCGCTGGATGGCGAAGCGCGATACTGCGGGCGCCATCATCCGTCCTGATCTGCATGGAAGAAGAGAACAAGGCGTCAGAGCACGTCGAAGAGAGACAGCTTGCTCACGGCACCGTAGGCCTTCTGCGTTGCCTGGACGGCGGTGGTGTAGCCGTTCACTTTCACTGCAGCTTCCGCGTAATCGAGCTGGCCGAGAATCAAAGCGGCCTGCTTGTTGGAGAGGCTCACGTTCGCGTGGTTGTTCTCGAGCGTCGTGAGGATGTTCTGCGCACCACCCAGCGTCGCGATCTTGCTGCTGACGCTCTCGAGCGCGACGTCGATACCCTCGATCGTCGCCTTTACCACTGCGCGCACCGCCGCGTCATTGACATTCACAGTCGGCACTGTGAGCACGTCCCGCACGGAGTCGAGCTGGTTGAGCAGCGCGGCCATTTCGTCGAGCGTGACGTTCGCGGGCTGCGTCACGCCGTTACCTACGACGACCAGTTGCTTGTCGGTATTGCCTGTGTAGGTGTAGCGCGATCCGATCGGCGCCGCTGCATCGAAAGTGACTGTCCGCGTCGCCGTCGCGGACCCGGAGAACTCGTAGCGGCCTTCCGCATCCTGGATATTCGCAGAATAGAAAAGGCTGTCCATCAGCGGCTGCAGCGAGCTCGCCATGGCATTCACGTCGGCCGAGGTGCTCGAGCCGTCCGCGGCCCAGACCATCAGGTCGCGGGCGCCCAGCATGTCGGCCGACATGCCGTCGAGATAGCGCTCGTTGCGCGTGAGGCGGTCCGACAGCACGCTGATGTTCTCGCGATACTGGTCGAGCGTGGCTTCCTCTCGCGAAAGACGCGACATGCGAATCGACGCGATGGGGTTTTCCGACGGCAGCAGATACTTCCGTCCGCTCGCGAGCTTCTGCAGGATGGTCTCGAGCCGCGCATTCGCGTTCTGCAGGGCCGTGTTCATCGTGGCGTGATACTGGGTGCTGGAGACACGCATCGCGGCTGGTCCTGTTCCGGGCTCACCCGATCATGGCGAGCGTGCTGTCGAACAGCGCGTTCGCGACTGCCACGACTTTCAGGTTCGCCTGGTAAAGTTGCTGATACTGCATGAGGTTCACGGCTTCCTCGTCCGTATTGACGCCGCTCGTCGCCTTCCAGCTCTCCTCGGCCTGGTTGCGCACGGTCTCGGCCGTATCGAGAGACGACTGGTTCTGCTGGGACTGCGTTCCGAGCGTACCCACGAGCTGAGTCGCCGCATCGGCCAACGACACCGCGCCGAGTGCCGGCAGCGTCACCGGCTGCGTGCGCAGGGCGATGAGCTGCATGAGATTGTCGCTGTTGCCGGGCGTCGCGGCGTTGGACGAGAACGCCAGCTCGCTGCTGACCACGCCGGGCCGCAGCTTCAGGATGCCCGTGACACCGGTCGAATCGAAATCGAACAGCGGCAGGCCGGGCGTGCCATCGGGCGCGAAGCCGGCGGCCAGCTGGTTATTGACGTTGGTGGCGAGTTGCTCGGCCATGCCGCTCACCGAATCCAGCATCGGCACCAGCACGTCGCTCTCGTACCAGTCGAGTCCGCCGAGCTGCCCGCCGAGGCGGTTGCCGATGAGCGTGAAGGATTCGCTGGCAAAGTCGACGGTAAGCGTCTGCGAGCCGTCCGGGTTGTACACCGCCGTCATCTTGGCAGCGCGCGCGCCGAGCACCAGGGGCTGGCCGCCCCGCAATGAGATGCTGCGCGTGCCGTCCGCCTGGCTGACCACCTGCACGTCGACCAGGCCCGACAGCTCGTCGATCTTTCGGTCGCGAGCGTCGATCAACGCGCTGGGATTGATGCCGGCGCCGCGCGAATTGGCAATCTGCTGGTTGAGCTTCGCGATCTCGGCCGAGACGGAGTTCACCTGGTCCACGGTGGCAAGCCGCTGCTGCGCGACGGCGGCGCGCTGGTTCGACATCACCTGGTTCAGGCTGTTGAACCGCTGCGCAAGCGCTTCTGCGGCAGTAATCACCTGCTGACGCAGAGGGCTCGACGTAGGGTCCACGCTTGCCGCGTTGAGCGCGCTGAAGAATGCGTCGAGCCCGCTGTTGATCCCCGAACCGTCATCGCCCATTACCTGCTCGAGCTGTGTGAGGTACGGCTGGGCGGCGTTACGCGCGCCGAGCTCTGTCGCCGCGCGCCACATCTGCATGCTCTTGTATTCGTCGCTGAAACGGATCAGCGCGTCGACGGAAACGCCGCTGCCCGAGCTCAGCTTGCCTGCATGCATCGGCTGCACGGCCGAGAGCAGCACGCCCTGCCGGGTGTAGCCGGGCGTCATGACGTTCGCGACGTTCTGGCTGGTCGTGGCGAGCGCCGCCTGGGCGGCGAGGGCGCCGGACAACGCGTTGTAGATGATGCTCATGACGGTTCCGCTCGCCCGCTACTCGTTGCCGGGCGCTTCATGAAAAGAGGCGGCCGTTGCAGCCTGTGCCTTAAGGGCGCCGCCGGCCGGCGCGGTGCCAGCAGGGCCGGCGTTCGGCAAGAGCTGCCGCAGCATCAGGTCGGCGATGCCGAACGCCCGCTGGCGAGCGAGCGCATCGGCCACGTAGGTGTCCGCCACCTCCAGCAGGTCGTCGTTAGCGCGAGAGGCGAAGGAGCGCTCGTCCGCGTCGTTGAGGTCGCGGACGCTTCGACGCATCTGCTTCAGCACCTGCGCGATGAAATGGGCTTCGAACTTCTCCGCTGCGGCGGCGGCCTTGGCGCGATACTCGGGTCCGCCGGCACCCTGCCCGTTAGCGGGCAATATTTCCGGCCCCCGGGGCCTGGCCGGCTGCGCGGCCGCGATCAGCATGAATCCCGATGATGTGTTACCCATCCGCGCTCCTCAGATCACCACCAGCTCGCCATCGATGGCCCCCACCTGATCGAGCGCCTGCAGGATCGCCATGAGATCGTCGGGCGTCGCGCCGATGCTGTTCACGGCATCTATGATGGCCTGCAGATTCACGCCGGATGGCCACATGAACATATGGTTTGCGTCCTGCTGCACATCGACGTTCGACCGCGGGACCACCCTCGTCTCGCCCCGGCTGAACGGGGCGGGCTGGCTCACGACGGGTGTTTCAGTGATCACCACCTTCAGCGAGCCATGCGCAATCGCGGCGGGCCGCACACGCACGCCTTCCGCAATCACCACCGTGCCGGTGCGCGAGTTGAAAACGACGCGCGGCGGCATCTCACCGACATCGACGCTCATCGCCTCGAGACCGGCGACGAAGGCAACGCGCTGAGTGGGGTCGCCTGGCGCGACGACTTCGACGCTCGTGGCATTGTGGGTGCTGGCGATCTGCCCGTAGCGCGCGTTGATCGCCCGCACGATGTTGGTGGCCGTCTGGAAGCTCGGCATCTTCAGGCTCAACAGCACGGTCGGCCGCGTATCGAAGTCGCTCTCGATCTCCCGTTCGATGGTGGCGCCGTTCGGAATGCGGCCCGAGGTTGGCGAGTTCACCGTCACGCTCGAGCCGCTCGCGCCCGCCGCGGCCACTCCGCCAACCACCAGGCTACCCTGACTGAGTGCGTACACTTCTCCGTCCGCGGCGCGCAGCGGAGTCAGCAGCAACAAACCGCCCCGAAGGCTCTTCGCGTCGCCCATCGAAGAAACCGTGACGTCGATCGTCTGCCCCCGGCGATAGCCGGGCGGAAACGTCGCACTGACCATTACGGTGGCCACGTTACGAAGCCTCGGGTCCGTCCGCTCAGGCAGCTTCACGCCAAACTGCTTCAGCATGTTCGCCACCGATTGGCCGGCGAACTTCACCTGCGTACCGTCCCCCGTGCCCTGCAGGCCAACGACGAGGCCGTAGCCGATGAGCTGGTTCTCGCGCACGCCCTCCACGCTCACAAGCGAGCGCAGCGGCCGCGGTGCCCGGGAGCGTGCCACGGAGTCGGCCGGAACCTCCGCGGCGGCCTGCGTGAGGGTGGCTGCCGCCATGAGGAGCACAGCGGCCAGCACAGAGGCCGGCCGGATGGTGAGCGTTGGCATTCGCATCAGAAAGGCATCCAGTTGCTGGCGAAGAAACGCGCGAGCCACCCGGGTGAATTGGTCTCCGACAACGAGCCACGACCGGAGTACGTGATGTCTGCGTTTGCGATTCGCTGTGAAGACACGCGGTTCTCCGTGTCGATGTCCGCGGCGCGCACATAGCCGGCAACGCGAATGAACTCTTCGCCTTGGTTCAGGCGCAGATTCTTTTCACCGCCGACGCGCAGCAGGCCATTCGGCAGCACTTCCTGCACGAGCACTGTGATGGAACCCCGCAGAGCGTTCTGCTGCGTGCTCGAAGCGTTACCTGAAAAATCGCGCTGTGCGCCGATGCCCACATCGGATTTCACCGATTTGCCGCCGATTGTCGCCGGCGAGATCGCGATGTTGTTCTTCTTCCCGTAGCTCGTGTCGGCGCTCTTGCTCGCTTGCGTCGTTTCCTGCAGCACCACCGTGAGCACATCGCCCGGACGGAACGCGCGGTTGTCGGAAACGAGCGCCCACGGCATCTGCGGCGAGAACACGCCGCCGCCCTGCCCTTGTGGCATCTGCGCGATTTCGGGCATGCGAGGCGGGGGCGGCTCGACACGGCTCTTCGAGATGGAGCAGCCGCAGAGCGCCAGCACACCGGCGCTCAGGGCTACCGCCCGCGCAGCGCGCCAGACCGCCGCGATGACTTCCAGGCTGCTCATCACCGCGAAGCCTGGGCGAGCAACTGCATCATGTTGTCGGCCGCCGAGAGCACCTTCGTGCTCATCTCATAGGTGCGCTGAGCCGCGATCATGTCGACCATCTCTTCGACCACCTGCACGTTCGAGGCTTCGAGCGCACCCTGGCGGATCTTGCCGAGCCCGTCCTCGCCGGGCGTGCCTTCGCTCGGAACGCCGCTCGCCTGCGTTTCCTGGTAGAGGCCATCACCCAGCGCCACGAGGCCGGCCGGATTCATGAAGTTCACGAGCGTGAGCTGGCCGATCTGCGCGGGCTCCGCCGTGCCGGGGACGCTCGCCGTGACCACGCCGTTCTCGCCGATCGCCACGGACGTGGCGTTCTGCGGCACGATGATCTCCGGCACCACGGGCAGACCGCTCGCCTTCATCAGCCGGCCTTCCGCGTTCACCGAGAGCTGGCCGGCACGCGTGTAGGCCATCTCGCCGTTCGGCATCTCGATCTGCAGGAAGCCCTGGCCTTCGATCGCCACGTCCCACTGCTGGCCCGTGGTCTGGAGGCTGCCGTTGGTGAACACTTTCTGCGTGCCGACGAGACGCGTGCCGTTGCCGAGCTGCACACCCGTCGGGGCAAACGTGCCGTCCGCCATCTGCGCGCCGGGCTGCCGCTCCACCTGATAGAAAAGATCCTCGAACACCGCGCGGTCACGCTTGAAGCCGACCGTGTTCGCGTTGGCGAGGTTGTTGGCGATCGCCTGGAGC
>JBDZVF010000525.1:0-4047 GCA_040255575.1 Pseudomonadota bacterium | reverse complement strand
TCACGAACGCGATGTGCGGCCCTGGCTGCTCCAGCAGGAGTTGCGTGCTGCCGCGGCTCACCACGTAGAGGGTGCTCGAGTCCGCGCGCGCGGCGGCGAGCCAGTCTGCCAGCTCACGCAGCTCGGCACGGCGGTCGAGATAAGGGCCCGCGAAGAAATTGGGACGATGACGATCTGGATCCACGATGCGAGGGATTCTACCAGCCGACTTGTTACGGTTCCGAACTGGTGCGATGGGCGCTCCCGCCGCGCCCGAGGCACTGATGCGTGCAGATTCAGTAAGGAGCCGCGGGTAAATCAGCGCACCGGGTGCAGCGAATGTCCCGCAGCGTGAGGCCGTCGACCACGACGAGCCCACCGCAGATCATGCAATCGCCGAGCTTGATCTCCACGCCACGCGCGAGCTCGTTGATGAGCAGCACCGCGTGCTCGAAGCTGATCTGCGCGCTCTGCACGAACGTGAGATAGGCCTCGAACGCCTGACAGAGCCGCTCGCCTCGCGCCACACCGGGCGCCGGCGGATCAGTGTCGCTCACCAGCGGCGCAGGTAACGCGCCGAGCATGCAGTAGAGACTGGCGAGCACCGCAGACTCCTGCTGAACGCGCGGTGTGCGTGTGAAGTAGCACGCCTGCGCCGGTGACTTTCCCCGATGCCGCGAGATGGGGTGCTGGCCGGGGGTCTGCTCGAGATACGCCTTGTAGAGTTTGCGAATCCTGTCATCCGTCAACCCGGTCCACTTTCGAATCGTGTGTGTGCGCGCCTCGTGACGCATGAAACGCAGGGCGAGGTCGAGGCGAAACCGGTCGCGCGAGTAGCGATCGTCTGAGATGCGCATGAAAGCCTCCGTGTTCTCGGGCGCCCTTGATAAAGGAAGTTTCAAAAAACAGCCAGCGCCGAATTGGTCAAATTTTGGGGATTATATACGTGACACACCCAGTAAAAATTAGGCCCGATTCTTTCCCAGACGACGCTGCCACGGTCACTGCTTCGTCGGGATACTCCAAGTTTTCGGATCGTCCCAGTTCTGAAGCAGCTCCAGCAGGAAGTCCGCCAGAGGCTTCGCCAGCACGACGTGAACAGCCGCCCCTGGCTGGAGCATCAGGGATAGGCCCAGGTCAGTGTTTACTTGAAATCGGCCCAGTCCCTTGGGTTTCAGGCGTACCGCCGCTGCTCCGAATGGATCGTCGGCTCTACTGGCTAACAGATGAGGCCAGAATTGCTGTTGAGCTTCAGGCGGAATGAGCAGGGAATGAACTTCGTCGCCGCACTTCACGGCGACACTGAGTGTGCCATCCGGAAGGCGTGTGCTGGCCGGCATAGATTGGATTTCGAAGATCATTGCAGGCGTCTCCCTAGTTGATTGCCATCAAGACTTTACGCTTAGGTGGTATACTTGACAAACCCAAGTCTGCTTGAGATCATGGCTTCAATAGGAGAAGAAGCCATGAACGCCGCCAACGCCCCCCACTTCCACGATGACGATGCCGCCCGGGAGTACCTGGAAAAGGTCCGCTGGAACGGCGAGCCCGTCTGCCCCCACTGCGGCTCCGTAGGCGATCACTACCGGCTTGAAGGCACGACCCACCGCAAGGGCCTGCTCAAGTGCCAGGACTGCCGTAAGCAGTTCTCCGTGACCGTGGGCACCGTCTTTGAGCGCTCCAAGATCCCGCTCTCCAAGTGGCTCCTGGCCGCTTACCTGCTGTGCACGTCCAAGAAGGGCATGTCTGCCCACCAGCTCCACCGCACGCTCGGGGTCACCTACAAGACGGCGTGGTTCTTGGCCCATCGCATCCGCCTTGCCATGACGGACACCAGCAAGGGCGGCCTCATGGGCTCAGACGGCGGCGTGGTCGAGGCGGACGAGACCTACATCGGCCGCAAGCGCGGTCGCGATGTGCGCCCCGGCGCGGGCCACAAGCACATGGTCTTCGCCCTGGTCGAGCGCGACGGCGAAGTGCGCGCTCAGCACATCAAGGGCAAGGGCTTCGACGGCGTGAAGAAGGCGCTTCGCGAGAACGTCTCTCCGAACGCGCGCCTTGCCACCGACGAATACCGCGCCTATCGCAAGATCGGCAAGCAGTTCGCGGAGCACATGGTCGTCAATCACAGCAAGGACGAGTACGTGCGCGGCGAGGCCTCGACCAACACCGTTGAAGGCTTCTTCAGCGTCTTCAAGCGCGGAATGGTCGGCGTGTACCAGCAGTGCTCAGAGGATCACCTGCACCGCTACGTCAACGAGTTCGCGTTCCGCTACAACAACCGCATCGCGCTTGAGATCGATGACACGCAGAGAACCGTCAAAGCCCTGGCGGGCATCGGCGGCAAGCGACTGACCTACAGAACAACTGATAAACCGCCTCGCGCCTAAGCCGGCGCGAGCGCCGCGGCCGGAGCGGCAGAAGTACAAGCCGGTAGACCGACCGCAGATTTCGCTGCAAATCCCGCTGAAGTTCGATTAGATGCCGGTCCCAGGATCGTGCTCGATCCAATCCACTGTATCGCCATATCGAGGATGAATTGAGTCGAGCTTCTGCATGAAATCTTGATAGTTAGTGCTGAGCTTCATGATTGTCACTACCGAAGCCAAGTGCTCACGCAATCTTGGATCGCCGGTATCTTCCTTCAGCCGGCGGTGCAAATGATGCTTCAAACGGCCGTCCTGCTTACGCGGCGTCACCTTCCGCAACTCGTCGAGCACACCGGGCGCAAGGCGCTTGTAGACGATATCGTTGGTCAGATGCCCGAAATACTTCGGGCGCTGAACCGAATCTCGCGGATATGTCTTCCCACGCAGGCGAAACAGTTGCGCATAGAAATCCTCTGGGAAGGTGTGGACCCAGGGTCGCAATTCCTTGGCGATGAAATCCTCGAGAATTCGCGCGAGCGCGTCTTGCGCCCGATCTCTCTGGAACCCGGTTGCCTCGTCGACTAGCGCAATAATTCCGACGTTAGCCAAGGATCGAATTAACACATCGGCAGCGCTGATCATTCGCTGATATCGGGCGGGAATCGCGCCCTGTTCTTCAAGCGCAGCGTCCCGGAAACGCAGGTACACCTCAGCAACCTGCGGCAGAACACGTGCGTCATATCCGACGCCGCGTCCACCCCCCAACGTCCGATAGAACACGGGCGTCGTCGACATCAGCAAGTCTTCGGAAATGAAGGGCTTTAAGGCTTCGGCCTGGAGAAAAAAGGGCGTTCCGTCGACGGTGGAAAGTACCCCAGTTCCGGCTTTTGGCGAGCGCGAACGACCAAGAGCCCGAAGGAACGTGGCCTGTGTAATCACGCGCTGGCCGTTTGGCAGAACGGCACATGAGATCACCGAGTCGCCCAACTTGAAGTCGCCCTCATGTGTCGCGATCGGCAGGTCGCCGTCCCATCGTGCCAAAGCTGCGTTTCGCGAAATTTCCGCACGTCGCTCGGGAGTAAGGGAGTCGGCTCGGGCCCGCGCGGCCTTTACCTTCGGATCGTCAGGGTTTTTCTTGCTCATAAAATTTCCCGTTTCGATGCTTGCACAGAATACCCTGCAAGCATCAGAATGCAAGCTCTGCTCATGCTTGCAGAAGGAAAGAAAAACGTGAGGAGGGTTCAGACCCTTACCGCCCGGCCACCGGCGGGGAAGGGTCGCTGAACAAATGAGAAGGCCCCTGTAGAGCGCTCGCTTGCCGGCTGGGAGCTCTACAGGGGGCCGTGGTGGCCAGATGGGGCGGGCAGGTAGCAGGTACCGGCTTTCTATCCAGGTCCTCCGGGTCCGACTCCCGGCCGCTCCACCTGATCTACTTCTTGGGTCTCTTAGGAACCGTCTTCTTCCGAGTGCTCGGGGGCGGTGTCGCCAAAAGACGCTTAACTACTTGATCAAACGGGATACTTTTCGGCCCGTCCAGCTTACGCTTCCCCGCCCCTTGTTTCATGTCTCATCGTAACCCACCTTTGGGAGGATGCGGAAGTTATCCACAGGATGTAGACAAGCGCAAAGCCTTGGGTTAAATGTGCACCCTGTCACAAAACCCCGTGGGTATTGTGACGCATCCCCGGGAACACTCCGG
>JBDZVF010000524.1:0-4053 GCA_040255575.1 Pseudomonadota bacterium | reverse complement strand
GGGGCGCAGGTGCGGAGCGCGATCTGCATACAGACGGCCGGGCGGAGCCGCGCCGAAGTGTCATGCGCATGACATCAGCGATGCGGAAGTGAAGACCTACCGCGAAACAGTGCGGTTCGTTTCTCAGTGAGCAGCGCCGGGCGCACCCGGAGCAAGCGCGTTGCGCGAGCCGCCCTGGATAAGCCAAGCGCCGCACAGGGCGGGGCTTGTTAGTCCAGAACCTCTTCACTGTCCCACTCCTGGGGCGGACCTCTTGCGAGGCGGGGAACGCGGCAGCGGGCTATTGCGTTCGACGGCAATGTAGCGACCAGGTGGTTTGCTGCCAAAAGCCGCCGCCACCCAGGGATGGCGACGATGGAGATTCGAAACTTGCTGCTGGGAGGCCGCCGCGGGCAGCACGGCTCCAACATCGAGGTGCTGTGCGCGCGGGGCAGCCTCGACCGCAGCCCGGGCGGTGCCCGCTTACCGGTCGCGCCGCCGCATGATTCACGCCTGCGAATTCGTTCGACACGTAGTGACCTGCGTAATCGGCCCTATAGCCAAGCGTTTAAATGTTGCAAAACTTTTACATCGCTTGCTAAGTACGAAACCCCAATTTGATGGAGATGAGTTGCAGATGAGCAACAAAGCCAGTATCGAACGGATCCTTCTCGCTAGCGGCATCCTGTTGGCATGGAATACCGCCGGCGCGCAAGGCGCAGCCCCTCCCGAGGAAGAAGAAGCCGTTCTTCAGGAGGTCCTGGTCACCGCGAGCAAACGCGAGCAATCCCTGCAGGAGACGAGCCTCGCCGTCACCGCAGTGGGCACGGACCGGCTCACGTCGGCACGCGTCAACACCATTCAGGACCTGCAGACGATCGTGCCCTCCGTGAACTTCGGGAGCGACTTCAACCAGGCGAAGATCTTCATCCGCGGCGTTGGTGCGAACACGTCCACCACGGGCAACTCCACCGCCGTGGCGCTGCACGTAGACGGCGCCGTGGTCGCGCGCGCCGAAGCACAGCTCACTTCGCTCTTCGACCTGGCACGCGTGGAGGTGCTGCGCGGCCCGCAAGGCACCCTGTACGGTCGTAACGCCACTGGCGGTTCCATCAATCTCATCACCGCAAAGCCGACTCATGAAGCCTCCGGCTATGCGCGCGCAACCTATGGCAACTACGACCTCGTGGGTCTGGAGGGCGCGCTGAGCGGCCCCATCACGGACAAATTCCTGGCCCGCATCGCTGTGAAAGACGAAAGCCGCGGCGGCTTCGGCGTCAACCCCGTCACGGGGCAAGACGTCGACGATCTAGACCGCAGCATGGCGCGCCTGCACCTGCAATACGACTTCACGGATACGACGAGTCTGCTGCTCACAGGTGAGTACTTCCGGCAGAACGACAGCTCGGGTGCCGTGCACTTCCTGCGCGAGTCGTTCCCTGGCGTGCCGCGTCTCGCCTCGCTCGGCACGGGCGGCTACGCGCTCAGGCCGCGTGATCTCGCTTCGGAAGGCCAACCGGGCACCGACACCATCAGCCACTCGGTCACCGGCACGTTCCGTGTGCAGGCAACCGACACGCTCACCTTCACGAACATCGCGAACTACCGTCGCTTCAAGACCTCGCTGTACCAGGATCTCGATCTCTCCGCAGTGCTCGACAGCCTGCCGACCAATGGCCAGGCGACCACCTGGCAGGAACGGCGCATCGACAGCGAGCAATACAGCGACGAATTGCAGGTGAACTTCCGCTCCGCGTATCTCGATGTGGTTGGCGGCCTCTTCTACTTCCACGAGCGGCAGCGTCCAATCGACAACGTGGGCCTTGCCCGTCGCAACGGCCTGGCGTCGAACATTGGTGTGCTCACGGCAGCCGGCGTGAACCTGGATACCGCCTATGAGCTCTGCGGCTACTCGCCTGGCAGTGTGGGCGGCGGCAGCACCATCATTGCGCCGAAGCGCGTGTGCACGAAGTCTGACCTGGGCACGGAAGCGTATGCCGCGTTCGGCCAGGCCAACATCAATCTCGGAATGTTCGGCGATGCGTTCGTGCCGTTCACCGTGAAGCTCGGCGGCCGCTACAGTCACGAGACGGTGGAGTCCGCGAACCCCTCGATCGTGATCACGCGCAACGGGCTCGGCCCGGTGCTCCAGTTCACAACCGAGCAGACGTATCGGGAACGGGACTTCAGCGACTTCACGCCTGAGGCGGGCATCCAGTGGCAGCCCACGAACCGGATCCTCGCCTACTACACGTACTCCGAGGGCTTCAAGGCAGGCTCGGGCGAGAACGCATCGGGCAGCACGACGATCGTCGATCCGGAAACGATGAAGAACCACGAGGTTGGCATCAAGTCGTCGCTCTTCGAGCGGCGCCTGCAGGCGAACCTCGCGTACTACCACTACACGCTCGATGGCGCGCAACTCAACAAGACGCTGGCAGGCGGGCCGACCGGGTATATCACCATCTTCCAGAACGCTGCTCAGACCTCAGCGGATGGTGTGGAGCTCGAACTCGCAGGCGTGGTGGGTTCGCGGTTCAGCTGGACCAGCGCGGTGTCATGGACGGATGCGAAGTTCGACGACTACTCCACCCTTGATCCGTTGAACCCGACGAACGTGATGACCGCCGGCTCACCTCCGTACAACCCCGTCACGAATCCGGACCCGACCGCATTCGGCGCACCGGGCAGCGGGGATCTCCAGCTCGCCGGCAATACTGTGCGCAACACACCGAAGTGGGCGTGGAACCTGCATGGCGAATATCTGCTGCCGGTGCCGTTTATCTCCAATGGCAGCCTGACGTTCGCGAGCGATGTGTCGCATAAGAGCCGGGTGTTCTTCAGCGAGTACGAGCGGAACATTGAGAGCGCCGCCGCACACACGCTGGTGGATGCGTCGATTCAGTACGCCTCTGCGGACAAGCGGCTGCAGGTGCAGCTGTGGGGCAAGAACCTGTTCGATCAGGATGTGCCGGGCAGCACGTTCGCGCTGGCGACGGGGCGGCTGATCGGAGTCACGTGGCTGGAGCCGCGCACGTATGGGTTGACTGTGGGATATAGCTTCTAAGGAAGATCGGATGCGGCCCTGCCCGGGAAGGTGGGGCCGCGTGTTCTTTGCTGCACGCTGCCGCATACTCCACGGATTGACGCGGAGATGCCCGCCAGGCGGCCCCGGGCGCGGGTGCAGGGCGCCCTGCAGAAACTTCGCAAGCTCCCGCTTTCCCTCTGGTGTTCCGCATCCATTGAAGCGAAACCGCGGTTCGAAGTACGTCCGTCCGTCCTGAGTCCTGCCCTGAAGGTGCATCACCAAATCCGCTCCGCCGCTGTTCGTGCCCACTAACCGGCAGCGCGCGCCGGACACCAACGGGTCAGCCGACTCAGAGGCGGTCCGTCAGCGCGCGAATCTGCCGATCCTGCAGGCGGGAGAAGAGAACGAGTGCGACTACGGCCCCGATCAGGGCGAAAAGCATGTCGGACTGCGTGTCCCACGGATCGCCCTGCGTACCGAGAAACTCCACTGCGCCCTGCCCCGCCGCCAGGGCAACCCACCACTCGATCAGCTCATACGTTGCACTGATCGCCATCACGATACACACGACGATGAACGCCAGCATGCGGCGTCCGCGCACGAACTCGCCGCGCAGGAGAATCTCGCGGGCAACGAGTGCCGGCACGAAGCCTTGGAAGAAATGCCCGATCTTGTCGTAGGGGTTGCGCCCTAGGTCCAACAACTCCTGCAGCTGATACCCGAACGGCACTCGTGCGTAGGTGTATGTGCCGCCTACTATCAGCACGACGCTGTGCGCGAAGATGCACACATATAAAAGAGTGGTCAGCGGAAACCGCTTATGTGTTGCCCAGAGTATTGGTAACGCGATGATCACCGGCGCCACCTCGAGCGCCCACGTCGCGTGATCGTAAGGCTGGATGCCGGAGATCGCGAGTAGCGCGACCAGGAGAACAGTGATAGCCAGAAGCCATTTCGCTTGGGAATGCACCTGGTTCAGTTCCTATTGTCGGAAAGTTGCAGCCCACGCCGTGCGGTGTTAGCAGCGCATGCCATGCGGTATCGGC
>JBDZVF010000523.1:0-4062 GCA_040255575.1 Pseudomonadota bacterium | reverse complement strand
AAGTCGCTGTAGAAGTCCGCCTGGGTCTGGGTGTAGTAGCGCAGCCGCCCATCAAAGATCCAGCGAGAGCGCCATGGGTGCGTGTACGTAAGGTCCAGCGTGTTGGCGTTGATGCCCCACGAATCTGAATAGAACCGGTAGTTGCCCTCAACCGCTGCACGCCACGGCAGGTAGTACTTCAGCACCACCGCGGTAGCCTGGCTGGTGTGCGTTCGCGGGTAGATTTCGCTCTGCAACGCGAACCCGCGCGGATCGGCTCCGTCAGCGTATCGCACCGACCGATAGGGGCTGTTGAGGTAACCCTCGTCCGTAATCGCCTCCAGGTTCAGCGAGGCGATGAGATTGCGCGTGAGGATTTGCGTGAGCCCGACGGTGTAGGCGCGCGTATCCATCTGCTGCGCGAAGTTGGGGTCGCGCACTTTGCCGCCATCCGCGTCTTTCACGTTGCGGTAGACGTGGTTCCAGCCACGCCGATACCCCAGGCTCACCGTGGTGAGGTCGCCAAACATATCCTGTGACAGCCCGAACGACGCCGTGTCGGCGGTGTAGTCGCTCTCTTTGCTGTTGATGACGTTGGCGGTGTAGGTGGTCTTGCCGTGCAGGAACTCGAGGCCGAGGCTCTTCTGCGTGCGCTTCTCTTTGTATTCGCTCGCGGACAGCTTCACGTCGATGGACGCGCTGGTGACGAAGTCCATGTAGTAGTTGGCGTTCACGGCGAAGTTCTCGCCGATCTTCTTGCGCACCAGCACTGAAGGGCCCTGAATCTCTACTCCGCCGCCCTGGTAGCGGTGGTAGAGCGCGTCGGCACGGTCTTCCGCGAGCACGCCCGCGAACGCGGCCCCACCCTGGCCGAGCACAATGAGAGCGAGCAGGGCCAGCCCGAGCAGCCGCGAACCCGTTACGCAGGATCGCAGGCGTGGCTGACCCTTCATGAAGCGCAGCATTCGGCTCGTCGCCATCAGTTACAGCCGCATCCGCCGCCGGAGCCGCCGGTGGCGCCGCGTGCGCCTTCGCGCGCGTCGAACACGTGATCGAGGTAGGCGGACGACACCGGATCCCGGTCGAACGCCATGATCGGATCGGCGAGATGCTCGCGCTCGTAGGGCTTCACCCACGGCTGGATGGAGCAGCCGCTCACGGCCGCCGCCATCCCGGCGAGCACGACGAGCTTCGCGAGACGCCCGCCTCTTGTCACGGCTTGGGTCATGGCCCTGGTCATGCTTTCGGGCTCCTATTTCTCCCGCAGCAGCATGCGGATGTTGTTCAGGTACTCGTTCTCGTCACCCGGCTTGTAGCTCTGGTGCGAGGCGCGCAGGAAACCTTTCTTGTCCACCCAGACGGTCGTGGGCATGCCCACCACCCTGTAGGCCGCGCTGACTTCGCTCTTCACGTCGTAGAGCACCGGAAAGCTCACGGGCTTCTGCTTCAGCCATTCGCCCGCGGGCTTGGTATCCGGCTCGACGTTCACGCCGAGGAGCATGAAGTCCTGGTTCTTGTACTGCTTGTAGATGCTCTCGAGCAGCGGCCATTCCTGACGGCACGGGCCGCACCAGGTGGCCCAGAAGTTGATCATGACGACCTTGCCCTTGTAGCCCGACAGCTTGATCGGCTTGCCCGTGTTGGAGTCGAGCACGAAGTCCGGCGCCGGCGTGGGTGCGGCGGCGACCGCGGGAACCAGGGCGGGCAGCGCAGCGCCCGCGACGAGCGCGGTGGCGGCGGTAACGAAAGATCGGCGTTTCATGCAGGCACCCATTCCTTTAGAAGAATACGGTCAGGCCGATGTTGGCTTCGAGGTTGTTGGTGAGCTTGTCCTCGCCGAGCAGGTCCGAATCGAAGATGCGGTCCTGCATGCGCACATGGATCGCCAGCCAGTCGGTCGGCAGCACGCGAAAGCCGGCGCCGAAGCTCACCGAGAACTTCTGGTCGCCGGCGAAATCCACGCTGCCGATGCCGCCCAGAAGATAGAAGCCGCTCGTCATGGCGCGGTTGCGCCCGAGAAACACCTCGCCCGGCAGGAAGTTGTAGCCGAGGGCAAGGTTGTAATACGTGAATTGCCTCTCCTTTCCCGTAAGCAGGGTGACGTTGCCGCCGAGCGTTTCGAAGCTCGTCTTGCCCGCCGTGGAGCGGCCCGCTTCCGCCTGGAAAAAGAAGTCTTCGGTCACGTGGTAGGCGGCGGTCACGCCATACACGGGGTTGGTGCCGAAGTCCTCGATCGAGAGCGCGCCGAACACGCCGCCGATCTCGATGTTCTCGGTGTCGATGCGCGGCACCTTCACGGTGCGACGGGCCACCTGCGGCTCGATCACGCGCGGGGGCGCGGCGTTCGCATCGTCGGCGTCGGCCTGCGTGTCTGCCTGCGCGGAGGTGTCTTCCGTCGGTTCATCCCGGTCGAGCCAGTTGCGGATCGAAGCGCAACCGGACAACGCCAGCACGACGCTCAGAAGAAGAATGCGAATCCCAGTTTCCATTCGTCTACCTTCTCGTTGTCGTTGCGGCTGGTGAATACATAGTGGCTTCGATACTCCGCGCGCGCGAAGAAGCGGCGTGTGAGGTAATACTTGACTCCGCCGCCGACGTAAGCGGTCTGGTCGGTGCGGTCCGGCGGGGCCACGAGCGTGGCCTTCGGTTCGATGTGCACCACCCCCGTGCCCAGCGACACGAACGGCGAGAGCCGCCATTCCGGCACGAATGTATGCGTGAGACCGATGTCGGCGAGCGTTCCATTCGAGGCATTGCCGAGGAACTGGCCCACCGAAAGCTCGACGGCGAGCTGCGAGTTGAAGGAGTACGAGCCGTACGCCGAGATGAGCGTGGCGCCGCTGTAGTCGCCCGCGAACACGCCGATCTCGCCCTTGTGGGATGTGTAGCCGGCGCGATCGCCCATCGGGAAGGTGAAGGGCGTGCCATCCGCCAGCACGACGCTGAGCATGTCCTTGTAGGACGCCCAGCCTTCGACGCCGCGCGCGGTACGGACCTTGAACCAGTCCGTGCGCCGCTTGAGGATGTCCACGCTCTCATCACGAGCGACCACCTGCGTGACCGGAAACCCGCGCCCCGGCCCGGTGTGCAACTCCAGATAGGGCGCAGTCACGAACACCTGCAAATACTCGCGTGCCGCACACAACGAAGGCGCGGCGACGAAGGCGAGCAGCAGGGTCAGTAGGTGCGCGTACCGTCGGTAATCTCTCAAGACGCCCCTATCAGTTGACCGGCACGGCAGGGTCGAACGGGTTGTTGAAGTACTGTGCCCCAATATCCAGCCACTCTGACAGCAAGCGAAGTTCGGCCGGGGTCAACCAGCCCGCGTGTGTGCCGCCGCCCGGAGCAAAGCGATCCAGGAAGCGACCCGATAGGCCCCCGCGAGCGTTGCCCGCCGTGAGATAGGGCCCCACTTGCGGCCCCGGTGTCGGATTCCCGTTTGCATCCAGCGGGCCCGGCACGTCTTGCAACGCGCCTCCCACCAACTCCTGCTCATTATCTCTGAAAAACAGCTCGCGATACGAGCGCAAGTGCAACTGTTCCTCATCGGAAGGCACGGCGGTCAGGTCGAGCTGGCCCGCGGGCAGCTGCGTGGTGTTGTCCGCCGGGTTCACCGTGCTGTGGCAGTTGGTGCACTTCCGGTTGATCGGGAGGCCGCCCGCATCGACGTCCGGCACGCCATCGCCGTCGAGGTCGGTGCGGTCCAGGTCCCACAGTGGCTGAATGTGCTGAACGTAGTTGATGATGATGCGGCAGCGGGAAGACCACGTGCTCACGCAGCTGAGGCTGGTTGGCGGCGTCGTCTTGAGCGCCCCGTACGTCAGGATGATTTCCGGGTCCGGCGTGCGCTGGGCCGGATCGCTCCACACATCCTGGAACAACACATTCACGCTCAGGTTCATGTCGGCACAGCGGGGCGAACCGGTCGAGCAGCTCGTGCGGGCACGCGTCTCCGCCATCGTTTCGCCGGCGTTGGGCGAGTAAGGATTGGAAGTCGTGCCCGGGAACGCACCCGTCGTCGGTGCGCCGGTGTTCACGACGTTGAACAGGCCGGTGCGGCCGTGTGACTTCGTGTTCTGCTGG
>JBDZVF010000522.1:0-4065 GCA_040255575.1 Pseudomonadota bacterium | reverse complement strand
AACTGCGATGGTCTTCGTGTGGAGCAATCTCTCAAATGGCGAGCCGCATTTCACGCTGAGCCAGGTCGCGCTCAATGACGTGATCATGGTCTTCGCCTTTGCGCCGCTCGTGGGGCTGTTGCTGGGGCTGTCGGCCATCACTGTACCTTGGCAGACGCTGCTGCTGTCGGTCGGTCTTTACATCGTCGTGCCGGTCATCATCGCGCAATTGCTACGTCGAGCCTTCCTGGCGCGGGGAGGCGTGGAAGGGCTCGGCCGCTGCCTCAGAACGCTGCAGCCGATCTCGCTCGTCTCGTTGCTGGCGACGCTCGTTCTTCTCTTCGGATTTCAGGGCCAGCAGATTCTCTCGCAACCGCTCGTGATCGCGCTGCTGGCCGTGCCGATACTGATCCAGGTCTACTTCAATGCCGGGCTCGCCTATTTCTTGAACAGATCGGCTGGCGAGGCTCATGCCGTGGCCTGTCCGTCCGCGCTGATTGGTGCGAGCAATTTCTTCGAGCTCGCCGTTGCAGCGGCCATCAGTCTCTTCGGGTTCGAATCGGGTGCAGCGCTGGCGACGGTGGTGGGTGTGCTCATCGAAGTTCCGGTGATGCTCTCGGTCGTGCGAATCGTGAACTCCAGTCGTGCCTGGTACGAGCGCGGTGCTGCCGTTCAACGGAACGCGAAGTCCACCCGGCCGCTGACGCGCGCTGCCGAACACTGAGGTTGATGCCATGAGTGCCGTGACGATCTATCACAACCCGGACTGCGGGACGTCCCGCAACACGCTGGCGTTGATCCGAAACGCGGGAAATCGAGCCGCACGTCATCGAGTATCTACGTGAGCCTCCCAGCCGTGAGAAGCTGCGCTCGATGGTTTGGGCCGCGGGCCTGACGGTCCGCCCAGGCGCTGCGCGAGAAGGGTACGCCGTATCACGACCTCGGGCTCGGAAACGACGCGCTCACGGATGATGAACTGCTCGATGCCATGATGGCGCATCTCGTTCTGATCAATCGGCGGTGGTCCCGAACGGCACCTCGCGCGCGCGTACGGCCAAAGTGCCCACTCTGACGTTTCATTTCGGCTTTAGCAGTTTTTTCTTCAACGCGGTACAGAGAGGCTCGAAATCAGAAACGTTTGTTGAGAGCAATGAAGCATCCTGTGGGCACATGGCGGCGAAATACGCGTCACCGATGGCCCGACAACGGCCCTTATCGAAGCGCTGGGGCCCTTCCTTCTTAATGTCTTTGAGTGCGCGTCGCCGACTTTGATTTTCCGTCTTCTTAGAAGCCACGGGATCGAGGTTGTTGGGGTGGAGCGCCTCAATCAACTTGTCGAGCAGAATCTCGTTGTCGAATAGCCAACCGGCGGCGGCGCACCGCTCGGACTTTTTGCAATTGAAGTTATTGTTCGGGCCTCTTAGTTCGCCCCCTTTTCCGTGGGAGATTTCGCCCTGATTGAAACAAGCAAGGGGCTGCACGGTCTTCCATGGCGCCGATTTCCGAGCGCGCACCCATACTCTCGCCGCCTCTAGTGCCAGAGAGTCGAGCATATCCTGCTTCTGCTGATTTCGCGGTCCACTCGGATTCCCAATGAACGTAGCGGTTAGCGCTTCCGCGATTAATTGCAGCTTTTGTTGCGCCGCTCGGCGTTGAAACGGAGCAAGGAACAATAGCGCTTGCAGCGCTTCGCCGGGATTTTGTGCAGCTAGGAGTACGTTGTGTGCGTCGCAAATGTTCCGGATGTACCCGGCCAACATCTCTCGAAGGGCATAGAACGGCAACTCCGCAGGCGGATTTGCGGCGATTGTTGCCATGCATGCCGTCGCTGATGGCTCCTTGACCGCAGCAACGTCTATAGCAACAGTGGTGTCTAGATATGAGCCCGGCAAGTCGAGTCCGATCGTGCTATTCGAGCGGCAAGGTTGCTTGCTTCTCCGGCTCCTCAAGAGCAGCTTCGGACAGCAAGACATCGATTAATTTCCGCGCAAGCGGGTTGTCGCCGTTCCAGCCTTCCGCGGTAAGTTTTTCGGTTAGCTCTACAGATTCTGTAAGCGTCAGCATTGGGTTGTCCTCTAATGCACCAATCGCGGCGACCAGGGCATTCAGTTGCCCCCGTGAAATTGTATCCGACTCCATTGTCAGACAACTCCGTCGGATAAAGTTACAAGCCACTGAGAACGCTCCGTTGAAACCTGCAACGGCGTGAGCCTTAAGCATCGCGACGGACACCAGAGCAATTCTTGTTGCGATGTCCTCAATTTCTCCCTCGCCAAATGCTGCCAACGCAGCTCGCGCATCTTCATGCGCTTGCTTAACGTGCTCGACAGCCTCACCAGTGGGCTGCTCCGCGTCAAAGAGGTGGGGGTACGTTCGTTGCGCTGGAGCGAGCACTTCCCGCTGCACCCGCGTCTCTGTTCCTGTTCCTTGAACGGATATACTTTCACTGACGACCACGGTGATGATACGTGGCGGTGCAGGTGCGTCCGTGGAAGACGCAATCGATATGGCCGAAGTCGCGCTCGGCGCCTGCTCCGTGTACTTCAGGACGTCGGTCATTTGGCGACAACTAAGATTTTATCTATGTCACGACGCAGCACGTGCTGAAAGCCCTTAAACCATTCCTCTACGCGGAATCCGCTCATCGAGACTTTCCCTAGAACGCCGCGGTCGAACTCCACTATTGCTCTGCATTTCACCTTTTTCGTTTCCCCGTCGTATTCAAAAGCTGGATCGATCCTGATCTCGTAGACGACCTCTTCTGAGGCCAAACGGAGCGTCGTGAAAGACTCTGGGTCTTCAAATCGGTAGAGCAGATCGAAGGTGTTTTTCTCGGACTTCTCCGGTTGATTGAACACTTTCGTTTGGGGCCATGGGACCAGCCCAAGGGAAATGAGGAATCCGTTCGCTTCGCGAATCGAGGTGAAGTCTCTAACGAAGCGAGCCTTCGTGCTTACGCGTTTTACGTCCTTTAGTTGTAGCTCCCTGATCCACAGCTCTATTGTTCGCTGGAGCTGCGGAGTCGCGCGGTCAATGGAGTCCACCTGCGAGAGCGTCACCACGCAAGTCTGTAATCCAGTTTCGAGCTGCACGCCGGGGCTTCGTAGTACTTGCCGCACGGGCACGCCCTCGACAAGGTCCAGCCCAGGCCAAATCGCAGCCATCTCGCGAGCGATGCTTCCGGCACGATCCCATACCTCGTACGCATTTGCGTACGAAAGCTGGGTGACGAGCTGCGAAATGCGGAAGGTGTCCAGAAACATTGATTACGCTCCCATCCCCCGCCGATCCCGATGCGGCCTATTTCTCGTTTTACGCGTCCAGCGACTAGCCGTGTCGGAGCGTGCCTGAAGTCAGGGCGCCCCCTAACCGTAGATTACCGCGCGATCGCGTAACGGGCGAGTCCGAAAAAGCTTCTCCGTGTTCGATGGTCGTCGGAATGTGTTGCTTGTGAGAACTTGAAGCAACCGAACAGCTTCATGCTCAACCGCGCGTCGCCGAAAGACGCCAGCCTGGATTCTCGTTGCAGCCTCCAGCCAACCGGGTGATCCTCGTCCCGAATCGACCTTAGAGGTCAAGAACTGAACGCGCCGCCGTTCACGATGGTCGTGAGCCCAGTGATCCTTGGTACGCATCGGAGCGATCTTTTCATCGAACGCAACGGCCAATGTTGCTCCGTTGCCGGACGGCCGTGTGTGTTGCAGCAGCTCGCAAGCGGTCGGGTTGCTCAGGGCGGTGAAAGGGCCTGCTCGAGCGTTAAGGGGTCAGCGTCAGATTGAGTCAGTAACAGATCGCAGCCAGCTCGTTACTCGGCAGGGCTGCGCTACCGGGTGAGTCTTTGGACTCGATCTCGCAATGCTGAGTCTTTTCTTTCTTCTTCTGTTTCGGATTCGTTTGACGTGCGAGCGTTCTACTCGCGCGGATTCGTCATTGAACAACCGCAGCGCGGAGGCAATTTAATTTGCCCCCCAATCTTGCCCCCGGGCCCTGAATAAGCCTCGTCCCCAGAGGACTGGGTGCGGAAAGATGCTGCGGAATCAGTCGTCGGGATGACAGGATTTGAACCTGCGACACCTACGTCCCGAA
>JBDZVF010000521.1:0-4066 GCA_040255575.1 Pseudomonadota bacterium | reverse complement strand
TCGACGAGATCCCAGGCGTCGGCCGGGTCGATCGTCACCGGCTTCTCGACGAGCACGTGCGCGCCGCTCTCCAGCGCCGCCTTCGCGTGCTCGTGGTGCAGGCCGCTCGGGCTGGCGACGAGGCAGATGTCGACGCCGGCGGCCTGCAGCCCGGCGGCGACAAACTTGCTCGTGTTCTGGATGCCCGGGTCTGTCGTGTAACTCACGACCACGCCCGGCGCCTTCCAGCCTTCCGCCGCGACGCTGGGAAATCCACGGGATTCGAGCAGCGCGCGCACCTTGGTGCCGAGCTCGATTTGCTCCGCGCGCACTTTCTCGAAGCCGTAATCACGCGTCTCGAGCATCACGTCGCGCAGTCGCACGAGTGCGTCCGTCGGCATGGTGGTGTGGTAGGCGTGCTGGCCCTTCTCGTAGCCTTCCGCGATCTGCATCCACTTCTTCAGATCGCAGGCGAAACTGGAGCTCTGGGTGCCATCGATCGCCTTTCGCGCGCGCTCGCTCAGCATCACCATCGCGCAGCACGGCGAGCTGCTCCAGCCCTTCTGCGGCGCTGAAAGCAGCACGTCCACGCCGGTGGCCTGCATGTCCACCCACATCGCGCCGGAAGCGATGCAATCGAGCACGAAGAGCGCGCCGACTTCATGAGCCGCGGCGCTGACCGTGCGCAGATAATCGTCCGGGAGAATCATGCCGCTCGCCGTTTCCACGTGCGGGGCGAACACGACCTTGGGGCGTTCGGCGCGGATCTTGGCGGCGACTTCGTCAGCCGGGCAGGGCGTCCACGGCGCCTGCGGGCCTTCGCCCTGCTTGCGCGCCTGGCACACGATGCTCGCGCTGGCAACGCCACCGGCGTCGAAGATCTGACTCCATCGGAAGCTGAACCAGCCGTTGCGGATGACCAGCACCTTTTCGTGGTTCGCGAACTGGCGGGCCACCGCCTCCATGCCAAAGGTGCCGCTGCCGGGCACCAGCACCGCCGTGTGGGCGTGATAGACGCTCTTGAGCGTGGACAGGATGTCCTGCATCACCCCGATGAAGCGCTTCGACATGTGGTTCAGCGCGCGGTCGGTGTACACCACCGAAAATTCGAGCAGGCCGTCGGGATCGATATTGGGCAGGAGTCCAGGCATAGGGATTGGATCGGCGCGGGCCGGCTGTCGCGGGCGGCGCCCAGAAGGTAAGTTCTAAAGGGGGCCGCATTGAGGCATTTTCGGTGCATGCGGGTCAAGCCGGACGCCCGAATTACGCCAGATCAGATGGTTATAACCAGAGAAACCGGGCCGTGAGGGGCAGGCGGGGCGCGTGGGCTCGTGGTGCGCCTGGACTCGGGGACTCGTCGGCTCGTCGTGCGCTTCGGCGCGGGCACGGGCGACTTCGGCGGGTGCACGCGATCCTGCAAGCTGCAACGGTGAGCCGCCCGGACGAGGCGGCCGGTCAGTCAGACGAGGCGGGCGATGAGTCAGACGAGGCCGCGCGCCGGCTTCCCGTAGCGCGGCCTCGCGCCGTCGTCAGTGCTTGTCGTGCCCGCGACCGCGGCCCTTGCCCGGCTTGTCGCGCCGGTAGCCCGGCTCGTACTCCGCCGACTTCACGAAGTAGACCGGCCGGTTGCACGCGCCGTACTTGTGACAGTGCTTGCGCCAGTTCTTCGCATGCCCCGGCGGCACGTGCAGATAGACCGGCTCCATGATCACGCGCGGCGGCGGCTGCACGATGATGACCGGCTGCTCATAGAGCAACGGCAGCGGCGGTCGGTTGGCGAGATCCACGCGGCCGTAGACGCCCGGCAGGATCTCGCCAGTGATCGTCACGCCGACACTCACATCGCCAGCCTGGGCGAATGGCGCCGCCATCATGAACGCCAGGGCGGCCAGCGCGCCGCCGAAAATCGATCTGCTCATCGTGACTCCCGATTTCAGCCACTCACGTGGCAATTCACAGAGCGCGAGTAGGCTAACGGCCCCTGTCTCGATCCAGAAGCAGGACAGCGGACATTAGCTTCGATCCGTGAAGTCGCGCACACAGTTGAGCGCGTCGTCAGGCGCCGGTCTTTTCCGTAGCGGGCGCATCGAGCACCAGCTTGCCATCGTGAACCGGGATGCGTTCGCCCGGGTCGCGATCCATCCGCACGTTGCCTTCCTCTTTTCCAAGCCGGTAGTGCACGTCGTAACCGATGCGTTCCTGATGGGAGTCGTAGACCGTTTCACAGCGCTGCTGCGTGGTGGTGACGGTTTTGCGGTCCTGCATGTTTTTCTGGATGCGATTGCCCGCGTATCCGCCAGCGGCCGCTCCCGCCACCGTTGCGATCTTCTTGCCGCTGCCGCCGCCGATCTGGTTGCCGAGCACGCCACCGACGACCGCGCCCACCACCGAGCCCGTGATGTGGTTCGGATCCTTCGTGGGCGCCTGCTGCACGACCTGCTCGTCATGGCACTCCTGCCGAGGTGTGCGCACAGTTTTCATCACGGGCTTGACGTCAACGACCTCGGCGAACTGCGGCCCGCGCAGCACCTTGTAACCCGCAATGGCGCCGCCTGCTGCGGCGACGACAACGCCCACGACGAGACCTGTGACCAGAGACTTGTTCATATAGTTACCCCTACCAGCCGGAAAGCCGACGGCCGTATACAGTGACGGGGTCGTCCGGTCCACCTGTTGCCGACCGGCGACGGGGACTGGACAGGCGGTGAAAACACGCGCATCGAAAAAGGGACCCGCGTCGCGGAAGGCGGTGTATGCCGCGCTGATCGGCAACGTGCTCGTCGCGATCACGAAAGGCATCGCGGCTGCGGTGAGTGGCAGCTCGTCCATGCTCAGCGAGGCGGTGCACTCGCTGGTGGATTGCGCGAACGAAGTGCTGCTGCTCTACGGGCAGCGCCGCGCGCAGCGTCCGCCAGACGTCGCGCATCCGCTGGGGTATGGGCGTGAGCTCTACTTCTGGAGCTTCGTGGTTGCGTTGTTGATCTTTGCGCTCGGTGCGGGCGTTTCGGTGTACGAGGGCGTGCTGCACATGCTGGATCCGGAGCCGATACGCAATCCGCTCATCAATTACGTTGTGCTGGCGCTGGCGTTCGTATTCGAAGGCGCCTCATGGCTCGTGTCGGTCAAGCAGTTTCGCGCGACGAGCGGCAAGGAGGAGTTCTACGACGCGTTCGTGCGCAGCAAGGATCCGCCGTTGTTCATGGTTTTGTTCGAGGATAGCGCCGCGCTGCTCGGCATCGCGTTTGCAACGCTGGGCACGTATGTGTCAGTGACATTCGGGATGCCGATGTTCGATGGCGTCGCGTCGATTCTCATCGGCCTCGTGCTCGCGGGCGTGGCAATGTTGCTCGCGCGCGAGAGCAAGAGCCTGCTCATCGGGGAGCCTGCGGATCGCGACCTGGTGGACTCCATCCTGCGCGATGCCGCTGCCGTGGGCGGTGTCGTCAGGGCGAACGGCGCGATGACGTCACACCTGGCTCCGGACGCGATCGTGGTCTCACTGAGCCTGGAGTTCGAGGACCACGTCTGCGTGCCCGAGCTCGAAGAGGTGGTCCGGGAGATCGAGCGGGTGGTGCGACGAAAGCATCCGCAGGTGGTTTCGTTGTTCGTGAAGCCGCAGACTCCGCGCACGTTCAAGGAGGCGGTGCGGTCGCGGTTCGAGCGGGCGGATGATGCGCCGGGGGAGTGATGTCCGCAGGCGTAGTTCGGCCACTCTGCGAGTTCGACCATTCTGCGAGTGCCACGGGCGAGTGAGTCCGCCTCAGTGCGTTTCCGCGGAAACGCTGCTCGGCAGTGCCGCTCCGCGCGTGCTGGCGAGCATCACCTCGACCGCCAGGCCGTAATCCATTCGTTCACCGCGCCAACGCGTCACGGCGGTGTCGGGTGTGATGGCGGTGCCGCTGGCGGAGACGTCGGTAAGTAACTGCGCCCAGTTACCGCTAGTGACGTTCGGGTTGACGTTCGGGTCCGGGTTCCGCCGGCCGCCTTCATCACTAGGAGCCTGACGCCCCGGAACAGGTGACTCCAACGATTGCCCGTTCACGACAAACCGCAACGCGCCGTCATCGAGCACCTGCACCTCGACGCC
>JBDZVF010000037.1:0-22310 GCA_040255575.1 Pseudomonadota bacterium | reverse complement strand
CACGTGGGCAACAGCCGAAAGTGACTACGAGGCGTGCGGCGCGTTCAACTCGCCGCGCCGAAATCAGCAGTGGTCCGCCGCCTGGGCGACGTCGAACCCTGCCTCGCCCCTCAACGTCTACAAGGGCGGCACGGTTGTCCAGGCGCGGGTCACCTCAATTAGCTTCTTCAAGCGCGCCAATGGGCTCTCGGATCTCGCGCAGGTTCGCTACGTCAAAGCGCAGCGCGCCGCCGACGGCGCTGACGAGCACGTGACGCACTGGATCGCCACGATCCAGTATGCCTACGTCGCGCCATCGAAGGAGGCGCGCACGCGGCAATGGAATCCGCTTGGGCTTAGGGTGGTCGACTTCCGTGCGGAGTCCGAGACGCCACCGCAAATGACGCCTTCGCAGGCGAAGAGTCCGCCAGCGCAGAGGACGCCATCGTGAGGCGCGCCAGGACGTCGGCCATTCTCCTGCTCGTGGTGGCGGGGATGTGCCTCGGCTCACCGGTTCGTGCGGAGATCTTGCCCATGCCAGGCGCCGAGGGCGATGCGCGGATCCGTCGGGCGCCGTACAGCGAGAATGAGGTCTACCGCCTTTTCGGCTACGTCGGCTACGACATTCGCCTGGAATTCGCTGCGGACGAAACCTTCCAATCGGTCGACGGTGGTGATCTCGAAGCGCTCACCTACTCCGCCGAGGGAAACGTTTTTC
This sequence comes from Pseudomonadota bacterium, assembly GCA_040255575.1. GTDB lineage: Bacteria > Pseudomonadota > Gammaproteobacteria > Steroidobacterales > Steroidobacteraceae > JADGHX01. The sequence continues at coordinate 21,613 of JBDZVF010000037.1, read as the reverse complement.
GCTTCAAGCCTCGCGTGCAAAGCGTCGAGACAAACCTCGCGGTCACAACGAACAAACGCCACTACTACATCCAGTACAGCGCGGAGGCGAAGCGCCCGGAAGAGGGGACGGGGCCTGTCATGTACGTCGTGCGATTCGTGTATCCGCCGGACGCCTCACGCAAGGCAGGCCCGTCCGAGGCCGAGCGCATCAAGCAGGCACTCGATCGCACCCCAGCGAGCCGCCCCCGGAACACCGACTACGGATACTGCGGCAACCGCTCGATCAAGCCGACGGGCGCCTTCGACGACGGCGCGCAAACGCACCTGAAGTTCGGTGCCCGCGCGGAGCTGCCCGCTGTCTTCGTCAGAAACGAAGACGGGTCAGAGAGCCTCGTCAATTTCACGGTCGAGGGCGATGAAGTCGTCGTTCACCGAATTGCGCGCCAGTTCATCCTGAGGCGAGGTCGCCTGACCGGATGCGTCGTGAACCGCTCCTTCACTGGCAGCGGCACTCGTCTGGAGTCGGGCACGCTTTCGCCGGATGTCGAGCGATCCACCAGGGCGCCACGTCCATGAGCACGCCAGGCGAGGAAGTAGGTGGTAGGGCCGGCCGAACGGAAAGCCCGGCGATGCGCGCGCCCGGCGAGGAACCGGGCGAGTCGCAGACGCTGGCGGGCGAGCGCGGTATCCCGTCCGTCAACCGCGTCCGCTCGATGCAGTCCCGGGTCACCACGCTGCTCGCCGTCGGGTGCATGGGGCTCATGGCTCTGGGGCTTCTCGGCTGGTACTACTCCAATGCGCTGACGCGCGCTCAGCGGACACAGAAGGCTCTCGAGTCGAAATCGCAGCAGCGGGCACAAGGAGAGATGACGCTCCCGCCGCTTGGGCGCATCACCCCACCGCGCACTGTGTCTTCCGAGGCGAAGCCCGAAGACTCGGCCGATATGCGCGCTCTTGAGGCGCTTCTCGGGCCGCCGCCCGAGCTGCCGCCGCCGTATCTGATGGGTCGAACTGCGGGTCCGGCAGTCCCTCGCGCGTACGCCGACCCAGCTCGTGCCCCTCGGCAGAAATCGGCCGAAGAGCTGGCCCTCGAGCGACGACTGGCCGGCGCGGTGTCGTCGCGCGAATCCGCCAACCCGACGGGCCACAGCGGCTCCCATGCGCTCGCGAACTCGAATCGCAATCCCGGAGACGGCGATGCAAGGTCTGCGGGTTCGTACCTGGTGCCGGAGTCAGTGAGGGGCGTGGCAGAGCCCGCAGCGACATCAGTACGCACGTCGCTACCCTCAGATCTGGCGGTGAACGATGTCCAGTCACTGCTTCGCGCGGAGACGACCCCTGCGGTCGAAGCGCGCGTCCTCCCGACGCAGCGTTTTCTGTTGCCGAAAGGCTCGTTCCTGGATTGCACGCTTGAGACCGCCATCGACTCGACGCTGCCGGGCCTTGTCACGTGCATTATGGCTACGGATGTCTTCGGCGTTGATGGCACGACCGTGCTCATCGAGCGCGGCAGCAAGCTCTTCGGCGAGACGCGCGGGCAAGTCCGACAGGGGGCCGCGCGCGTTTTCGTGCTGTGGACCGAAGCACGCACTCCCACAGGCGTCGTGGTCGCGCTCGCCTCACCCGGAACCGACGAGCTCGGGCGCTCGGGATTGCCCGGTGTCGTCGATCGCCATTTCTTCGATCGGTTCGGCGCCGCCATGCTGATCTCGATCCTCGACAGTGCGGCGCAGACCGTCGCGAATCGCTCGGGCGATGGTGGAACGGTCGTGCTGAACCCGTCGGGCTCGCAAGACATTCTCGCCGAGGTGCTTCGGAGCACCGTGAACATCCCGCCGACGGTCCGCAAACATCAGGGTGATCGCATTCAGGTGCTGGTGGCACGAGATGTCGACTTCAGGAGCGTGTATGACCTCCGTGCCGTCGATCCGCGCTAACGGCGCTGCGCTCGCCGCTCATGCGCCGGCAGCCGTCAGTCGCTCGCCTGCCGCAGCAGATTCGTCAGCATTGAATCTCACGCTGAGATCACTCGATCCGATTCTCAGTCGGCCGGACGTCACGGAGCTTTGTATCAACAGCCCATGCCGGGCGTTCCTCGAGACGTCGAAAGGCTGGCACGTCGAAGATCTTCCATTTGCTGATCTGGCCTGGTGCATGCGACTGGCGAAACTCGTCGCGCACTTCACCCGCCAGCGCATCGCAGAGGACGCGCCACTTCTGTCCGCGTCGCTCCCGGGTGGCGAGCGCATCCAGATCGTCCTGCCGCCTGCCACGACGGCGGGCTGCGTGGCGATCACGATTCGCCGCCCTGCAGACCGCGTCTGGTCGCTCGAAGAGCTGGCAGGGCGCGGGCTCTTCCGCCGCACACGTGCAGCGACTGCAGCGCTCGCCGAGACCGAAACCGAGCTGCTGCGTCTCGCGCAGGCTCACGAGTACGAAGCCTTCATGCGCCTGGCCGTCCTCAGTTGCCGGAACATCGTCGTGTCTGGGCCTACTGGTAGCGGCAAGACGACGTTCACCAAGGCCCTGATTCGGGAGATTCCCGCGGCGGAGCGCCTCATCACGATCGAGGACGCACAGGAGCTCGTGCTCGATCGTCACCCCAATCACGTGCGTCTCTTCTACAGCAAGGACGGTCAGGGGCTCGCGCGCGTTTCTCCCAAGCAGCTGCTGGAGTCGTGCCTGCGAATGCGGCCGGATCGGATCTTGCTCGCGGAGCTGCGTGGCGAAGAGGCCTACGACTACCTGCGCAACGTGAACTCCGGTCATCCGGGCTCGATCACGAGTGTGCACGCGGCGAGCGCCGAACTCGCCTTTGAGCAGCTGATGCTGCTGGTCAAGCAGTCGCGCGCGGGAGGCGAGCTTTCGCGCACCGACATCAAGAGCCTGCTCTACCTGCTCGTCGACGTCGTGATCCAGTTCGGCGTCGACCATCATCAACGGTATGTCCGGGAGGTCTGGTATGACCCCGAGCGCAAACGACGCGCGCTCGCGCAGCGCGAATAGCGGGCGGGCAGCGGCACCCCTGATCGCAAAATGCTTCCTGGCGATAGTCGGGATACCCATGGTCGGACTCTATCTCGCCGGTTACCTCTTTCTCTGGTCCCTGAGCCTTCCGCCGTGGCAGGCGACACCGCTCACGCTTCTGCGCTATGCCCACTATTACGGAGATCGTGACGAGGTCCGCCGTCGTCTGGTTGTGTGTTCGGGCGTCGCTGCTTCAGCCATTGCGGCGGCGTGCTTCGTGGCCTTGCGTCCCCGAGCACGCCCGCTGCACGGCGCTGCGCGGTTCGCGAGCCGCCGGGAAGTGGCTGCTGCCGGTCTCTTCGGAAACGCGGGGATCATTCTGGGCGAGCTGGGCAATCGCTATCTGATGCTCGATGGTCAGCAGGGGGTGGCGCTCGCCGCGCCGCCCCGCAGTGGGAAAGGTGTCGGCGTCGTGATCCCGAACCTGCTCAACTGGCCCGGCTCAGTCATCGTGACTGACATCAAGAAGGAAAACTGGACGATCACCGCCGGCTACCGACGCGCCCAAGGGCACGAGGTCCATTTGTGGGATCCGCTCGCGCCGGATGGACGCACCGCCCGCACGAACATGTTCACGTACGTGCCGCCGACGCTCGATGGGCGAATCGATGGCGTACAGAAGATCGCAGACCGGCTGTATCCCGAGACCCCAGGCATCGATCCGTTCTGGATCGCCTCTGCACGATCGCTGTTCGTCGGCATTTCGCTCTACCTCTTCGAAACCCCGAGTCTTCCGAAGACGATCGGAGAAGTGCGTCGGCAAGGGATGGCAAGCGACGATGAAGGATTCGCGCGGCATTGGCGCCGGATCGTTGAAGGCCGCAGCACTGGCCGTTACCCGTTGTCGGCCGAGTGCGTCCGCGCTCTATACGACGTGATCGATCTTGCGCCGGTGACCGCAAGCTCCATTCGCAAAACGTTCACGTCGCGCCTCGATCTCTGGGCGAACCCGATGCTCGATCGCGCAACGTCCGGCGACGACTTCGATCTGCGCGATCTTCGCAAGCGACCAATGTCCATCTATGTCGGCGTCAACCCCGACGATCTTCATCGGTTGCGACCGCTCCTGGCATTGTTCTTCCAGCAGGCCATTGGTCTTCAGACACTGCAGCTGCCTGAGCACAACCCCGAACTCAAGTACCAGGTGCTGATGCTCCTGGATGAGTTCGCTGCCCTCGGCCGCATTCCGATCATCGCGGAGGCCGTGGCCTTTCTGCCTGGCTACAACGTACGCGTCGTACCCGTCTTCCAGTCCTTCTCGCAGCTTCGCGACGTCTATGGACCGAACGCCGCGCAGACGATCGTCAAGGCGCTGGCCGCCCGCATCGTGTTCGCGCCGAAGGATGGGGAAGATGCCAAGGATCTCTCAGAGGAACTGGGCTATGTGACCGTGAAGGGGCGCTCGCTCTCGCGCCCGCGATTCGCTCAGTTGGGCGGCAAGGGCGGCAGTCGTGGTGGAAATATCACCGTGAGCGATCAGCGCCGCGCGCTGCTCCTGCCCCAGGAGTGCAAGGAGATCGGCGCTGATCGCGCCATCGTCTTCTACGAAGGCTTGCGCCCGATTCTGGCCAAGAAGGTGCGGTACTTCGATGACCCTCGATTCCGGTCGCGTCTGCTTCCGCCGCCAGAGCAACCGGTGGTTCCGGGAAGCGACAGCAACTTGGATGCTGCGGAAGTCGTCGAGGTCGATGCCGCCGCGCTCGCCGCTGCCGGGGCAGCCGGCGAGACGCGGCCGCGGCAGTCCCCGGAGGAAGCCAGCGTTTGGCGCCCACCGGACGCCTCCGACGTTGAGCGACTCGACTCGCTGACACTGGCCGATTTCGGCACGAAGCTCGATCACATCCAGCTGCCGCAGGACCGACCGCCGAGCGAAAGCGAGCTGCAGACGGCGGTGGATCAGTTCCTCGCCGCGCTTCGCCCGGCATAGGAGACCTCATATGGCGAAATCAGAGAACCGAGCCGATGATCAGGCCCCGCGAGAGCGACGTCGACGAACTGCGCAGCAGGCCAGCGAGAACAGCATCGAGATCACGCCGCGCGCGGCGGAGCCCATCGCGCCCCCGGGCGCGAATGGCGTGGACCGCCGCGGCGAGCCGCCCGCTGGCGCGCGGCGCGAGGAAGAGCGCGCGGAGCCTGCCCCGAAGGCGGCCCGAAAACAATCGGAAGAGCGGCCAACCCGCTCTGATGAAACTCCCAAGCGCTTCGAGCACGTGCCCGCGCCCGTTTTGGACCGCTACTACCGGATCGGCGAAAAGTACTACCTCGACAATGGAGAGATGGCTTTCGTTAATCACGGCCAGAAGCTCACGACGAGGAGCGAGAACGTCCAGATCGTCCGCGATCTACTTGAGATCGCTCGCGCGAATGACGTGGGTGTTGTGACGGTCAAAGGCACTGAGGCCTTTCGCCGCACCGCCTGGGCGCAGGCGCAGCGACTCGGCATTGAGGTGAACGGCTTCACACCGACCCCCCACGATGAGAAGCAGCTCGTGCGGGCGATGGCCCGCGAAGATGCGAAGCGCCGTGGCGATGACGCCGAGCCCCACCGTGCGCCGGACGAGTCCGGGGACACTGCCCGACGCGAGCCGCAGGCTCGAGGCCGTGAGCGAGCGACCGACCGAGTGCAGAACGTTAAGGAGACGGCTGCCGTACAGAAGGATCGCTTCTACTACGGAGAGCTTCTGGAACACGGGCGCGAGCACTTCAATCGTGATCCGCACGAGGAAATGTCCTACTACGTGATCCTGGCGACGCCCACGGGAACGCAGGAGCTCTGGGGCAAGGATCTGGAGCGTGCCCTCGCCGAATCAAAGACGCGGCCGAAGATCGGAGATCAGATCGGCGTTCGTCAGACCGGGAAGGAAGCGGTCACGGTGAAGGAGTTGAAGCGTGACGCAAGCGGGAATGTGATCGGCGAGGAGCCGAAGAATACCCACAAGAATCATTGGATGGTGGAGAAGCGCGAGTTCTTCGAGGAGCGCGTACAGATGGCACAAGTGCTGCGCGATACTTCCATCACGCCCGCGCAGGGCGCGCAGCAGCGACCGCAACTCGTCGGGACCTACGCGACATTGAAACTCGCTGAGGAGTACGCCAACAGCGCCATCGCCGATCGCGCCGCGCGCCAGCAGTTTCTGGACATGATCCGCGAAGCCACGGCCTCGCGGATCGAGCGCGGCGAGCCCCTGAGGACGACGCCGGTGCGCGATCGTCGCCCGCGAGCGGTATCGCCGGAAAATGGCGGCTCCCGCAGCGAGCGCCAGATGGAGCGCGCCTATACGGCGTGATCTACACGCAGCGAGAATTCCGTGGCTAACACGCGCTCACCGGATCCGCCGCGCCCACAGGGCGCCCATGAGGCCGCGCCGGCGCCTGCGCAGGATCGGCTGATCGTCGGCAAACTGCTCGACCATGGCCGCGCGCGGCACGAGTTTCATCGAAACGGACCCGTCTCCTACTACGTGAAACTGCTCCTGGAGGGCGGGGAGCAAAAGACCATCTGGGGCGCGGGACTTGAAGCAGCGTTCAAGCGGTCCCGCACTCAGCCGCAGCCCGGCGACCACGTTGGGGTGCGCCAGAACAACCTTGACCCCGTCTCGTTCGTGACCCGAACACGAAACAGCGAAGGGCTCGTCATGGCGAAGACCTCGACGGATACGCCGCGGCCTCGCTGGGTCGTCGAGAAGCTCGAGGAGTTCGACATGCGTGCCGCCGCGGCGCGCACTCTGCGCGACCCGACGATCTCGCGGCGGGAGGCCGTGCAGAACCATCGTGAGCTGAATGACGCGTACTGGATTCTCGACACGGGCCAGAAACTCGCTCTGGAGAAGTGGCAGAAGCCTGAAGTCCGCGCCGCCTTCATGAAGGCACTGCGCGAGACACTCGCCGCGACCCTGGAGCGGGGCCAGGATTTGGTGCGCCCGCCCGCTCAACCCGAGCGCGGTGGGCCGCGCACCCGCGAGTGAGTCGTCAGAGAACGAGCTCCGGTCCTACGAGGAGAGGGTTTGGTTCGCCTCAAGATTCAGTTGAGATCGAAATCACCTCCGAGCCTGTGAGTTCGAGCCATTTTGACTCGTCAGAGCGCAGAAGGAGCCCATACTCGGAGTCGTCTTCGACTCCAACGATGGCAGAACGATCGCAAAATAGAGCGATGGCGACCCCGCCTTGATTGCGCGCACTTGGATATATCACGCCCTGAAGGGGCGCCGCGTCGTGCTCACGATGAAACTCCCTGCGGAAGTACTCAACGATAATCTGTGTTGGGACGTAATCCAGGTGTACTCGCTCATCGCGATTGATGGGCTTTGTCAGATCATCCACGAACTCCCTGAAGAACTCAGCCTCATGTCTGTTCCACGCCCAACTGTCAGGAATCTCGGCGAAGAATCCTGCAGGAGTAGGAATCACTGTGAGATCAAGCACCCGGAGATCGCGAACCGTGCGAAAGCGTCCTATGCAGTATTCGCCAGCTTCTTTGCGTGTCTCTTGCAGTGCCGTCTCTTTGTCCATCGCTGCATAGAACATCACAATTCCTGGTGGACTCATTCGATTCGACACGAACGCACCTTGCGCAGGGGGTGGTCCGAGATCACTTGGCGACGTGAATGGCGATTGGCCGTCGTTGAATCGTACGCGGTACAACTCTGTCGATTTCGGTAGGACTGTGCAGAGTTCCATCCGGCTGGCTGTATCACCTATTGCGCTCAGAAAACCTCTCGGGGACGAGCGCTCGGAGAGCATCGGCTCATGCGAAGATTGATAGCTGCTTAAAAAGAAGCGCGTATGGCGGATGGAGATATTCGTGAACTCATTCCAGTCGAACTGGAGTCGTTCCAGTGGTTGTTCGCCATATGGGTTTCTGTAGCACCATTCTTGGTACTCGAGAAACGAGCACATGGCATACAGCAGAGAGCCGTTCGGATCATCTCGCGGCAGCCCAATTCCGATCCGCTCTGTGAGCAGATCGGGAGTGTCCCAATGTTCTGCTCCTTGCCAGCCCTTGTCCCAGGACAGCCATGTGACTGCAAGGTCGTACTCCGCCTCGATACATGACTTGACGTGTTCCATAAGGTCCTTGAAGCGGCAGACGACCACACCTTCCCCAGTGGCATGACAAAACGAGCAGCCCTCATCGAACTCTTCCTGGTTCTTCTCGATAAATGCCTGAAGATCTTCGTCGTCGAAGCACTCCGTGCACACATAAGCGTCAGAGTAGTCGTTCCGAGTCATACAGCAGCGCCGTGCTGATTTGTGCTATCCAATGTGCAGTCCGCAGGTGAGATCGGGCAGCTGGTCTCGAAGTCTATGTCGATTCCATGCCATTAGAAGCGCTCGATCAAACTTGCCCGCGCTAGAAAGCGTATCACGCCGCGCCGGGCATCAAGGGTCGCTTCGCGACCGGCTCCGCCGGCATTGCCCTTGACGCCCGCCTGCACGGCGTGACGCGCGGAGCGCGCAGGCAAGTCGCCTGTGCAATCAGCGGATGGCCCACCATGTTTCCCACCGATCATATCCTGCAGGGCGACTGCACTCGGATTCTTCGAACTCTGCCGGACGCCTCGGTCGACCTGGTTGTTACCGATCCGCCCTATGGCGTGCGGTATCGCGATCGGCTCAATCGGACGATCGCGAACGATGATCATCCGGAGCGCATCCTGGGCGTGTTCAATGACGTTTATCGCGTGCTGAAACCCGACACGCTGTGCGTGTCCTTCTACGGGTGGAATCGTGTCGACGCTTTCTTCCGAGCATGGCGTCACGCCGGCTTCGTGCCGGTGGGTCACATCGTGTGGCAGAAGAACTATGCCTCCAGCCGCTCATTTCTGCAGGCGCGACACGAGCAGGCCTACCTGCTCGCGAAGGGTCGCCCCGCGAAGCCGGCTGTTCCGTTGGCGGATGTGCGGCCGTGGGAGTACAGCGGTAACCGCATTCACCCGACGGAAAAGTCCGTGAGCGTTCTGCGTCCGCTCATTGAGAGCTTCTCGAGGCCGGGCGATCTTGTCCTTGATCCGTTTGCAGGGTCTGGAAGCACGTGTGTCGCCGCCGCGGTCTGCGGGCGTCGCTATCTCGGCGTCGAGCTGGACGCCAACTATCACCGGCTCGCGGTGGCGCGCCTCGCCGAACTCGCGCGTCGACAATCGTCGGCGCCCCGAGATCTTGTAGGTACGCTCAACGCCTTCGCCTCCTGGGCACAGGCGCGCGGCTATGCGCTTCCGCGAGACGTTCTGGCCTCAGCGCTGCGCCGATCGCTGAGCACTCAGGTCACCATCAACAGTCCGCCTCACTGAACGGTGTACGCGGGAGGGCGTCCGAGTCCTCCCGCATAGCGGGCATGCCGCCGGGTGGATTGCCTGTCGCGCCCAGCATGCCACGCCGTTCTCGCCGTCCAGAGTCGCGCGAGAACGCGCGCCCGGCCGAAGACGGCCGGCTATCGCTCCGGACGGCTTCGCTTCGGCGTGGCCCGCCTGGCGCGGGCAATCCTGCCCAGACAGTTGGAGACCATCATGACTTCAATCAGTCGTGAGTACGTGTGCTTCGTGCGAACCGCAGACGTCGCGGCCTGGATGGTGTACCGCGAGGAGGACCAGTTCTGGCACACCGAAACCCTGGCGCGTGGCCGGTGCGGTCTGTTCTATCTCGAGGACACACATGACGGTGACCAACCGGAGCCTGCGACACTGATTCGTCAGGCGCGCATCTACGGCATCTTCTCCCCTCGTCCTGTTCGGCTCCACAGTCCGATCGACCCGTCCATGACGAGCGGCGTGTTGGCGCTGTTCATCCACTGGTGCATGGCGCATCAAATCGACCCACGTGGCTTGGTTCGCCAGGCGTATGCGGACCAACCGCCGTACGCGCTGCTATACCTCGACGGCGTGATCTCACAGGCACAGTGGGAAGGAGTGCTCTATCCCCCGCAGTGGTCTGCGCTCGCGTCCCGTGAACTCGGTCATGCGCTGCTCGATGTCGGATATGACGAGCTGGCGGCAGTGTTCGCGAGGACTCTCGAGAGCGCTTCGTAGGCGCCGCCTACGACGAGCGGGCAGCGTGGTGCTTGCGGCCGCGCTGCCCGCTTTGTTTTTCGCGTCGTGCGCACCAGCTCGCAGCCCATCTCAGAAAAGCTGCTGCAAGAAGAAGGATGAAGGCAGGAGCGATTGCCTGCCCGCACGAGCGTAACACGCCGTTCTCGCCGTCAATGGCTTCGCGCGGGAGACGCGCTCGCGGCCCTTCGGGCCGGCTTCGCCCATTGACGGCTCCGATGCGGCGTGAATCGCGCGACGCGGGCAATCCCGCCCATGCAGCTGGAGAAGATCATGAACCCGATCAGCCATGAGTACATCCGGTTCGTGAGGAGCCGCGACGTCGCGACGTGGATCTCGTATCACGAGGATGATCAGTGCTGGCATACGTGCACATACGTGCGCGGCAAGCGCGGTGTGTACTGCCACACTGACGTTTACGGTGGCGACCAGCCGAGCGTCGCGCGAGTGGCGCGTCACGCTCGCGCGCGCGGCCGCTTCTCAACGCGGCCCTGTCGGATGGGTCAGTACTTCGACTCATCGATGACTCACGGGGCAATTGCGCTTCTGTGTCACTGGTGCGCGTGCAATCACGTGGACGTTCGACCGCTGTTGCTTCGTATGTTCGGAGACGAGGCACCGCAGACCCAGACCGAGTTTGATGACATCGCCGCCCAGGCGGATTGGGAGGGTATTGTGTACCCGACATACTGGAACGAATCGCTCTCCCATGAACTCTGTACGGCTCTCCTTGAAGTGGGGTACGTGCCCCTGGCCGCGATCTTCGCGAAGGGCCTTGCCAGCGCTTCGTAGCTGCTCGCGGTGATTGGGCCGCGTGGTCGTGGGGCCACGCGGCCCATTTGACGTGCATCGTGTGCGGTCGTGAACGGCGCTGAGACGAGCAGGGCGGACTGCCTGTGTGCGCGAGCGTGCCACGCCGTGCTCGCCGTCCAGAGTCACGCGCGACGCGCGCCCGGCCGATGACGGCCGGCTTCGCTCTGGACGGCTCCGCTGCGGCGTGCCGCGCAACGCGCGGGCAATCTCGCCCGGACCATCGGAGAGCCTCCATGACCTTGTTTCACCCAAACCGAGCGACCTTGACGAGCACGCCGAACTCGCGTGTCTGGATGGCCTTTGACCTGGATAGCCAGGAGTGGATCGCCACTGTGTTTGTCCGCAATGAAGGAGGTCTCCACTACCTCTCTAGGCGGTATCTGGGAGAGCGACCCCCGCTAAGCGCTCTCTATCGGGACGCCTACGCTCATGGAGAATGGGCTCAAAGACCATTCCGCGTCGGCCACCGAGCAACGCAGGCGAGCGTTGCATGCGTACTTGCGCTCTACGAGCACTTCTGTGGCTCGCAAGGCTCAGATGCGATCTCGTTCATGCGGCAGGTCTGTGAGCCTGAGCAGCTGTACCACGCACGGGAGATCCGCGCGATCCAGGAGCAGGCTTCATGGGAAGGTATTGAGTACCCGGTGGACTGGACGCCCGAGTCTACGCGTGCCCTTATCGAACGTCTCTCGGACATCAACCATCGCAAGCTGGCGTGTTTGGTCGAACGGACGGTGGGTGCTCCAAAGCCCTGACGATCGTCGGTGCCCGATCCGCGGCAGCTCACTGCTGTGGATCGGGCTTTAGCCTGCGCAAGACGACTTGAAACTCGCGGCACTCGCGATGCGGCCCCGCAGTTTTGCACGAGCGCCTGAGGGCTCGTTGAGACTACTCCCGGCGGTACTGCCTGTTCTCGCGAATGTACCACCCCGTGCTCGCCGTCCAGAGTCGCGCGCAGCGCGCGACCCGGCGCGAAGCGCCGGGCTGTCGCTCTGGACGGCTTGCGCGCGCGGTGGACGAGGGCGCTCGGGCAATCCCGCCCGAGATGCAGAGAGTTCGCAGTCATGAAGCGAAAGCAGGTACGGCGACCGCACGCTACTCAGCGCAAGCAGGATCAGAACACCTCGGTCGCAGAGAAGGAATGGGCACGGCGTTGGTTCGCGGGCAACCCCACATGTCCTCAATGTGGAGGCGTTCGACTGACGCGCGGCGGCGCGACCGTGGGTGGTGACACTCGACTCGAAACGTGGAAGTGCGAATCGCTCGGTTGCCACGGCGCGTGGCGGCTCGAGCTGCGCGAGAGCGCGCTCGCTGTCTTCGATCCCGATGCGAATGCGCTGCGTGCTTGGCACGAGCGCATCGGGTTTCAACCGAGGCCGGAATTTCGGATTGAGATTGACGGGAATGTGCTGGGCGTTCGCGGTCAGACGGGCAGCGTAGTTCCGCGTCTGGTGCCCCGGTTCATTGTCCGGGAATACGAGTCCGATGGCTCACTGGATGAAGATCGAATCAGTGGTGTCGATGCCGAGGGGCGCGAGTACTACGACCATGACGTAGACATCCTTGATGACGACGACTGACGAACTGTCGATGGTGGAAGCTCCGCGCCCCGCCGCGGGGCTTCCTCTCTCATCGGCAGCAGCCCGGGTGGAACGTTCGCCGCGTCCCAACGGGCTTCAGTTTCCCGTCTGCCTGGCCATGTAGCCGTTGCATTCTGATGCACTCCGGTGCAATCGGGTGCGCCTCGTTTCAGAGGCTCGGACGAGCGGCTGCCGGGATTGCCTGAGTACGCGAACGGTACCACCCCGTGCTCGCGGTCAAGAGTCGCGCGGAACGCGCGCCCGGCCGAAGACGGCCGGCGTTGCTCTTGACCACTGCGCGCGCGGTGGAGGCCTGCATCGCGGGCAATCCCGCCCAAGCACAATGGAGAACACCAATGAGCATCCTGCGATTCACCGATGGCGTCGAGATCGATACCTCTGGAGAGTATCGGACGCTGAAGCTCCGTGACGGTTGGTATGTCGTTGGGCACGGGACGTTGCAGCCGTGTGCCGATCAGGAGGAAGCCACCAGAGTCAGGGACGAGCTGAGAGCGACATCAGAGAATGCCGGCGATCACGCCTCGAAGTCGCCCGGCGAACCATCGAGAACGGACTCTCGGCCGAAGTACCCGGACGTGCACGTTCGGCTCAGTGGTAAGGACGGTAACGTCTTCTCAATTATCGGGCGCGTCTGCCAAGCGCTTCGCAGGGGAGGTGCGACTGCTGATGACGTGAAGGCGTTCACTGACGAAGTGACGGCATCAGGATCCTACGACGAGGTACTCGCCAAGATCATGGATTGGGTCGACGTGTCTTGATTCGCATCTGAAGCGATGGTCCGGGGAGGGCTGAAAGGCCTTCCCCGGACAGCTTCTCTACGTGTGTGGGTGGGGGTTCACGGGGAGGTAGGGGCGGCTTGCTGAATGCGCGAAGGCTACCACCCCGTGCTCGCGTTCAAGAGTCGCGCGGACGCGCGACCCCGCCGAAGACGGCGGGGCTTCGCTCTTGAGCGCTGCGCGCGCGGTGGACGAGTGATCGCGGGCAAACCGCCCGAACAACTATGGACATTGCGCTATGAACGCACAAGACAATGCCGGTGCCAGACCGTGTGTGAGCTTGCCGGAGGGTCGCGCTGCTACGAGCGCCCTGGACGAGTGGCGCGAGCAGATTCGCCAGGACGTCCTTCGGAGAAGGAAGTTGGACGCTATGGGACACGGTGCGACGGACGCGCCTATTCAAACGTTCGCAGGCGACGAGACCGAACTCGCCTGTGAAATCGACGCCAGGCTGGACGAATACCTCAACATTCTGGAGCAGTTGCAGGAGGCGAGGGACGCAGAGCTTCTGGTGATCGAAGACGACATCCAGGACGACGAGTACTACTCCGACCACAGCGCCCCGGGTGAATGCCTGGACGAGCTCGGGCTGTCCGACAGCGACATCCCGTATTGAATGCACTGCGGACGTGGGGCGTGCCGTGCGCGCCGCGTCCGCATTCTGGCTGTGGATAGCCAGGCACAGACGGGGACCCGTGAGAGGCGCGATTGCTGGTTGCGCGAGGGTACCACCCCGTACTCGCGGCCAAGAGTCGCGCGGACGCGCGTCCGGCCGAAGACGGCCGGCTTCGCTCTTGACCGCTCCGTGCGGGGTGGACGGGGACGCGCGGGCAATCCCGCCCACACACTCATGGAGCCGATCATGAACGATCGAACTGACGCCGGAACGCGCGCGACTGGCGGCGAGCCGCAGGAGAAGCACGAGCTACTGGTCATCTTTGATCGTATGCAGGAGTTACGCGACGCTCTACGGAGAGTTGGCGTCGTCCGGGTTGTGGCCAATTACGAGAAGAACTCCCTCCTCGTGGCGTTCCTGAACTCGCAGGAGATTCCGATGCTGCCTCCCGAGCCAGACAAGACGTCGGAGGATCTGGGCAACCTGCTCGCGCTCATCATCAAGCGGAGATGCCCCGAGGGAACTCCGCGACAGGTCCATTCCGGCACCTTCAACTGGCACCTCGGTGACGACACGCTCGTTCATCGGCACACGGTGACCTTCAGGGGCCTGTAGGGCTCTTCGCCCCCGGGTCGCGAGGAGCGGCTCGGGGGTGTTTCACGAACCGCTATGGCGATGGAGCAGTGGACGACGCGCTGCGGCCGATGGCGACATCTCCCAATTGAGTGAGCGGCGGACGTGGAGGGTCCCATTGCGCTTCGCGTCTGGCCGGGAGGCGCGGAGTGGGGGCGCGATTGCTGATTGCGCGAGGGTACCACCCCGTACTCGCGGTCAAGAGTCGCGCGGAAGCGCGCCCGGCCGAGAGACGGCCGGCTTCGCTCTTGACCGCTCCGTGCGGGGTGGACGGGAACGCGCGGGCAATCTCGCCCAGACCTCACACGAGGAAATCGCCATGAAGAGCATTGAAGCCTTGATTGAGTCTTCCCGCGGTCCTGCTTCTGCGTTCGCGCACTCACTCGAGCCGTCGGCAATCCGCTCCCTGACCCCAGCGGCGTTGGCCCAGGTGCCGGACGCGCGTACGAGCCCGAGCTACACCTTCCTCTCCTCCGAACGCGTCATCCAGGCGCTTGGGGGTGCGGGGTTTGTTCCCGTGAGTGCGGCCCAGGCGCGTACCCGGAGCAGCAGCGTCCTTTCGGCTCGGCACGTCATCCGCTTCCGGCGCCGGTACGAGACCGTTGAGCTTCGCGACTGTGTTCCCGAGATCCTGTTCCTGAACGGTCACGATGGACGGACGGCCACCCAATTCCGCCTGGCACTCTATCGGCCGATCTGCACCAACGGGCTCATCGTCTGCGACGACAACCTGCCGGTCTGGCGGGTGCCCCATCGCGGCAACATCCTGGATGAGGTGATCGAGGCCGCCATTCGGCAGAGTGAGCAGTTCGCAGCCGTCGGGCAGTGGGTTGAGCGCATGGAGCGCACTCGGCTCGAGCCGGAGCAGCGGCACGACTTCGCGAGCCGCGCCATCACTCTGCGGTTCCCGAAGCGCCAACCCGAGGGCATGCGGCCGGACGACCTGCTCCAGGCCCAGCGGGAGGAAGACCGCGGACATGACCTGTGGACGACCTACAACGTCATCCAGGAACACGTCATCAAGGGAGGCCTGAAGTACCGAACCCCCGCCAATCGTGAGATGCGGTCCCGAGGGATTCGGGGGATTCGCCAGGACGTGGCGCTCAACACGGCTCTGTGGAACATGGCCGTGGGGCTCGCAACCTAGCGAGGCATCCCCGTTGCGGGAGGGCGCTCCGGCGTCCTCCCGCCTTCTTTCAGTGCGGCGAAGTCGGAGCGGTTACGAGTGGCCAGAACGGGCGCGGAGCGGAGCGCCTCTCCGCTCGCAGGGGATCCGCGGCGGAGGAGCATGCAACATGCATTTGTGGGCTAATTCGACAGATTTGCAGGATAGCCTAGCGGCGGCTCTTGTCAGACAGTTGCTGCCATGTCTGGCAGCCCCTGCATTCAATGTCGTGTGAGTCTGGAGACGAAGGCGCGCCTTCGCGTGCTTGCGCAGGAGCGTCAAGTCACCGAGTCAGCGTTGCTTCAGCGCTTGGTCGAGACAGCGTTGCTGCAGATGGGTGGCATCTCTGAGAGCGAAGCGGCCAAGCCGGTTGAGCCAATTCCACGCGGCGCTCGGCTCTACGTTCGGCTGCGTGCAGACGACCACCTTCTGCTGCGTGAGCGGGCAACAGCACGGGGAATGGCCGCGGCAACGTATGCGTCGATGGTGTTGCGCGTGCACCTCCGGGCGGTCCCACCCCTGCCTGACCGGGAACTGATTGAACTCAAGCGCTCCCTGGGCGAGCTCGGGATCATTGGTCGTAACCTCAACGAGATCGCCCGTCTCGCCAACCAAACCGGCAAGCTGAACGGCCCCGCGCCAGCAGATCTGCGGGCATTACTGCGTGCCTTACAAGGTCTGCGCGACCACGTGAAGGCGCTCATTTTGGCGAATATCGTTTCCTGGGAGAGCGGCAATGCCCAAACGCATCGTTGATCTTCGGTCTCAGGAAAAGCCGCTCCTGGATATAGCTTCATACGGACGACGTGGTCCCGGCCACCAGCCCGCGCTGAGCAGGGCTGAGATCGAGCATGCGAGTCGCACAGTCCGCGGTGTCCCCGAAGTGATGATTAAGGTCTCGGGTGGCGCGCGGACGATCCGAGGCGTTGCTTCCCATATGGAGTACCTCGAAACGCGCGCTGACCTGGAAACGGACGAAGGCGGGGTGCTGACGGAGAAGGGATTGGCTCGGGAGCTTCTGAAGGACTGGGACCTCGAGATCGACGAGCGGCGGCGGCATACCCAACGCGGGATCGGTAGTGGGCGAAGGCCTCCGAAGCTGGTCCACAACCTTGTGTTCTCCATGCCCAAGGGTACGCCGTCAGACAAGCTACAGCGGGCCGTGAGGAAGTTCGCCATGGAGAAGTTCGGCGCCCAGCATCGATACGCGATGGCATTGCACACGGACCAAGGCCATCCGCACGTGCATGTGGTCGTGAAGGCGATGAGCGAACAAGGGGAACGGCTGAACATCTACAAGGCCACGCTCCGGGAGTGGCGGCGAGACTTCGCCGGCTACTTGCGTGAACTCGGCGTTGAGGCGAATGCGACCGAACGTGCTGTACGGGGGTCGCAGTTTCAAAGCCGCAAGGCCGGGATCTATCAAGCCGCCAGACGAGGTGATTCGACGTTCATGCGCGAGCGCGCCGAGAGTGTCGCGAAAGGGTTGCGCGGCGGGCATCTCCCACATGAGGAAGGCAAACGGACCTTGCTGCAGACCCGAGCTGATGTGCGGCGCGGCTGGCTAGCATTTGCCGAAATCGCTGCACGAGAAGGTATGCACGAGATTGCGGATCAGGTTAGACAAGGTCTGGAGCGGATGCCGCCGGTTCGAACCGATCGTGAATGGAGCGCAGCCCGCATTCTCGGGCGGGAGAGGGCATCTCCCACTCGATGAGCAGTACTGCGCCCGCGGTGTGCAGTAAGCGCAGGACATGGTCGATTCAGCGCATGAGCGCTAAACTCCGGGAATGCTGAACGCAATAAATCTCAGCGACGAGGAGTATGAATTTGTGCGTGCCCTGAATGAGGAGGGAGTTCGTTTCCTGGTCGTCGGCGGTCGTGCAGTTAGGTTCTACTGTCCAGAGCGCATCACTGAAGATCTGGACGTCCTTGTCGGTTACGAGGGAGAAAATCTCGCGGCAGCGATGGATGCGATGGGGCGAGTCGATCCGAAGTACTTCCGCAGAAAGTTGGCACCGGATGCTGCGAGGCCTGGGATTCAGGCTCCGGTGAGCACTGGACGAGGGCACGCAGACGTTTTGACTTCGATTGCGGGCGTGGACTTTCAGCGAGCGTGGGATGCGCGTTGCACCGTCACTGAGCGTGGTTTGCCTGTACATGTGCTGTCACTGGTCGATTTGACAGCCAATAAGGAGGCTCAGGCCGACGAGAAGGCGCGAGCGGATCTGAAGTTGCTCAAGAACCGCGGAGATTAGTCATCCAACGTCAAACTAATAATCCTTATTCGCCGGATTGCTTGCGCGTTTCACAAATTCTGGCCAAAGCTTTCGTGCCATGAGACCGAGATAGAGATCAGTGACGCGCTTGGCCGATACCGCGTCGGTGAGCGGTCCCTCCATGTGAATCCCATCGAGACTTTGAAACAACTGGTTCCTGTGAGATTCCTCAGGAATGATCGGTAGCAAGGCTTGATGCAGAGCGGGTAGGAGGTCGGCTTCTTCTCGCTCCAAGTCGCCGAACCGACACATCGCCTTTCTGAGAGCATTGAGAAACGCGGCGCGTGCTTGATGCTCGACGGAGAGATGTAAGTCATTCTTGCTGAGAAGCATGAGTCCGTGAAGGTACGGACCAAATATAGGCTCCGCCTCTTTATCGGACCATGGGCCAAATACGGCGAGGCCCATGATCGCGATGTTGAGATGTGCTTCCTCCAGAGCTATACGTTGCTGCTTTCGCCCACCAGGGCGGTCATCCGACCATTCCCTTGCGAGACCAGCGCCGCGGCCGGTGAAGATCTCCATGTTGGGCGTGTCGAGGTCTTGGATACTCTCGTAGTACTTTTGACCCTGGCCCGATAGCTCATACCAGAAGAACCCAGCGGATCCAATGTTCAGCATCGCAAGATGTATTTTGCTGAAAGACAAGCCGAATTCGAAAAGCTGTTCGGCTTTGATGTGATCATTGATCGTGATCTCGAGCAAGAGATCATTGCCCTTAGACCCTGCTGCGCGCAGTTTTACGGCCTCCACACGCTCGTTCCAGAAGTTGAGGGTCTTCTGGCGCAGTGAATGTGAAGGAGTCTGCAACCGGACTTTCATGAGCCACCTCGGCCTCCCTTTCCCGGGCTCGCTCGCTTGCCGAGCCAGCTCTCGCTGGAGATGCTGCTTCTCGCCCTCCGCGATTCTTTCAAACTCGGAGCGTGCCCAGCGAGCCCAGGCGCGAGTATCTCCGCCAAATTCCTCGTGCTTCTTGATGAAAGATTGACTAAACAATCTTTTTCGTCCGGCTTCGTCGCTCGCGGTGGCCAGGAACCATTTCAATTCCTCGGTCGTATCGTCCAGATTCGGGGCGCCCCGCGTGTTCTCCAATTCCAGGCGGGCCTTAGCGAGATTCAAAAGGGAAGTTGCGTGATCGAGCCGAACGGCGTCGCGCGGCGGGGCTGAGGAGGCATCGTCCGTATAGTCAACGTATAGGCCGGCCATACGTCGAACGTGCGTGCTTTCTGCGAACCGGCGTGCCGCTTCGAAATCCTTCGGATCGATCTTGCCGCGAGACATGCTCGGAGACCAAACCGCCCACATCAGTTTGTGAACGTGATTGTCCAAGCGCTTTTCAATCCAGGTTACATCCAGTGTGGCCTTGGTGATCGCACGGGCGGCCAGCATTCCAGCTTTGCCAATCTCCTCCATCGCAAGGATGGCCAGGTGATAAGCGATGTTTGGGAAGCCGCTGTCCTCTGCCAATACGCGCTCGGCGCTTACGATCAGATCGCCCGCATGTTCTAGGCAGTGCTTCCGCTGCCCCACATGGGCGGGAACGGTCTTGATTTCCTTCTCTTCCATATAAAGCCTTGGAATCGGCAGTGGTCTGATCGCCTCGCTACACGTCGCGCGACTCGTCGTACTTGACTTCGAGTTTTCCGTCCACGATCCGATACCCGTACGGTGCAGGAGCCGGTTTACCGAAGTATTTGGATATGTGTTCGGGAGAAACCGGACTTCGTGAAAATACAAACCGCCGCGCTGACCCGAGGGCCATCCGATTGCTGCGATCGGTTCCGTTGTCGTTCGTCCAGGCAATCGCAATGCTGTCCAAACCCCAACGAGAGGCGGGTGGGCCCGGCAAGACCTGCAGCGCGATGTCCGGAGTTAATGGAAAGTGGATGTCAAACGGGATTGGATCCGCGCGCCACGGCTCCGTAACACTAATGCCAGAATCCGAGAACAGAAATTCGTGCGAGCCTTGGCGCAGTGTAAAGATGAAGTCTGAGCGGACTATGACCTCACGATAGAGCTCGAAGAGATACAGCATATTCTCCAATGAGATTGCCTTGCCAATGTTCTGATCAGGAACTTGGCCATGCTGAGAGTGAAACTGCAATATCCGCGCTAAATAGACTGGATTGCGGACGACGAGTGCCGCTGCGTAGTTAGCGACAATTTCACGATCTGCTGCGCTGATGAGTACATCATCCACGTACGGCTGGGTGATATAACCGAGCGCTTCGACTACTTTCTGCTTCTCCGGATCCGACCGAAATGGCCTGCGGCGAACCTTCTGAAAGGAGATCAGTGAGTCGAAAATGGACGCAAACGGATCCTCGATTTTTCGTGCAAACCAATTCTCGATCGCGACGTCTTTGGATCCGTCTGGACCGAACCGCGTGTACAACTCGCCTTCAACACCGATGTTGTCAGGCGTCGGCCTGAAACTCGTTCCGTCGCGGCGCGTTGCATACAGGCGACCAGAAGCGTCAGCCCAGTATCGGGATTGGAACTCTGGCCACCAATGATGACGCTTCGGTTGGGTCACCTGCCGTCCTCCCACGCGAATGAAGGAGCCCAGAACCTCGAAAATTAGATCGTCACACCGAAGTGCTTGGGTCGGGGGTCGACGTTAGAGGACCTGTTCGAGCGTGGTCATAGATAGCCTCAAACGATGTTGGCCAAGGCACTTTGAATGCGTTAGAAAAGGTAACAGGTTTCCTTTCCGCGATCGCCGACATTAGTGTTCGATAGTTTTCCATGTTGTGAGTCGGCCAAGGTAAGAATGTCGTGAGACCGACGAAAGTCGCGATGACGATCCCATCGCGCTCGGCGACTGCAATTGTGTCCTGCTGCGCTTCCAGGTGATGGTCAAACCACCACCTCTCGATAATTCGATCGTTTGGATTGGTAATCTGCCTCAGGATGTCTCTTAGCGCCGTATTGAAGCCGTAGCTGTATCCGAACTTGGCAACGCACAGTAGAAATGCGGCGCGGAGGTCACTGACGCGAGCGAGCCGTTGGTTAAACCTCCGGAACGAGATTACTTGGAATGTGTAGCCATCGGTTCGTTCTTCTGCGGCCAAACGTTGCATGTATTCCATGGCCGCCTGTACTTTCCGCGGATCGTTTAAGTTTCCGAGGATCTTGAACCCAGTAGTTCTGTCTTGATCGACCTCTACGTCGACGGTCAGCCGCTCATTCCCCCACGTGATGACGGCGCGGGCGGTTGTCCCAATTTCCGCATCGAGCATCATGCGTTGGAAGTCCTGCAGTGCCTCCCGAGAGGCAGCGTCTGCGTCTATGGTGTGTCCGGCGGTATTGTTGCAGCGCTTGCAGGTGAGAAGGATTGGGCGCCCACCAATTGCTTCAGGAGGGGCGTGCTCTAACGTGAGTTCGCCACTATCCAGTGCCTCCCGCGGGAACCTTGCCTGGCATAGGGGGCAGACATACTGGCCAATCAATCCCCACAGCTTGTTGGCCGCCGCTTCACCTTGATCGAATAGATAGTGTTTGCGAGCCACTCCTCGTGCTTCCTCAGATGGTCTGCTAGACGACATTTAGGAACGTCAGGCTCCATGGAAACGGGCAAGCATCCACTGTCGTCTTGGTTACTCGTTGCCGCAGCGTTGCGTGTACTGTCGCGCTTCACGTCAACTTGGACAAAACAGTCTCCGCAAGAAAGGAGACTTCG
>JBDZVF010000520.1:0-4073 GCA_040255575.1 Pseudomonadota bacterium | reverse complement strand
TGTGGGTGCCCAAATCCACGTATGAGAACTACGCGCCGTTTCTGCAGGCGGAGTTCGTCGGCATCGATGACCTGACGGTGACCGGCGGCGTGCGTCACGAGAACTCGAGCGTGAAAGTGGGTGACTTCACCACCCTCGCCTCCTCGGGTAGCCGCTTCGTGCGCGGCGGAAAGCCCGAGTTCACCGAAACGCTCTACAACTTCGGCGCGACCTACCGGCTGACAGAAAGCTGGCGCGCGTTCGGCAATTACGCCGAGGCGTTCTCGATGCCCGATGTGGGCCGCGTGCTTCGCGCGATCAACATCCCGAACCAGAGCGTCGAAAGCTTCCTCGACCTGGAGCCGGTGCTCACCGAGAACGTGGAACTGGGCCTCGAATACACGAGCGGCACTCTCAGCGCGCAGCTTGCGTGGTTCCGGTCCGATTCGGATCTCGGGCAACGCCTGCAGCGCGGGCCGGATGGCATCTATACCGTTCAGCGCGAGAAGACGACGATCGACGGATTCGAGTTCCGTGCCACGTGGCGCCCGAGTTCGCAGGACACCATCGGCTTGCGTTACGCGGGAACGGACGGACGTTACGACTCCAACAACGACGGGCATGTCGACACCGACCTGAGCGGCGCCAACATCGCTCCCGATCGCATCAACGTGAGCTGGGATCGCGAGTGGTCCGGCATCGTGACCTCGCGCGTGCAGGCGAATCAGCTGTTGAACCGCACGTTCAAGGACATCAACGGGGCCGCCTACAACCGCTTCGATGGTTACACCACCCTGGATCTGAGCGTGGACGTGCACGCGCTCAGCGGCGTGATCACCGCCGCCGTGCAGAACCTCACCAACGAGGATTACTTCACCTACTACTCCCAGACGAGCCCGATCGACCTGCGCTACTTCAAGGGTCTCGGTCGCACCTTCCGTCTGAGTTATCGAGTGAGCTTCTGAGCACCTCGATGCCCGCACCTCCCTTACGCAAGCCTGGGCTCCTCATGCGCTGGATCGATCCGATTCACCGTTGGACCGGCGCGATCATCGGCGTGCTGCTCGCGATGATGGGCCTCAGCGGGACGCTGTTGATCCATGAGGACGCGTGGCTGCGCGCCACCGTGCCGCATGCGTCGGATGCGCGCGCCCTCGATTCCACCGAGTATGGAGCCGCTTTGGATCGGCTGATGACAGAGCCGACCCGGCCTGCCAGCGTGATCTTCCCGAGTGACAGCCTGGGCGTGTTCACACTGTCTTACGGCGAAGGTGCGGGAGCTTACGCGGATGCGGCGGGCACGGTCGTCACACGATGGCACTCGAAATGGGAACGGCCGGAAGTGTGGCTGTTCGACCTGCACCATCATTGGCTCATGGGAGATGTGGGCACGACGGGCGCCGGCATTCTGGCGTTGTTTGGGCTCGCATTCGTGGTAACGGGCGTTGTGCTCTGGTGGCGCAATCGCAAGAACTTCAAGCTGCGCGCGCTGCCCTCGGGTATGACACGGCTGCAAATCCTGCAGCATCACCGGGATCTGGGATTGGTGATGAGCCCGCTGCTCATGGCGCTGTTCCTGACGGGCTCGATGCTCGTGTTCCGACCGATTGCGGAGGTGTTGTTTGCGCCCTTCTCCCCGGGCAGCACGATCAGCGCATCACTGGAGCCGCCGAAGCAGAAGGGCGGCGCCCTCGCGGCGAACTTCGACTGGCACGGGCTGCTTCAGGTGGTGCGCGCTGAATACCCCGACGGGCAGGTGCGCGGGATCAGCGTTCCACGCGGCGAGGGGCCACTGATCCGCGTGCGCGTGAAACAGCCGGGCGAGTGGTTGCCGAACGGGCGGACGCTGCTCTGGTTCGATCCCGCTAACGGGCGGCTCGTGGACTCGCGGGACGCGATGACGTTGCCACGGGCCACGCGCGCGTACAACGCGGTGTATCCGATTCACGCATCGAAGATCGGCGGGGCGTTGTACAAGGCGGTGATGACGGCCGTGGGGCTGTCGCTCACGCTGCTGGGGTCACTGGCGGTGTATGCGTTCTGGGGGTTCAGGACGCGGCGTCAACGCGCCGCGGCTGCTCTCAGGCCCGCGCTCTCGCGCGGGGCCGAAGCGAGCCGGCAGTGATCAGCTGCCGTACTTGTGCGTCCAGGTGGAGTACACCTTTTCCTGCGTCGTGATGAACTCGAGCAGCGCCGGCTTGCCCTCGCGCGTCGCCTCCACACCCGCCTTGATGGCCGGCACGATCTGCGACGGTTCCGTCACGCGCAGGCCGAAGCCGCCGAGCGACTTCGCCCAATCCGCATAGTTGCCCGAGATGTCCGTCGACTTGAACTTCTCGCGCGACACCTTCATCAGGTCGAACTCCATCGCCATCCCGAAATTGTTGAACAGGATGGAAAGGATCGGCATCGGGAAGCGCACCGCCGTCTCGAAATCCATGCCGGTCATGCCGATCGCGGCATCCCCCCAGAAATTCATGCAGATCTTGTCCGGGCAGGCGAGCTTCGCGCCCATCGCGAGCCCGAGGCCGTAGCCGAGCTGGGTGGTCTTGCCCCAGCCGATGTAGCTGAGCGGGGTCACGGACTTCCAGAACGGCGAGAGCTCGTCGCGCGGGCTGCCCGCGTCGTGCGTCACGATGGTGTTCGAGACATCGAGCGTCGCCTGGATGTCCCGGATCACGCGATACGGCGATAGCGGGGCGGCGTTGCTGTCTGTGTGCTTCGACCACTCCTTGAGCCAGGGATCGTTCTGGCTCTTGATGCGCGCCGCGACTTCGCCGGCAAGGCCGCGCGGCTTGCCTTTCAGGCGATCACTCAGCTCTGCGTACAGCATTTCCAGCGCGAGGCGCGAATCGCCCAGCAGCGCCTGCGAGATCGGCACGCTGCGATTGAAGGCGGAGGGATCGTTCGTGTTCTGGATGAACTTCTTGCCCTGGGTCGGGAAGCGAATGCCGAAGCTCGTTGCGGTAAAGCTCGCCCCGATGCCGAACACGACGTCCGCATCCACCACGTGCTGATGAACCGCGGCGGGCATCGCGACGCCGCCGGAGCCGAGCGACAGCGGATGGGTTTCGG
The DNA here is from genome assembly GCA_040255575.1 of Pseudomonadota bacterium. Taxonomy (GTDB): domain Bacteria; phylum Pseudomonadota; class Gammaproteobacteria; order Steroidobacterales; family Steroidobacteraceae; genus JADGHX01. The sequence continues at coordinate 1,019 of JBDZVF010000520.1, read as the reverse complement.
GAAAGGCGCTCTTGCCTTCGAGGCTGGTGGTGACCGGCGCTTCGAGCAACTCGACGACTTTCTTCAGCGCATCCCAGCCCTTTGCGTAGTGCACGCCCTGCCCCACGTACAGGAGCGGACGCTTCGCGTTCAGGAGCAGTTCCGCGGTCTTCGAGATGTCACGCGGATCGGGCGCGCTCAGGACCTTCGGCAGCGGCTCGTACACGAGATCGCCCGGGACCTCCTGCGTCCACATGTCGATGGGCACTTCCACCACCACCGGGCCGGGGCGGCCCTGGCGCGCGATCGAGAAGGCGCGACGCAGGGCGGAAACGATCGAATCCGGCGTGGTCACCTGCTCGCAATGCTTGGCGACGTGCTGGAAGTTGACCGCCGAATTGAAGTTGCCCGGCACCCAGTTCTGGTTGCGCGCGTAACCGGCCGGCACCACGACCATCGGCACGCCTTCCGAATACGCCTGCGCGATGGCGCCGAAGAGGTTCTCGGCACCCGGGCCGTGCTGGCAGGCGACCACCGGAACCATTTCGCCACTCGTCATGCGTGCCACGGCATCCGCGATGTTGCCGGCGGCGCGCTCCTGTCTCACGATAACCGGATGAATGCCGGCAGCCGCGCACGATTCGGTGAGCGCGTTGAGCGGATACGCGAAGAGGTGTTTGACCCCTTCCCGCTTGAAGATTTCGGCGGCGACCTGGGCGACGTTCATGCCTGATGATTCCTGCTGGACGAAGGTTCGGCGAGTTTAGTGATGGCGGCGGCCGGCGCAACGTCCGCGGCCCAAAAGGAATGCTTCTGGAACTTTTTTCATGGTCCCGGCCGCTGAACGGCGCGCGACATGCGGGGCGGCCGGCGTGAAGCGAATCGATAGCGCGCTAGGAATGCGACAGATTCTCTGCGTCACCCGGGTGGCCGAGGTGGGAAACATCACGCGGGCGGCGGCGCTGCTGCGCAAGTCGCAGGGCGCGGTCAGCAAGGCTGTTGCGCAGGCGGAGCGTGTGCTGGGTACGCAATTGTTCGCG
>JBDZVF010000519.1:0-4082 GCA_040255575.1 Pseudomonadota bacterium | reverse complement strand
TATCTTGCAGAAACGCATAATCGGCTTTGCCTTCCGCATCGAGGCGCACATGCACCGCTCCGGTTGGCGCGTCCGGCAGCACCTGGACGTAGCTGGTATCGACCCCGTGTTCGTCCAGGAAAGCGATTGTCCGGCGGCCGCGCCCATCGTCGCCGACGGCGCTCACTACCGCCGCATCCGCGCCGAGAGCCCTGCAATGGCATGCGAAATTCGCGGGCGCGCCTCCAAATGTTTCGCGATCCGGGAACACATCCCAGAGCACTTCGCCGAGGCCCGCGACGCGAGCAGGGTGAGATGAGTGCGAGGGTTTCATTTTGCTTCCCGTCAACGCGGAGTGTTTCTCTGATTTCCACGAATGGAAAAATAGAGGCTCACATGCCCGCGCGGATGGCAAGGGTCATCCCCTTGCCCTAGACTTCCTCGTCCTTTCCTGCCGGATCATATCCACCCGGCTTCTGGCGTCTTGGTTCGTGGTATTGGTCGTCGGGAACGAAGCTCCGTATCTGAGCCCTCTTCTAAGGCAGATTCGAAAGCGTCACGCCCTGCCATCTCTTGCAGGAACCGGATGGCAAAGTCGCGATCACCGGGCTTCTCCGCTTCCATGCAATTTCGAAGACGCTTACCCGTGCTTTTTCTGCGCGATTCCCAGAGGTTCAGGAGCGGTCGTAACTCCATTCTATGAAAACGCGCCTCACGCGATTCACCGCGTTCCAATCGGGAAATCGTCGCCGTCAGCTCCATTAGCGCGTGAGGGCAAAGCAAGTCGAGAAAGTGAAGGCAAATTAATGGCTGAGAGCGCCGGGCGCCTCTGAATGTGTCTTGATTTATTTTTTTTTTTTGACCAGTATTCACTATGAAGTCTCAAGTAGTCTCATTGGTAAGCGTCCGCCCACTACCGTCTTCCCTGCGTCCAGTTTTGTCCCCACACTGAGGTAAGGCGCTTGCTGCGCTGGGGAGGGGGTTGGCTTGGGGGATCTCGATGAGCTTATGCCGCAGCGGGTGTTTCGTTCGCGGGCGTTGAAGCGGCAGATTGTGGAGGAAACCCTGCAGCCGGGGGCTTCCGTGTCGCGGGTGGCTCGCAAGTATGGCGTGAATGCCAACCAGGTCTTCTGTTGGCGGCGGCTGTATCAGCAAGGCGGGCTGGCGTTGCGGCCGAAGGATTTGGCGTCGGTCGCGAATGGCGGCGAAGCCCATGCGACAGGCGCCGCGCCCGCGTTGTTGCCGGTCCAGTTGGTGGATGCGTTGCCGGTGCAGCCGGGGGCTGGGGCGTATGGACATGCTGCCGGCATCAGCATGCATCCGTCGGGTGTACACAGCCACTCGCCCTCGCGCACGCTCGTCGCGGGCAGCATCCACATCGAACTGGGCCAGGCGCGATTGCGCATCGATGGCGCGGCGGATGCGACCACGTTGCGGACGGTGCTCGCGTGTCTGCGGGGCGTCGAGGGCTAAGCCGCATGATCATGCTGGAAGCAGGTACGCGGGTGTGGCTGGCCGCGGGCATCACCGACTTGCGCCGCGGCTTCACGGGCTTGAGCGCCATCGTGGCCGGCACGCTGCAGGAGGATCCCTTCGGCGGGCACGTGTTCGTGTTTCGCGGGCGGCGCGGCGATTTGATCAAGCTGCTGTGGTGGGATGGCGATGGATTATGTCTCTTCGCCAAGCGCTTGGAGCGTGGCCGCTTCGTGTGGCCGAAGGCCGAAAGCGGCACGGTGTTGCTGACCCGCGCGCAATTGTCGATGTTGCTTGAAGGTATTGACTGGCGGCGTCCTGAGCGTACTTCCGCGGTGGAGATAGCGCGTCCGCAGGTGACTGTGTAGCGACTGAAAATAACGACAAAAACATGCAGAAATGTCGTAATCCGCACCATCGAGAATACGCCCCAAATCATCTATAAATGCGTGGCCGCCACGCATCAGCAACTGCCCGATCTGAACGCACTGGACGCGGCTGCGTTGCGCGCGCTGGTGATGGCGCAGCGCACGGAATTGCAGGGCAAAGATACGGAGATCGCCACGTACGAAGTCGAACTCGCGGAACGCGATTCGCAGTTGCGGAAGCACGAGTCCGAGATCACGAGACGCGATGCGGAGATCGCCAAGCGCGACATCGAGATTGAGAGCTTGAAGCTGCTGCTTCTGAAGCTCCAGCGGATGCGGTTTGGCCGCCGCAGCGAGAAGCTCAATACGCAGATCGAACAGCTCACCCTGAAGCTGGAAGAACTGGAAGCCGACGCCGCGAAGCCCGCGGACGCTACAACTGGCGATGACGCCGAAGCCGCTTCCAGCGATAGCGCCAATAGCGCCGAAGCCGCACCAGACAAGGCCGCGAGCGAACAAGCATCGCCGGCCAGGCAACGCAGCAAGCTGCCTGGACATCTGCTGCGCAAGACGAAGACCGTCGCGCCGAAAGGCTCCGCCTGCCCGGATTGCGGCAAGAAGCTGCGCAAGCTCGGCGAGGACATCAGCGAGTGGCTCGAATACATCCCGGCGCGCTTTGAAGTGGTGCGCGTGGTGCGGCCCAAGCTGAGCTGCCCCTGTTGCGCACGTGTCGTGCAGGAGCCCGCGCCCAGCCGCCCCATCGAGCGTGGCCTTGCCGGGCCGGGCCTGCTGGCGCACGTGCTGGTATCGAAATACGCCGACCACTTGCCGCTCTATCGCCAGAGCGAAATCTATGCGCGCGAGGGCGTGGAGTTGGATCGCTCCACGCTGGCCGATTGGGTGGGCGCATCGAGCCGTTTGCTGAAGCCATTGGTGGATGCGCTCGGCCGCTACGTGAAGGCGACCGAGAAGCTGCACGCCGACGACACGCCGGTTCCGGTGCTGGCTCCGGGCCGTGGCCGCACGCGCCAGGGACGCTTGTGGACCTACGTGCGCGACGATCGTCCATCGGGCGGCGAATCCCCACCGGCAGTCTGGTTCGCCTACTCGCCCAACCGCAACGGAGAGCACCCGGAGGCCCATCTGGCGGGCTTCCGAGGCATCCTGCAGGCCGACGGTTACGCGGGCTTCAACCGCCTCTACGAAGATGGACGCATCACCGAAGCGGCCTGCTGGGCGCATGCGCGGCGCAAGTTCTACGACATCCATCAGGCGCACAAATCGGCAATCGCCAAGGAATCGCTGGAGCGTATCGGCGCGCTCTACGCCATTGAGGAAGAGATCCGCGGACGCTCGCCGGACGAGCGGCTTGCGGTGCGGCAGGCGCGGGCCAAGCCGCTGCTCGATACACTGCGCCGCTGGCTGGAGCAGGAACGCGACAAACTGCCACGCAAATCGGAAACAGTGCAGGCAATCCAGTACACGCTGGGCCGCTGGCCGGCGCTTGCGCGCTATGCCGAAGACGGCCGCATCGAGATCGACAACAACACCGCCGAACGGGCGCTGCGTGCGGTCGCGATCGGCCGGAAGAACTATCTGTTTGCGGGCTCCGACGCGGGCGGCCAGCGGGCTGCGGCGATCTACAGCCTGATCGGCACCGCGAAACTGAACGGCATCAACCCGCAGGCGTATCTGGGTAAAGTGCTCGCCAAGATCGCCGACCACCCGATCAACCGCATCGACGAACTACTGCCCTGGAATGTGAGGCTGGAAGCCGAAGAGAGCGATGCGGAAGAGCCCGAAGCCGAAGAGGCGCCAGCCACCGAGACGAAAGTGCAGGACGCGGCCTGCGCGGCAGACTGAGACGCACTCAAGTTCACACACTCAAGCAGGCAAGTGTCCACGAAAAAATCGTGGACACTTCGGCAATCGATACACCAAAAACAAACGCCAACAAGACGGCCTAGGCCGAACGCTTACTTGAGGGTTCCAGGTGCCACCGGAGCGGACGAATGCCGGTTCACAGAACTGCCGATGGACGCATCGGCATTTCCGTTCGGATCAAGGAGGTCTTCGCTGCCAGGACCATCTCGTAAGAGACAGCGTGCCGCGCAGATCTGGAGTCGGGGGAGAGCTTTGGTGTCCGGACGGAGGAATATGACTTGCGTGTGCTCGGCTTGGCTGACCACCTCGGTCGTCCCACGGGTGAGGGTAGTGTGCTTCTGGAATTCCTGAGGCAGGGAGTCAAGATCAGAGGCAGAG
>JBDZVF010000036.1:0-22525 GCA_040255575.1 Pseudomonadota bacterium | reverse complement strand
TCGGGCGCCCGCTTGAGCGCGACGGTGAACGGCCGTGCGGTGCGCGGCGGCGGTAATCCACCAGCGCCTCGCGGCCCGAGAGCAGCCGGAACGCGTGCGGTTTCACCACGGCGCCCCAGAAGCGCAGCTTCGTGCAGATCGTGCAATTGCATTTGCCGGTGCCGGCATCGATGTCGATCTCCGCTTCGAAGCGGACGTGTCCGCAGTGGCAGCTTCCGACGAAGGTGTGTGCGTTCATGGGGTTCTTCCTGGGGGGCTGGCTTGCTTCGAATGTGGCCGAATTGTACGGGGGGTCCGCGGACAGTTTCTGTCCTCGAAGTGAGCTAGGCTTGTGCGCAAATGCTGCCTACCTCGACACGTCTGTTGCGGCTCCTGTCACTCCTGCAATCGCGCCGGCACTGGTCCGGGCGCGACTTGAGCGAACGCCTGGAAATCGACCAGCGGACGGTTCGGCGCGACGTGGATCGCTTGCGCGAGCTCGGGTATCCGGTGCAGGCCTTTTCCGGGCACGGCGGCGGCTATCAGCTCGGCGCGGGCTCTTCGATGCCGCCGGTGCTCCTGAGCGACGATGAAGCGGTGGCCGTGGCGGTGGCGCTGCGTGCCGCGGCCGGCAGCGTCGCGAAGATGGAAGAGACCTCGATTGGCCTCCTGGCGAAGCTCGATCAGGTGCTGCCGGCGCGGCTGCGTAAACGCGCAAGCGCGCTGCACTCCGTCACGATCACGCTGCCGGGTGGCGATAGCGCGCCGGCCGTGGACGTGCTCACGCGCATCGCCGCCGCGTGTCGCGACAACCTGAAACTCAAGTTGAGTTATCGCGATCGGGCCGGCAAACCGACGATGCGCAACCTCGAGCCGATGCGGCTCGCCCACACGGGGCGGCGCTGGTATCTCGTCGCGTGGGATCTGGATCGGGAAGATTGGCGCACCTTCCGGGTGGATCGAGTGCAGCAGGTGGCCGCGGTCGGTGCTCCATTCGTGCCGCGGAAGTTTCCGGGCGACATCGTGACGTACGTGTCGCAGTCGATCCGCTACACGGCATACACACATCGCGTGCGGTTGAAGCTCAAAGGCTCGCTCGAGGCGCTGGCGAAGCAGGTGTCGCCCTGGTGCGGCAAGCTGGAAAAGCTGGATGACTCACACTGCACGCTCGACATTGGCGCGGACTCGCTGGAGATGCTCGTGACGCTCATGGTGATGACCGGCATGGAGTTCGAGCTGCTCGATTCGCATGAGCTCAAGCCGCAGATGCGCCAGGTGCTCGAGCGGCTGACGAAGGCGCTGAGGTAGGGCGAAAAAATGGCCCGGCGTGAGCCGGGCCACAAGAGCAGCAATCGTCGAAGACGTTTGCTGTCGTTGACGAGAGAGGGGGGCTCTCCGACAACAAAGGGGACATGCATAGGATGCTATGCAATATAGGTAGAATGCTACTGATGCCCGGGGTCCGGGTCAATGTGCGGAAAGTGCGACTTGCGCACCGATCAGGGGCTTAGGTCAAAAACGACGGGAAAAAGTGCTTTTCCCGCCGGGCGCTGCTGAGCCGGGCGCCGATCTTCGCGGGGAGCGCCGGGGCCGCGGGCGCTCTTCACGCCCGCCGGCGCGTCGTGCCCGCCGGCCCGTCGTGCGCGCCGCTGAAAGCTCAGACCTTCAGGAAGCTCAGCATGTGCTCGAGCATGTCGAGCATCCGCTTGACGTCTTCCACGCTCAGATCGCCGAGGAACTCCTTGCGCACCCGGGTCGTCACCTCGCGCATCTCCGCGAGCGCGGCTTCGCCCTTCGGCGTGATCCGGATGATGCTGGCGCGCCGGTCCTCGCTGCTCTCGAGGCGCTTCACGAGCCCCTCGCGCTCGAACTGCGCGATCATGCGCACGAACGTCGGGCCCTCGACGCCCACGCGCTTGGCGATGGTGCCGAGCGCGCTGCCCTCGCGGGTCATGGCGACGGCGAACAGCGCCTCCCAGCGGGCCTGGCTCTGGCCGATGCGGCGAAGATGCTCGTCGAGGTATTTGCGCCAGCGGCGCGTCACCAGCGTGAAGCCGCGAGTGAGCCGCAACTGCAGGTCGGTTTCCGACCCGATGCGGTAATACCGCTTGTACTCGTCCAGTAACTCATCGCTCTCGAGATGAGCCTGTAACGGCGCGACAGTCTTCGACTGGCGCGACGTGCGTTGTCGGGATCCGCCGCGTGCTGCGCTCGACCCGCGCAGGCTCGCGCGCCCATTCGCTGCGGAATGTGCTGAACTCGTTCGATTCACCATTCTCTCCCCCTCGATGCAGCGGCGGCGGGCGTTATTGTTATGGGGCCTGCCTGTCGCTCTGCGTGCGCTCGATTAGAAGAGAATTTTCGCGGTCGGGCAAGAGGGCAACTGCCTTTTTTCTGGTCAGGCACCTCTCGAAGGGCCGTTAGTGCGGCTCACGGCCCTCGCGCGTTGCGAATGCATCGCTTTCTACCGATGGGCGGATAACGGCTGCTCGCGGTGCGGGCCTGGTATTCCCGGCGCAGGATGTCCGCGCCTTGTCGGCGTCTCAGCGCTGCAGTTCCCGCGCCAGCTCCTCGGCGGCGCTCTGCAGCGGATCATTGGGAAAAGTGCGGGTGAAGTCGCGCAGCAATGCGCGTGCGGTGGGCCGGTCTCCGCCATCGCGCGCGATCCGCGCAATGCGCAGTGTTTCGCCCGCGGTGACCGGGCGATAGCCAGGGTCGGATGCCAGGCGCTGGCGCGTGAGGACGATGGCCTCGCTGAATCGGGAAATGGCGATCAGTCGCGGCACCAGCTCCTGCACCACCCGCTTGAGCAGGCGGGGCTCGTCCCACCGCGCAATTCGCTCCGCCATCCAGCGCAGCTCCGCAACCGGGTCGCCGCTTTCCTCGACTTCGCGCATCAGCGTCTGCCAGGCGTTCTTCTGTGCGCCGCTGCGCCACTCGCCGTAGATGCGATCTATCTTGAGCTCGCGTTGGCGGTCGATCTCCTGCTGGGAGAGGCCTTCCTCGAAGCGCTCGACCGGTGAGTCATCCGCGTCGGTGATGCGCCGTTCGCGAATGGCGCCGCCGAGCAGCGCCTGCACCGCCAGCCATCCGAACATCAGCAACAGGATCACGAAGAAGAGCGGCACGTGCTCGCTGAGCGGCGTGACCAGGAGCACGTAGGCGAACAGCCAATAGATGAGGATGCAGGCGAGGACGAGCAGATAGTCCGTCTTCATCCAGCGAATGAGATGAAACCAGTCGCGCGGATCCAGTGCCTGCAACGCCCGGTCTTTCGCGACCTGAACCGCCGCGATCGCGGGCAGCAGTCCCACTGCCGCGAGCCCGACGAACGCGCCCGGCACTCTCGTGCCGAAGAGCTTGAAGGACCAGTACTGGGCGGCGTAGTAGATGGCAAAGAACACGCCGGTGACGAACAACAGGATGCCCGACTTCGTCTGCTCGAGCGGGTTGAGCATCTCGACTTCGAGCACGGGCGCATCCTTACCGTCCCACGCCACGTGCTCCATCATGAGGAGCCCGTAACGGAAGAACCACGTGAGCATCATCAGGAACAGCGCGACACCGAAGAGCCCGACTTTGAACGCCACGGTCATCAGCGCGCCGGCGAGCGCGACGAAAAGAACGGACGAGAGGCTGAAAGCGCGCGAGAGATACGCCGCGGCCGTGGTGAGTGTCACGCGGTTCCGATCAGGGCGAGGAGGGCAGGCCGGTGAGCACGATGCGCCCGTCCGGGGTGCGTTGCCAGTCGATCAAGAAGTTCTCGCGCAGGGACGCGAGGAAGCCCTCGGGATCGCCCACCTTGAAGTAACCGCCGACGCGCACGTCGCGCAGCTTGTCATCGCCGATCACGAAACGCGTGGTGGTGTAGCGGCCCACTTCCGCCAGCACCTGCTCCAGAGGCTCGCCCTGGAACACGACTTCGCCCCGGCGCCACGCCAGGCGGGTGTCCACTTCACTCGGCTCTAGCTTGCGCACCGACTGCATGGTCGGTTCGACGAGCGCCGCTTCCTGCGCGCTCACGATGGTGTCCACATGCATGAAGTCGTCACGCAGCCTTTCGGGTGTGTTGAGCGGGCGCTGTGGCGCGTAAAGGATCCTGACCTGTCCGTCGGTGACGGTCAGCTCCACGGTGTCATTCGGAAACACGCGTACGTTGAACGACGTGCCAGACGCCTGCAGCACGCGCTTGCCGGCGTGCACATTGAAGGGGCGGGCGGGATCGCGCGCGACGTCGAACGACGCCTCGCCATACGAGAGGTACACGTCGCGGGCGAGCGGCGCATAGAACACGACGATGCGCGAGCTCGTATTGAGCGTGGCCGTGCTGCCGTCCGCAAGCCGGGTCACGCGCTTCTCGCCGACGCCAGTGCGGAGCATCTCGCTGAACATCGGCCGCGGTGCCGGGCGCGATTCGAACAGTGCCCACGGTGTGTCTCCCGCGAGCATGAGTGTGCCGACCGCGGAAATGCAGGCCGCCGCGATCGCCGCCAGCGCAATGCTGGGGAAGCTTCGGCGGGGCTGCGGGTTCAGCACTTCGGGATTCAGCGGGAAGAGCTCGGAGAGCACCGAGATGATCTCGAGCCCACGCCAGAGCTTGCCCATCTCGAGGAACGCGCGGTTGTTGATGGCGTCCCGCAGCCAGTCGCGCAATGTGGAGCGCTCGTCGTCCGAGAGACCGCGTTCCAGGCGCGCGAGCCACAGGGACGCTTCTTCGCGTGCCTTGCGTGGGTCGGGGAACGCGAGGACGCTCATGCAGCCTCGCACCGCTTCAGGGGTTGAGTGTCGCGCGGCCCGAGCCGCTGCCTGGCTGTGGCCGGCTGGCGGAGTCCAGGTAGTCCCGGCACATCATGAGCCCGCGCGCCAGATCCTTCTCCACCATGGCCTGTGTGGTGCCGAGGTGATCCGCGATCTCGCCGAGACTGAGTCCATAGACTTTCTTCAGGATCATCACGCGGCGGCATTCTTCCGGCAGGCCGCCCACCGCGCGGCAGAACGCGACGAAGCTCTGGCTCGCATCGTTCTGCGATTCCTGGGATTCGGACGCGATCTGCGCGACTTCAGGCACCGTGAGGTCCTCCGCGTGCGCGGTGAGACGCGTGCCGTTCCGCGAGAAGCGGTTCATGGCGATGGCCGTTGCGGTTCGAAGGAAAAAGGTGCTCTGGTTGCGCAGGGTGGGCTTGCCACCGCCGTTCTCGCGGGAGCGGATGAAAGCCTCTGTCAGAATGTCGTCGACTTCCTGTCGGTTGAAGGTGCGCGTCACGAAGCGTGCCAAGCTCGCGCGCCCGCTGTGGATCGCCTTGCCCATGCGCCGACGGATTCCTTTTTCCGGCATGCGACCCTCTCTTGCGTGTTCGCCTGCCCCTCAGACGCCCGAATATAGTCGCCGGTTTGCGCGGGGGGCAAGGCTCCTTTCCCTGGAACGGGAGAGTGACCGTAATCGTGTCGCCGTAAGCGCCGACCGGCGCGTTCCGGCCGGCGGGAATGCGTCCACGCATCGTTTGCGAGCCCGCGTGCCGGCGAAACTCACAAGGCCGCTTCCGGGCGAGCCGTCACCCGCGCGCCCCATCGGAGCGCGCGGGCGTGAGACGAGTCACACGGAATATCCGCGACTGCTACTTGCCGGTAACGGGATGCTTGTAGTGAAACGGCGCGACGAAGGTCGCGGGGTACGACTCATACGTCTGCGTGGGCGGCCGGTCCGGCTTGAAGTTTTCATCGGGCTTCGAGTTCGGCAGCGCCGTCTTGCCCCAGCCGTCCGTGTAAGGCGTGAAGAATCGGTGATAGCCGTGCAGGTGCTGGATCTTCCACACGCCGCCTTCCTTGACGTACTGGTTCTCGTACGTGCCGCCGCCCCACTGGGCTGAATCCGCCTGATTCGCTGTGCCGATCTCGGCAACGAAGCGCCAGCGGGCCTTCGCGCTCCTGCCGTCATTCGCGATGTCGACGATCGGCTGCAGCTGCAGGTAGTTGAACAGCTTTCCACGCACCAGGCCTTCCGGCGAGGTGCGGCTGATGTAGTCCTGGATGCGCTTCTTGCCCACGTAAACGCCACCGCCACCGAGCTCGAGCGTGCCGTTGTCGGCGAAGAGATCGGCTGCGTCCTTCCACTGCGCCTTGTCGATGTAGAAGCCGTATGCGCGCTGCAGATTCTCGATGGCGTCCTCGTCTTCCAGGCGCGTCACCGTCTTCTCCACGTGCTCTACGAGCGAACGCGCGCTCGACGGCAATCTGCCAGGATCGATCTTCGCAGGCGTGACCGTGGCACCGCCGGTCACCGGGTTCTTGTAGTGATAGACCGGGTTGTAAACATCCGGAAAGCTTTCGTACACGACCGACGGGGGTGCGTCCGGCGGAATCTTCGGGCTCGCCTTGGGCGTCGGCCGCGAGCCCATCGCCCAGCCCGGGTCATAGGGCGCGAAGAACGTGGTGTAGACGTGATCGATGTGGATGCGCCAGACGCCGTTTTCCTTCACGAACTCGTTTTCATAGACGCCGTCGCCCCACACGCCCACCTGCTTGTACGTGCCGAGCATGCTGAGCGCGCGTGCCCGTATCCACGCGCGCTGGCCATCCGGCGAGACCGTGATGAGCGGCTGAAGCTGGATGTGGTTGTGCAGGTGATCCTTCTCGATGTTCTGCGGGCCGAAGAGCTCGACGGCGCGGCGCACGCCCTTCTTGCCGTAGTAGATGCCGCGCTGGGAGATTTCCATCTGCGAGTTCTCGGAGAAGAGCTCGGTGAAGAGATCCCATTGCTGCTTGTCGAGGTAGTAGCCATACATCGACACGAGGTTTTCGATCTCATCCGTATCGCGCACGAGTTGCACGCGTCGCGCGAGCTCGCTTACCGCGGTTTGCAGCGCTGTGATCGCGGGGTCGTTATCGGGTGCACCGCTCACGACCCGCAGGTCGGCTTTGCGCGGCGGCGTCGCCCCATAGTGGAAGGGCGGGATGTATACGTCCGGCCATACGCCGTATTTCTCCGTGGGCGGCCGGTCGGGGGGCAGCGTCTTGGATGCGAACACGCCCTGGGTGGTGTCCGCGTTCTTCGCCCAGCCCCCTTCGTAGGGCACCATGAAGGTCTGGTACCAGTGGAGCTTGCTGATCTTCCACACGCCGTTGCGCTTGACGTACTCGTTCTCGAACGTGCCTTCGCCGATCGTCGCGCGCTTGCCGAGCTCGCCCGTCATCAGCACCGCGCGCCAGCGCGCTTTGGCGGTCTTGCCGTCATCGGCCACGGTGATGACCGGTTGCAGGTTCAGGTGATCGTTCAGCTGGCCTTCCCGCAGGCCCGTGCCGCCGCCTAGTGAATTGAGGTATTGGCGCACCCGCTTCTGGCCGACGTAGACGCCGTCATGTGCCATCTCGATGGTGCCGTCTTCGTCGAAGAGGTCGGCCATCGCGTCCCACATCTTCTGGTCGTGGTAGTAGCCGTAGGCCCGCTGCAATTTCTTGATGGCGCTGGCATCGGCGACCAGATCGGCTTCGTGCCGCAGCTGTTGCAGCTGGGCCTGCAGGGTGTTCATCTTCACCTCTCGCACACTCATGGTGCTGATGTACGACGGGCTCGTCGTGGCGCAGCCGCCGAGGAGTGCCGCCAGCGAGGCGGCGAGGAAAGTTGTGGCACGGCTGACACGGTCTGCGGTCATGAAATCCCCCCGGACAACGAGCGCCGGAGTGTGCTGGGCGGCGCCAGCTGTGTCACGAGCCTGCCGGACCTCGTCCTCATGACGGGCGCAGGCGGGGACTGATAGTCCCAGCCTCGGAACCATGTGTCGGACGGGTGCTGAACCCCACGCGGACAAGTACTTGGCTCCCCGGTGCCCGCGCACGGGGCGGCGCTACACTACGCCGCCACAAGGGGTGTCTCTCTTTTGCCGAGGAAATAATCGATGAACGTAGCGCAAGTCATAGCCGAGGTCATGAAGCGTGAAGGCTGTGAATATCTCCTTGCCTATCCGCTCAACCCGTTGACCGAGTCCTGCGCCGCGGCCGGTATCCGTCCCATCATCGTTCGGCAGGAGCGCATCGCGGGCCACATGGCCGACGCCATCTCGCGCCTCACGTCGGGCGAGAAGGTGGGCGTATTCGCCATGCAGTCCGGCCCGGGTGTCGAGAACGCATTCGGGTGTGTCGCGCAGGCATGGTCGGAAGGCGTACCCATGGTCGTCATTCCCGCCGGCTCTTCGCGCGGCGCGCTCTGGACCAAGCCAGGCTTCAACGCCACGCTCAACTACCAGCATGTGACCAAGCATGCGGAAGTCATCACGGTGCCGAGCCAGATCATCCCGGCCCTGCGTCGTGCCTTCACGATGGCCCGCAACGGCCGCCCTGGCCCCGTGCTGCTCGAAGTGCCGGGCGACATGTGGAACGAGGAAGTGCCGGGCACCTCTGGCTCGTTCGATTACAAGCCGGTGCGTCGTGTGGCGTTCGCCCCATCGCCCTCGGATGTCGATGCCGCCGCTGCCGCACTGCTGAAGGCCAAGCGGCCGCTCATCTACGCCGGCCAGGGCGTGCACTACGCGAAGGCGTGGAAAGAGCTGAAGGACGTGGTCGAGCTCGTCGAGGCGCCGATCACCACCAGCCTCGAAGGCAAGAGCTCGTTCCCCGAAACCCATCCGCTCTCCACGGGGTCGGGCGGTGTCTCGTACTCGAAGTCGGTGTTCGAAGAGGTCAACAACTCGGACCTCGTGTTCGGCGTCGGGGCGAGCTTCACCGCCACCGGCTTCGGCATTCGCTTCCCGACCCGGGACAAGGAGTTCATTCACAACACGAATGAGCCCGGCGACATCAACAAGAACATTCCGACGAATTACCCGCTGCTGGGCGACTCGAAGCTGACCCTCAGCATGCTGCACGAAGCGCTGAAGGATCGCCTGAAGGGCAAGCCGCGCGGCCTCACGAAGGAAGTCTCGGCGCGCATCAAGAAGGACAACGACGTCTGGATGACGGACTGGATGCCCAAGCTCACGCAGGAGACTGCGCCGATCTCGCCGTATCGCGTGATCTGGGAGCTGATGCACGTGGCCGACGTGAAGAACACGATCATCACGCACGATGCCGGCTCGCCGCGCGATGAGCTGTCGCCGTTCTGGAAGTCGGAGAGCCCGCTCTCCTACATCGGCTGGGGCAAGAGCACGCAGCTCGGTTACGGCCTGGGTCTTGCGATGGGCGCGAAGCTTGCGCATCCCGAGAAGCTCTGCATCAACATGTGGGGCGACGCGGCGATCGGCATGACGGGCATGGACTTCGAGACCTGCGTCCGCTGCCAGATCCCGATCATGTCGATCCTGTTCAACAATCACGCGATGGCGATGGAGTTCAAGGCCATGGCGATCTCGCGTGAGAAGTACAAGTCGACGGATATCTCCGGCAACTACTCGGAGTGGGCGAAGGCGCTCGGTGGGTACTCGCAGCGAGTCGAGGATCCGAAGCAGATCGTGCATGCGCTCGTCGAAGGCATTCGCGCAACCCAGGCGGGCCAGCCGGTGTTGCTCGAGTTCATCACGACGCAGGACAAGATCTATTCGACCTGGCGCGATACCTACGGGAGCTGATCGGTAGATTGGAAGCCCTCGGTCGCCGCGCGCCCGCCGCGCGGTGATCGAGGGCTTCTTCGTTTTCAGGCGATGCGCGTTTCAGGCGAGTGGGGCTCCGGATCGTCCTGCCAGGTCTTCACGCAATTGCGTCCGCCGCGCTTGGCCGCATACAGCGCCCCGTCCGCCCGCATCAGCATGTCACTCGACGTGCAGACGCCCGGCCGCGAAATGGTGAGCCCGATGCTCGCCGTGATGCGCCTGCGAACGGGCAACCACCGTGTCGTGTCGATTTCCATGATCTGCTCGCGGAAGCGCTCGGCCGCCTGCAGCGCTCCGCCGATGGACGTATCCGGCAGCACGATCAGGAACTCCTCGCCGCCCAGCCGCCCGAAGAACGCGGGCTCCCGCACCGACGTGCGCATCTCCCGCGCCACGAACTTGAGCACCTCATCCCCGATCGGGTGCCCGTGGTGATCGTTGATGCTCTTGAAGTGGTCGATGTCGACGATGAGTGTGGCGCAGGGCGGCTCGTCCTCGCGTTTCAGCAGCGCTTCCAGCCGGTTCAGCACGTCGCGCCGATTCGGCACTCCGGTGAGCTCGTCAGTGAGCGCGAGCTTGCGCATGCGCAAAGTGGAGCGTCGCTGATGAATGGCAATGGTCGCGAGCAGGCCCGCGAGCAGCACGGTGAGAACGATCGTCACCGCCTGGAGCTGCCGCGCGCGACGCCCCTCAGTGAGGGCCTTCTCGTTGGCCTGGTTCTCCCGCAGCAGCAGGGCGTTTTCCTTTTCCTTGGCTGCGGTGTCGAACTCCACTTTGAGGGTGGCGAAGCGTTGATCCAGCTGGTTGTTGAGCAGCCGGTCGGAGATGAGCTTGTACTGCGCCTGGCTCGCATAGGCATCGCGCCAGTTGCCCATTTCCGCCTGCACCAGCGCGAGCTCCGAATAGGTGGAGCTCAGATCCCCGAGCGCGTCGGCCTGCCGAAAGACATCCAGCGCCGATTTCAGCGACGCCTCGCTGTCGGCCAGACGGCCCAGCCTATGCAGCGATATGCCGCGCGCGAGCGCGATGTGCGCGAGCAAGCGCGCATCGGAAGTCTGCTCGGCGAGTGACTGCGCCTGCTTGAGAATATCCAGCGCACGGCGCGAATCGCCGGTGGCGTTCGCGACGGCCGCAAGCCCCCGCTGCGCGTAGGCCTCGCCGCGCGCGTATTCGATCTCGCGGTTGATGTCGCGGGATTCGGTGTACGCCTTGCGCGCGAACTCCCATTCCTTGAGCGCTTCGTGCGCCCTGCCCATGTTGTAGAGCGTGACAGCGACTTCGCGTCGCATGCCTGCCTCGCGCTGCTGCTTGAGCGCGCGCGTGTACATGTGGACGGCCTGCTGGTTGTCGCCCATCCGGTTGTACAGGATGGCTATGGCGTTCAGCACGGTCATTGCGTGCTGAGGCATGTGCTGTTTCTCGAACAGCGCCTGAGCCCGCCGCAGATCCGCGAGGCCCATGGCGTAGGCACCTTGCACGCCCATGAGGTAACCGCGTGAGAAGAGCGCGCCGGCCAGCATCTCGTCGTCCTGGGTGGCCGTGCCGACGGCGACCGCCTGCTCATACAGCGCCTTTGCGCGCGTGTTGTCGCCGGCGGTTTCGTTGATGTCCCCTTCGCAGGTGAGAATGCCGGCCTGAAGGCCCTTGCGCTGGGCGAGGGGCAGCAGCGCCGTCGCCTGGGAGATCTCACGCTGGGCGGCGAGCTTGTCCCGCTCGGCCTGGTAGTCGCAGAGGATGAGGCGCGCGCGAATTTCCAGGTCGGCGTTTGGCTCTTTCTTCAGGAGGGCGAGGGCCTGGTCGGCGTAGCGCTTGCTCGCATCCGGGTCCACCCGCATCGCCTTGACGGCGTCATCCACCAGCGCCCGGGCGGCGGCAGGCGCTTCCGCCCCCCGCGCGAGAGGCGCGAGCAGGATGCACGAGAGCACCACGAGAGGTGCCGCCGGGAGTCGGAATCGCGTGATCAGGGTCTGCATCGGCCGGTGAGTACTGGGGTGTGCGCAATCTAGCCCATCCGGGTCTCGCGTGGACGGGGCGTCGTCACGGGGTGGTCATGTTCGAGATTATGACAAGTAGCACGCCAGGAATTCCGAGACGTGTCTCGCGAAAGAGGCCGCCCGCCCCCGCTGCCGAGCCGCTGTATGGATCGGCGGACAGGTTGGGACTTGCGACGCATCAAGCCCCGTGGACCGCGGGCGATAACCTCACCGAGAGCCGCGTGGGGCGAGGTGCGTCCCGCGCGCATCGGTTTTTGGGGGGCTCACTGACATGGCAAACAATCCGCTGGCATGGGTCGGGCGGGCGCTCGGCGCCCTGCTGCCGGGCGTGCGGGACTTGCAGGGACATCTCGCGGCGATCGGCCGCGCGACTCCCATCATCGAGTTCGATCTTGACGGGCGGGTGCTGCACGCGAACGAGCAGTTCCTCAAGGCCTCCGGCTACAGGCTCGCCGAGATCCGCGGCCAGGGCCAGCAGATGTTCGCCGACATGGACCAGCGCGACTCCGGCAAGTATCAGGATCTCTGGGCGGCACTGCGCCGGGGCGAAATGCGCTCGGTGCAGGAAAAGCGCCAGGGCAAGGACGGGCAGCCCCTGTGGGTGCAGGCCACCTACTACCCGATCCTCGACAGCTTCGGGAAGCCGCGCAAAGTCATCAAGCACACTGTCAACGTCACCCAGCAGATGCTCGAGCGGGCGGATGGCGTCGGGCAGCTCGCCGCGATCAGCAAGGCCCAGGCGGTCCTCGAGCTCTCGCTCGACGGCACGGTGCTCACGGCGAACCCCAACTTCCTCAGCACGTTCGGCTACTCGCTCGAGGAGCTGCGTGGGCGCCATCACAGCATGTTCGTGGAAGGCAGCCACGCGGAGAGCAGCGAATACCGCTCGATGTGGGCCAAGCTCGCCCGCGGCGAGTACGACGCGGGCCAGTACCGATGCGTTGCGAAGGGTGGGCGCGTGATCTGGGTGCAGGCGAGCTTCAACCCGATCCTCGACGCGGCCGGCAAGCCGTTCAAGATCGTCGAGTACGCAACGGATGTGACGCAGCAACTGAGTTTCTCCGAGCAGCTGAGTGCTGTCGTCCGCGAGACGCGTGGCGTGGTGAGCGCGGCGGCGGCCGGCGATCTCAGCCAGCGCATTTCGCTGACCGGCAAGGATGGCGACGTGGCAGAGCTCGCGCGCGGCGTGAACGAGATCATCGGCGTGATGGAGTCGCTGGTGGAACAGATTTCCAAGACGGCGGGCGAAGTGCAGGTGGCCGCCGAAGAGATTTCGACGGGCAACGGCGATCTTTCGCAGCGGACCGCCGAGCAGGCCTCGAGCCTCGAAGAGACCGCCTCCTCGATGGAGCAGATGGCGAGCCACGTGCGCCAGACCGCGGACAATGCGGCGCAGGCCAATCAGCTCGCGATCGATGCGTGCGCGCAGGCGGAGAAGGGTGGCGAAGTCGTCGGCAATGCCGTCGCCGCGATGAGCGGCATCAACGCCTCCTCCAGCAAGATTGCGGACATCATCGGCGTGATCGACGAGATCGCATTCCAGACAAACCTTTTGGCCTTGAATGCAGCGGTGGAAGCCGCACGCGCCGGGGAGCAGGGGCGCGGCTTCGCGGTGGTCGCGAGCGAGGTGCGGAGCCTTGCCGGGCGCAGTGCGACCGCGGCGAAAGAGATCAAGGCGCTCATTCAGGACAGCGTGGATCGTGTTTCCGAAGGCACGCGCCTCGTGGACGAGTCCGGTCGCACGCTCGAAGGCATTGTGAGCGCAGTGAAGAAGGTGACGACGATCGTCGCGGAAATTGCCTCGGCGAGCCGCGAGCAGTCGATCGGCATCGAGCAGGTGAATCGCGCCGTGATGCAGATGGACGAGACCACTCAGCAGAACGCGGCGCTGGTCGAGCAGGCGGCGGCTTCGAGCGAGGCCATCGTCGATCAGGTGCACGCGCTCAATACGATGGTGTCGCGATATCAGGCGGCGACGGCGGCCGCGCAGAAGCGGGCCGCGGCCGGTGCGCTGCATGGCGCGAGACGCGAAGTGGCAGCCTAGCGTCCTGCATCGCCTATAATTGTTCCAGGCGCCCGGGCGGTTTTTTCCGGGGCCGGGGAACTCATGTCATGCTCCAGTCATCGGCGACGAGGCCCGGTCGGGTCAGCGTGCTGCTCGTGGACGATCACGCGGTGGTGCGCGAAGGCTACAAACGACTGCTCGAGCGGCGCGGAGACATCGCGGTGATCGGCGAAGCGGCGAACGCAGCCGACGCGTACGAACAGTTCTGCAAGCTTTCCCCGCAAGTCGTTGTCATGGACATCGCGTTGCCCGGCGTGAGCGGCATCGACGCGATGAGCCGCATCCTTGCGCGGGAACCCGAGACCCGCGTGCTGATGTTCAGCATGTATGAAGAGGCGATCTTCGCGAACCGCGCGCTGCGCGCCGGCGCGTGCGGCTACGTCACGAAGGCGAGCGCGCCCAACGTGCTGGTGGAAGCCGTGCACGCCATCACCCACGGCAGGCGCTACATCAGCGCGGACATCGCGCAGAAGCTGGCGCTTCGAAACGTGGTCGCGGACACGGACGCGAGCGGCGGCCTCTCCGCGCGGGAGTTCGAAGTTCTGCGGCTGCTGGTGCGGGGGCTCTCCGTGCGCGATATCGCGCAGTCGATGGGGCTGAATCCCAAGACCGTCGCCAACCACCAATCCGCGATCAAGCAGAAGCTCGGGGCGGACACGGCCGTGCAGCTGGTGCGAATCGCCGAAAGCCTCGGGCTCGGCGCCGACAAGCCGGCCTGAGCGCTCGCGGCCGTCCGCTCACCGGGCCTCTCGCAGTCTGCGATTGGCGACGGAGCGTCAGCGGGGCCGAGTCGCTGTACAGTGTCGCCGGGAGGCGCCCTCGCGGCGCGAGGGACTCGAAAGCGGGCGGTGGGATGAACGACGGCTGGGCAAAGCTGGTAGGGCAGGCGATCAATGGCGTGTTTCCCTTGCAGGCTCTGCTGGGTCGAACGAACCACAGCGTCGTGTTCCTCACGGAGTCCCAGAAGCACGGGCGTTCCGAGCTTGCGCTGAAATTGATCCCGAGCGCGCCGGGCCTTGCGCAATTGCAGCTCGCGCGCTGGCGCGCCTCGGCGGCGCTGGTCCATCCACGCCTCATCCAGATCTTCGACGCGGGCCAATGCCAGATCGGCGAGCGGCCGTTCCTCTACGTCGTGACGGATTATGCGGATCAGAATCTCGCGCAGCTGCTCGACCGGCGCGCGCTCACGGAAGAGGAAACGCGGGAGATGCTGGATCCGGTGCTCGAGGCACTGACCTTCCTGCACGAGAGGAAGCTCGTGCAGGGCCGGCTGAAGCCCTCGAACGTTCTCGTGGTGGGAGATCAGCTCAAACTCGCGAGCGACACGATCCGGCCGTTCAGCGAAACCGGACGCGCGAGTCGCGTGACGTCCGCCTACTCGCCGCCGGAAGCGGGCAATGGCGAACGCACGGCAGCCAGTGATGTGTGGGCACTCGGCGTCACGCTCTGTGAAGCGCTCACGCGGCAGCAGCCTTCCGGCCTGCATGAGGGCGACATGCTGTTGCCACCGGAGATCTCGGCGAAGTTTCGCGGGCTCATTGCGCGATGCCTGCAGCGCCGGGCGCAGAACCGGCCGCATGTGAAAGAGCTGCAGGTCTGGGCTCACGGCGCGCAGTTGGTGGCTTCGCTCTCCGCTTCGGGGCAGCACCTCGCGCTTCCCGAAGCGGCATCCGCCGACAGCACGTTGGAAGTGATTGGCGATGCCGGCCCTTCGCGAACTCTCGCGGCGGAAGGCACGCGGTCAGGTTCCGACAAGCTGCGGATGGGCCTGGTGCTCGCGGTGATCCTCGGCGCGCTCGCCGTGTTCGTGATGGGCTGGGCGGCGGTGCGTTCGGCTTCCGGTATTCCCTGATGGCGCGACTGGCACTCGATGCGCGTGACCGGGATTCCCTGATGACGCGACTGGCACTCGATGCGCGTGACCGGGATTCCCTGAGGGCGTGACTGGCACTCGATGCGCGTGACCGCGCATTCCCTGAGGGGCGCGACTGGCATCCGCGGCGGGCGCGACAAAGCCCCGCGCGCCCGCCGCGGCTCGAGTGCGCCGGCCGCGGCCGGTCGCGGCATTTCGAGTTGCGCGCGTAGCGCGGGAGGCCCGCCGGAATAGCAGCCGGTTACTTCTTCTTGCGGCCCGACGAACTGCTCTTCTTCTTCCCGTTCTTCTTCGATTTCGCCTTCTTCTTGCTCGGCACCTTGGCGCCCGAGCGCCGGGCCTCGGACAGCCCGATCGCGATCGCCTGTTTCTTGCTCTTCACCTTCTTGCCCGAGCGCCCGCTGCGCAGGGTGCCGCGCTTGCGCTCGTGCATCGCTCGCTTCACTTTGCTTCGTGCTTTCTTGCCGTAACGAGCCATTGGCGAATCTCCGCGTGAAATTCCGCCTCGTAAAGTCGTGAGCGCGTGCAAGGTTCCGGGCACGGTGATTGCTACACGGCACGACCGCCGCAGAAATCGAAGACTGACGGAAAGCCTCGACTGCCGGTGCGACCCCCGGGAGCAGCAGTGATAGTGAAGTTGGATCCGCGCGGTGCCGACGCGGAGGTGATGCGCAACCGGTTGGCGGCAATCGTCGAGTCGTCGGATGACGCGATCGTCAGCAAGACACTCGACGGCATCATCGTGACGTGGAATCGGGGCGCGGAGCGGATCTTCGGCTACACGGCCGAAGAGGCGATCGGCCAGCCCATCACGATCCTCATTCCGGACGAGCTCGCGAGCGAGGAAACGGGCATTCTCGAGCGGCTGCGACGGGGCGAGAACCTCGATCACTATCAAACCGTGCGCCGTCGCAAGGACGGCACGCTCATCGACAT
The DNA here is from genome assembly GCA_040255575.1 of Pseudomonadota bacterium. Classification (GTDB taxonomy): domain Bacteria; phylum Pseudomonadota; class Gammaproteobacteria; order Steroidobacterales; family Steroidobacteraceae; genus JADGHX01. Next base: position 6,100 of record JBDZVF010000036.1, on the reverse strand, counting down.
CTCGCTCACGATCTCGCCGGTGCGGGACGCATCGGGCGCCGTCGTCGGCGCCTCGAAGATTGCGCGCGACATCACGCACCAGAAGTCGATCGAGCGGGCCCTCGTCGCGAGCGACAGCCGCTTTCGGCTGCTCGCGAACTCTGCGCCGGTGCTCATCTGGCTCGCCGATAGCACGAAGGGGTTCACCTGGCTCAACGAAACGTGGTTGCGGTTCACCGGTCGCAGCCTGGAAGAGGAAGTCGGCTTTGGCTGGACCGAGAATGTCCACCCCGATGACCTCGAGATTCTGCTGACCGCCTACACCAGCGCGTTCGAGGCCCGCGAGCCGTTCCGCGCGGAATACCGCATCGGGCGCCATGACCGCACCTGGCGCTGGATCTCGCAATCCGCGGTGCCCGTGTTCGAGAGCGCGGAAGGTTTTTCCGGCTACGTGGGATCGTGCGTCGACATCACGGACTTCCGGCGTGCCGAAACCGAGAAGGAAGAGCTGCTGCGCGCCGAGCGGGCCGCGCGCAGCGAAGCCGAACGCCTCGGACATCTGAAGGATGAGTTTCTCGCGACGCTCTCTCATGAGCTGCGAACGCCGCTCAATGCCATCCTCGGCTGGTCCACGTTGCTGAGGCGCGTGCCGGTCGGCAGTGCCGATCATGCGCGCGGTCTCGACACGATCGAGCGCAACGCGCGCGTGCAATCGCAGATCATCGGTGACCTGCTCGATATGAGCCGGATCATTTCCGGCAAGGTGCAGCTCGATGTCCAGTCGATCGATCTGCAGGAAGTCATCTCCGCCGCGGTAGATGCGGTCAGGCCCTCTGCGGAGGCCAAGCGGCTGCGACTCAGCGTGATGCTCGATGCCAAGGTCGGTCGCACGCGCGGCGACCCAAATCGCTTGCAGCAGGTGTTCTGGAACCTGTTGACGAACGCCGTGAAGTTCACGTCGGCGGGCGGCCACATCAACGTCGTGCTCGAGCGCGTGAACTCCCATGTGGAAGTCTCCGTGGAAGACACTGGCATCGGCATCAAGCCGGAGTTCCTGGCGTTCGTGTTCGACCGGTTCAGGCAGGCGGATGCCTCGACGACGCGGCGGCATGGCGGGCTCGGCCTCGGCCTGTCGATCGTCAAGCATCTCGTGGAGCTTCATGGCGGCTCGGTGCGCGTGAAGAGCGCCGGCGAAGGGCAGGGCACCACATTCGTGGTCGCGCTGCCGATCTCGGTGCTGCGCCATGCCGAGGAGGAAGTGGTGAGGGCGGAGCGGCCGGCGTTCGCCGAAGTGGACGTCGCGTCTGTCGAGCTGCCGACTCTCGAGGGCGTGACCGCGCTGGTGGTGGACGATGAGCCGGATGCCCGCGTGCTCGTGAACCGCCTCATCGAAGAGCGCGCCGGCCGGGCGCTGATGGCCGGCTCCGCCGCCGAGGCGTTGGAAATGCTCGACTCGGATCGCGTGGACATCCTCATCAGCGATATCGGCATGCCGGAGGTGGATGGCTATCAGCTGATCCAGAAGATCCGTGCCCGCGAGAAAGGCGAGGGCCGCAAGCTCGTCGCCATCGCACTCACTGCGTACGCGCGCGCCGACGACAGGCAGCGCGCGCTACTGGCGGGCTATCAGATGCACCTTTCCAAACCCGTCGATCCGCGAGAGCTCATCGCCGGCATCGCGAGTCTGCTGAACATTCAGGCGCCCGTTCCGGAGGCGCAGTAGCCGGGGGTGTCGTTCGCAGGCGCATGCGGAGGCGGCGTTGCGATCGCCTGCTAAATCGCCGTCGGCACACGCGCGTGCGACCACAGCCGAACGCAAAAAGAGCCGCAGGAGCCCCGGGGCTCGTGCGGCTCATAAGGGAGTGCTGCGGCCGAAGGCGGGCGCGCGGCACGCCCCAGGGTGGGGCGGGAGAGGCTGGCGCTAGCGCGGGGTGGGCGTGCTCGAGCTGTCGTCCTTCGGGGCCGGATGCGCCTTGGACAGGTGGTCCTTCTCCGCCTTCATCTGGTCCTGGCAGGCCTTCGTCATCTCGCTCTTCGATGCTTCGGGCGTGGCTCGCGCCTGCCGGTCCATGCACGTCTTCATGTACTGGTCATGCGAGGCCATCGCCTGACGTTGATGCGGCGAGGACGCATCCGCGGGGTCATCGCCGCTAGACGGCATGGTTTCCGCCGTGGAGGAGCTCGTGCGGTCACGCTGCGAGGGGCTGGATGCCGCGCTCGGGTCGGTGGTGCTCTGATCAGTGGTGCTTTGAGACGTCGTGCTTTCAGTGCGGCTCGAGCTTTGAGAGGGACTCGCGCTTTCCGACGAACTGGAGCTTTGGGATGGAGTGGTGCTCTGGGATGGGGTCGGCGTCTGCGCCAGAAGCACGGCCGAGCCGAGCAGACCGACGAGCGCCGAGCTCACTGCGAGACGAATGGTTTGCGTCGACATGAGAGGTACCTCCGCTGGTTTCAGACCCCATGAGGCGCTTTCCGCCGCGCGATTGCTGTAGGAAAACTGGCCAAAAGCACGTCGGCGCGGCGCCGGAAAAGGAACTTCGGAGCGGCCAAGCCATTGAGCAGCGTGAAACTCTGGGCTGGAGTCATCCATGGCAGCGAAGAAATCGGCTCGACGAACCTCCGCGAAGCGCGGGCCGCGAAGAACATCCGCCGCGCGAAGCGGCTCTGCAGGCGCGTCCGGGAGATCGGCCGGGGCGCGCGGAAAGGCCGCCTCGGGCAGGAGATCCGCGACGGGGCGATCCGCGACGCGCAGAAAATCCGCGACGCGCGGCAAGTCTGCGGCACGCAGCAAGTCTGCGGCGCGCGGCAAATCTGCAGCTCGACGCGGTAAATCTGCGGCGCGCGGCAAGTCGCCAGCGGGCGCAAGGTCCGCGGGACGCGGGAGATCTGCAGCGCGCGGAAGGCCTGCAGGACGCGGCAAGTCTGCGACGCGCAGCAGGTCTGCAGGGCGCGGCAAGTCTACGGCGGCGGCCGCAGGGTCCGCAGGCCGCGGCAGCGGCAGGTCTGCAGCGCGCGGCAAGTCCGCGACGCGGAGGAAAGCCGGGTCGCGCGGCAAGTCCGCCACGCGCGAGCTGATCTCGCCGCGCGGCGACAATCGCTACATCCGTCGTGATGGCCGCGGGCGCATCGCCGAAAGCGACGATCAAGGCCGTTCGCTCTCGGTGGATCGCAGGCGCAGAGCGAAGACCCGGGTGAAGGCCGGGCAGGGCGATCGGGGAGATCGGCGCAGCACGCCATCTCTTTAGCCGAACGGCTGCGCCATGGTGAACGCGTTGGGCCGAGCGCCGCGCTCGAGGCGCCGCCATGTCGTGGGCGCGGCAATGGGAAACCCAGGGCGCGCACGCGGCGAGTACGTCGCCACGGCAGTCGTGCCGCGCCCATTGCGCAGGTAATCAATAAAGAGGCGGCCTGCTCGCTGAGAGGTCGCCGCAGAGGTGATGTAGCGCTCCGGTGCCGTGCCGGCGATCTGCTCGGCAAGCCTCCGGCTGTACCTGTGCGCTTCATCGTGCGTCATGCGCCGCCCGCTCGCTCCGACCCGCCGCTGGAGCGGCGTCATCACATGCACCCCTTTCCCGCCGGTGAGCTTGGGCCAGCTTTCGAGTCCTTCACTCTTCAGTAAATCGCGAACTGCCAGCGCCGTTTCGACGACGAACGACCACTCCACCCCCGCGCCCGGATCGAGATCGAACACGAGCATGTCCGGATGTTCGAGATCGTCCACAGTGGAGTTCCACGCGTGCAGCTCGACGGCGCCGATCTCGACGAGACCGAGGAGTCCAGCCAAATCCTCGATCCAGAGGCGGGTGCCCGTGCCGCCTTCCCGTTTCTGGATCTTCATCTCGTGCACGCCGGCAGGTGCGGGCGGCAGTCTGCCCTTGTGATAGAAGGTGGTTCCTCGTGTATGTCGCACCAATTTCAGCGGCCGCCGGGCGATGTAGGGAAGCGCTTTCGGCGCCACCTTGCGCCAGTAGGCCGCGAGCTCTTCCCTGGAGGGAACAACCGCATCGGGAAGAAGCTGCAGAATGTTTTCCTTCGGCACTCGTGTGCGGGTGTTTGCGAGCGTCTCGCGCTGACTCATGGGCGGCGGTTTGGCGAGAGTCTCGCGCTGAGTGGTGGGAGGCGGTTTGGCGAGCAGATCCTCGCGAATGCCTTTGAAGACAGGCGCGCGTAGCACCTTGTCTGCCGTCAGCGCGCTGAACTCGATCTCCGCTTCGAGCACCGGCTCCACCCACGTCGCTTTGGGTTTCTTCACGAGAACGGAAAGCGGCGAAGTCTTTCTGATGTACGGGTCGAGCCGCTCGCGCAGCTCATACAGCATGCGATGTTTGAAGCCGGTCTGCGCCTTGCCCGCGTACAGCAGCTGCCTGCCCTCCCAGCGCCCGAGATAGAGCGAGGCGATCCGGCGGGGCGACGCTCCGAGCTTTTCCACGAACGCAATGATCGGGTACGTCTCAGTCTTGATGCACTTGATCTTGACCCACGACTCCTGCCGGCCCGAGCGATAGAGCGAGCTGCATTCCCTCGACACGATGCCTTCGATATGCATCGCGCACGCCTGCTTGAAGACCGCGGACGCGTCCGCCTCGATGTGCTGGTTTAGCTGGATCCTTCCGTTCTCCGGCACGTCGACCAACAGATCGGCGAGCAATCGCTTGCGCTCCACGAGCGTCACGCCGCGCAGATCCAGTCCATCGAGGTACAGCAGGTCGAACGCGAAATAGATCAGCCTGTCAGTGCGACCTCGCGAGAGGTCTTCCTGGAGCTTGTGATAGTCGGAGACTCCGCGCGCGTCCGGAACGACGACTTCGCCGTCGAGTATCACCTGCCGTGCAGGAAGTTCGGGCAGCGCCTTCGCGATCGAGACGAATGAGTCTGTCCACTCGTACCCCCGTCGCGTGTACATGACCGCCTTGCTGTCGAGCAGATGGGCCTGGGCCCGATAGCCGTCATGCTTGATCTCGTGAATCCACTCGCCGCGACGGGGTACCTCCGCGCGCGGAGTGGCCAGGCAAGGTTCGATGAAACCGGGATAGGGGGCACGCACCGCGCCCGACACGGCGAGCGCGCGTGGGCGTGCGCGACGAGCTTGGCCGCCTCGCATGCTCGGGGGCTCCAGCGTCGGAAAGGACAGCTAAACGGGCTGCGGCAGGAGTCGTTCCGGCACGCTCCGGGCCGTGCGCCACGCTTCGACCCGTGTGGCACGCTCCGGGCCGTGCGGCATGCTTCGGCCCGTGCGGCATGCTTCGGCCCGTGCGGCACGCTTCGGCCCGTGCGGCACGCGATTTGCGGTTCACCGCCGGCCCGGTATCCGCGATTGCTCGGCACGCGCCTCGAAGTTGTCACGCCCCGAAAGACACGCAAGCATGAACGTCCCCTTTGAAATGCCGCGCGCCCGCACGGTGCTGCTGATTCTGGACATGATCAGTGACTTCGACTTCCCCGACGGCGCAGCCATCGCGCGCGCCGCCCGGCGCATAGCGCCCCGCATCGCTGCGCTCAAAGCCCGGGCGGCCCGGGCGCGCATCCCCACAATCTACGCCAATGACAATCTCGGTCGATGGCGCTCCGACGTGCGGGCGCTCATTGCCCGAGCCACACGCGAGGACGCGATCGGTCGCGACGTGGTTCAGCAGATCGCCCCCGGCGAGGAGGATTTCATCCTGCTCAAGCCCAAGCACTCCGGGTTCTACGCCACGCCGCTCACGGAGCTCCTCGAAGCGGCCGGCGCAAAACGTTTGATCCTCACCGGCGTGACCACTCATCAGTGCGTGCTGTTCACAGCGAATGACGCCTACCTGCGTGAGCTCGAGCTCCTGATCCCGCGCGACTGCGTCGGCGCGCCGGAGACTCGCGATACGCGCCTGGCCCTTCAATACTTCACTTTGGTCCTGAGCGCGGACGTGCGGCCTTCCACGCGGTTGCGTCTGTCAGCACGCTGATGCTCCTGCAACTGCTCACGTGGTGGTGACTGGCGGCGGCACTCCACGAGCGCGGCTCATTTCAACGTGAACTGGTTCGCAGCTTCGGCATTCCTGCAAGCGTGACAGTTCCCACGGGCATAGCTCGTGCGAATAGCGCCGGATGGAGGTCGAAGGCCAATGCTTCGAATACTCACGTTGAG
>JBDZVF010000518.1:0-4096 GCA_040255575.1 Pseudomonadota bacterium | reverse complement strand
GGCGTACGGGCCGCCCCGCCCGCCACGCGGCGCTCCCACGTATCCGTCCGGGCGAAACTGGATTGCCTTTCGGTAAAAAGATACATTTCATATGCATCTTTGTGCAGTTCGCGACACGCCGATTGTGGGCCGGATTCGGGTCGGCAAAGCTCGTGTCAGTCCGGCACCTGGGGTCATGCCATGCGCTTGAAAGTCACCTCTGAATCCAGCCCTCGGCGGTTGCCGCCCTGGACCTTTGGCCTGCTCTCCGCCGCCCTGTGCGGTGTGGCGCTCGCCGCGAGCACACCCGAATCCGCTGCACCGTCTGCTGCACCGGCCGCCGCAGATGCCGGCCCTAGCGTGATCGCAGCGTCCATCGCGCGAGGCGCGATCCGTTACGACTCCGAGTACCCGACCATCGGTTACGCGGACAACCCTTCGCACAATGCGATCGTGCGCCTGCAGGAACGCATCAATCGCGGCGAGGTCCGCCTCAAATATGAGGGGCCGCGCGGCTATCTCGACTCGGTGCTGAAAGCGCTCGGCATCGACCCGAGCTCACAGACGCTGGTCTACTCGAAGACGAGCCTGCAGCTCGGTCTCATTCGCGCCGCGACTCCGCGCGCCATCTACTTCGATGACGACACTTACGTCGCCTGGATTCCGGGCACCCAGTTCCTCGAAATCGCCACCATGGACGGCGTCCTGGGCCCGGTCTTCTACACCCTTTCGAACAACTCCCCGACGGTGGTGCACATCGATCGGGAGACGTCCCGTTGCCTGACCTGCCATGACACCTGGGGCATGACGGGCGGTGGCGTGCCGCGCTTCCTGTTCCTCTCCACGCTCGTTGGCGAGAACGGCGAATCGTTCGCCGGCCAGCCGGGAGAGGACACGACGGACCGCACCGCCATTCGCGATCGCTGGGGCGGCTGGTACGTGACCGGCAGACACGGCACGCAACAGCATCTCGGCAACATCATCATGGACCCGGATGCGGACCCGGCCGATGTGGATCACCTGCGGCGCGGGAACCTCGACACCGTGCGCGGGCTCTTCAATTCACGCGACTACCTCGCCGAGACGAGCGACATCGTCGCGCTGCTCGTGTTCGAGCATCAGGCGTATATCGGCAATCTCATGACCCGGGCGAATTTCAAATCCCGCACACTGCTCGAGAAGAGCAGCAGCGGCGCCTCGGTCGATTCGTCGTGGTCGAGCCTCACGCCCGCGGTTCAGCGGCCCCTCAAGGCGATGTTCGAGCCGCTGGTGCAGGGCATGCTGTTCGCGAACGCGGCGGGCCTCGAGCACGAGGTGCATAGCAGCTCCGGCTTCGACAAGTGGTTCCACTCGAAGGCGGTGAAGGACCCTGCGGGGCGCTCGCTCCGCGAGCTCGATCTGCGCACGCGCACGTTCAAGTATCCGTTGAGCTATCTCATCTATGCGGAAAGCTTCGACGGCCTGCCTCGCGCCGCGAAGGACTATCTCTACATGCGCTTCGCGGATGTGCTGAGCGGCCGCGACCAGAGCACGAACTTCCGCCACATCTCGCCTGAAGAAGGCCGCACGGTGCTCGAGATCCTGAGCGCCACGAAGCCCGACTTCGCAGCGGCGGTGAAGGCGCGGACCGCGGAATGCGCCGCGGGCGGCTGCTCGACGTAGCGTAAGATTGGGGCGCCCGGTTGCGCCCCCTGGAGACCCAATGCACCTCACCCTGTACACCGACTACACCTTGCGCGTCATGATGTATCTCGCCGTGAAACAGGGGGATGGGGGCGTTGTGACCATCGACGAGATGGCCGCCGCGTACGGGATTCCACGGAGCAACCTCACGAAGATCGTGCACGAGCTCGCGCAGAACGGCTTCATCGTGACCACCCGCGGGCGGACGGGCGGCGCCTGTCTCGCCCGCCTGCCGCATCAGATCTCGATCGGCGAGCTCGTGCGCATGGCGGAGAAAGACTTCGCGGTGGTCGCCTGCCACGCGGCGCCACGCGAAGTGGACTGCGCGATCATGCCCGCCTGTAATCTCAAGAATGGGCTGCGCCGTGCGGTGGAGGCCTTCCTGTTCGAGCTCGACAAGATGACACTGCAGGACGCCATCATCACACCGAGCGTCGCCGCGTCGCTCCTGCGCATACGCAGCTCCGAAGGAAAGGAAGTCGCCGTGCCCGTGGCGGATCTGCTCACGCGCAAGCGGAACACCCGGTTCAAGGGAAAGATTCCGGAACAGCCGGCGGCTCGCGGCGCACTGCGTCGCCGTTCCCGAAACCAGCACTGATCGCTGCACTCGCGCCGCACGCCTAGCCAGGCGATTCCGCAGCATATGGTGCGTTGAGCACGCGCCGCCCTATGAACTTCGAGAGCTCCCGTATCCAGAGCACCGAACTGGCTACTGCCAGGCATCGCGCCCAGTCGCCTGCGCTCAACGGGACTGTCGAGAAAGCCTGCTGAAGAAACGGGGTGTAGATGACAGCCGCCTGCAGAGCGAGCGACACGAGCACCGCACCCCACAGCCATTTGTTGGCGAAGAGCGAAGCAAACGCACTGTGCGCGTCAGACCGTGCGTTGAACACCGTGAACATCGAGAAGAGCACGAGAGTCGTGAAGGCCATCGTCTGCCCATAGCGCAGCGTGCCGCTGCCTTCGATGAACCCGCCGGGCAAACTTGCATCCAGCACGAGCAAGGTTCCCGCGGCCATGACGGTGCCCACGAGGAGGATGCCTCTCCACATCACTGGGGTGATCACACCTTCGCCGTGCGGTCGTGGCGGCTTGCGCATCACATCGGGTTCGGGCGGGTCGACTCCGAGCGCGAGCGCCGGCGCACCGTCGGTCACGAGATTGATCCACAGGATCTGCGTCGCCAGCAGCGGCAGGACCAAACCGCCCGTTCCGGCACCGGTGAGTCCCAGTGGCGTCGCCAGCAGCACGCCAAAGAACATCGTCAGCACTTCGCCGATATTCGACGAAAGCAGGTAGCGGAGGAATTTGCGGATGTTCGCGAATATGGCGCGGCCCTCCTCCGTGGCCGCCACGATGGAGGCGAAATTATCGTCCGTGAGCACGATGTCGGCCGCCTGCCGTGAGACATCGGTGCCCGCGATGCCCATCGCCACGCCGATGTCCGCTTTCTTCAGCGCGGGTGCATCGTTCACTCCGTCGCCGGTCATGGCGACAACCGCGCCCTCCTGCTGAAGCGCCTGGACGATGCGCAGCTTGTGATCGGGATTGACGCGCGCATACACCGAATGCTCCCGCACCGTCTGCCGAAGCGCGTCATCGGTCATCTTTTCGAGCTCGGCGCCGGTGACCGCGCGGCCGTCGGCCACGATCCCCAGCTCCGCGGCGATGACGGCCGCCGTCGCCGGATGATCTCCCGTGATCATGATGGAGCGGATGCCGGCGCCGCGTGCCCGCGCGACCGCTTCCGCCGCTTCGGCTCGAGGTGGATCCATCATCCCGATGAGCCCCGCGAACACCAGCTCGTGCTCGAGATCCTGATCGATCTGGTCCGGATCCACGTCGCGCGCCGACACCGAGCGAAACGCCACGCCGAGCGTGCGCAGTGCCTCGCCGGCGAGATCCTCGTTGATCTGCAGGATCTGCGCACGGCGCGCATCGTCGAGCGGCCTTGCTTCCGTGCCGACGAACTCACGCGAGCAACGTGAGAGCAACACGTCGGGCGCGCCTTTGGTGAACACGAGCAGGCGGCCGTCCTCCTCGGCATCCGTGTGCACTGTGGTCATGAGCTTGCGGTCGGACGAGAACGGCACTTCGCCGATGCGCCTGAAGCGCTCGGCGAGCGCTTCGCCGGCGAGACCCGCTTTTCGCGCGGCCACGAGCAGTGCGCCTTCGGTCGGATCGCCGTTCACGATCCAGCGGCCGTCCGTCTCCTGCAGCGACGCATTGTTGGCGCGATCGCTCACCGCGAGCGCCCGCTCGAGCTCGCTGCGCAGGGCTTCATTGGGGAACGAGCTCGTATCGAGCGACGAGCCCGCATCGCGCGGCGCGTTCGCGTTGTGCGACGGCTTCGCAGTGACATCGTCGCGAACCTCGCCGGAGACCTCCTGCTCCACCTCGCCGCGCGGCTCATAGCCGGTGCCGCCAAACCGCA
>JBDZVF010000035.1:0-22623 GCA_040255575.1 Pseudomonadota bacterium | reverse complement strand
CCTCGGGCAGGAAGTCACCGAGCTCACGAAGCGCGAAGACGGCCGCTTCACCCTGCGCACTTCGGTGGGTACCACTTTCGATACGGGCGCGGTGGTCATCGCGGCCGGCGTGGGTGCGTTTCAGCCGCGGCGCATCGGGTTGCCGGGAGCGGAACACTTCGAGGGCGAGCACATTCGCTACCGCGTGCGCGATGCGCATCTGCTCCATGGCAAGCGGCTCGTGGTGTTCGGCGGCGGGGATTCGGCGCTCGACTGGGCGATCGAGCTTGCGCCCAAAGCGGCGAGTCTCGCGCTCGTGCATCGCCGCCCCGAGTTTCGCGGCGCGCCGGCTTCGGTGCTGAAGATGCGCGAGCTGGTCGAAGCCGGCCGCATGCGTCACATCGAAGGCATTCCGCACGCACTCAACGTCGAGAACGGCGCGCTCCTTGGTGTCACCGTGAAGGGCCTAGACGGCTCGCTGGTGTCGCTCGACAGCGATCATCTGCTCGTGTTTTTCGGCCTGCATCCCAAGCTCGGGCCGATCGCGGAGTGGGGGCTCGAGCTCGAGAAGCGGGCGCTCAAGGTCGACACCGAAAAGTTTCAGACGAGCGTCCCCGGCATTTATGCCGTGGGCGACATCAATACCTATCCTGGCAAGAAGAAGCTGATTCTGAGCGGCTTCCACGAGGCGGCGCTGGCGGCCTTCGCTATCCAGCACCATCTGTATCCGCAGAAGAAGCAGTTCCTTCAGTACACGACGACGAGCCCGATCATGCACAAGCGGCTCGGCGTTCCGGATTGATTCGATTTCAGACTGGCACCCCGTACGGAGAGATACATCATGAAATTCAAGCACACGCTGGTCGCGGCCGCCCTGGTTGGCGCGAGCGCTTTCTTCTTCGCCGCGCCGGCTTCCGCCGCGGACAACTGCAAGGCGGAGATCACCGGTAACGATCTCATGCAGTTCGACAAGAAAGAGCTGAAGTTCGACGCGAGCTGCCAGACCATCGAGATCACGCTGAAGCACATCGGCAAGCTCGCCAAGGAAGCCATGGGCCACAACTGGGTGCTGAGCAACAGCGCCGATTCGGCCGCGGTGGCGAACGATGGCCTCTCCGCGGGGCTCGCCGCCAACTACGTGAAGCCCGGCGACAAGCGCGTGATCGCGCACACGAAGGTGGTCGGCGGCGGCCAGAGCGACACCATCAAGTTCTCGACCTCGGCGCTGAAGAAGGGCGGCGACTACAGCTACGAGTGCACGTTCCCCGGGCACAGCGCGCTCATGAAGGGCAAGCTCATCTTCGGTTGAGGATGTCCTCCCAGACCACGGACCTCCTGGCCCTCCTCGAGCTCGAACAGCTCGAGGTGAACCTCTTTCGTGGTACGAGCCGCGATATCGGGAGTGCGCAGGTGTTCGGCGGTCAGGTGCTGGGCCAGGCCCTGACCGCCGCGTCGCGCACGATCGACCCCGATCGCGTGGTGCATTCGCTGCACGCGTATTTCCTGAGACGGGGCGACTTCAACGCCCCGATCGTCTACGAGGTGGATCGCAGCCGCGACGGGCACAGCTTCAGCAACCGGCGCGTCATCGCCATCCAGCATGGCGAGCAGATCTTCAACATGACGGCCTCCTTCCAGGTGGTGGAAAACGGCCTTCAGCACCAGATCGAGATGCCGAAGGTGCCGCCGCCGGAAGAGCTGCCGGACCTCGTGGACCTGCTGCGGCCGCAGATCGAGCACATGCCCGAGCGGGTGAAGCGCTTCGTCGAGGCCGAGCGGCCCTTCGAGTTCAAGATGGTGCAGCCGGTGAATCCGCTCGATCCGTGCAAGGCCGCCCCCTCGCGCCAGGTGTGGTTCCGCACGAACGGCAGGATCCCCGATGGCGAGTCGCTGCACCGGCAGCTGCTCGCCTACGTTTCCGATTTCTATCTGCTCGATACGGCCGCGTTGCCTCACGGGCTCTCGTTCTTCAGCAACAAGATCATCATGGCGAGCATCGATCACGCCATGTGGTTCCACCGGCCGCTGCGCGTGGATGACTGGCTGCTCTACGCGCTCGACAGCCCGAGCGCTTCCGGCGCGCGCGGCTTCGGCCGGGGGAGTGTGTTCTCGCGCGACGGCCGCCTCGTCGCCAGCACCGCGCAGGAAGGTCTCGTTCGCGTCATCGGCACCTGAGCGAGTGAGAGGTTGGCCATGACGGCCCGCAGGCACGGCCTGCTTCTTCTGGGTGGCGTGAACGTGGCACTTGCCTGCGCACTGGTGACTGCCGCACCGTCGCCGGTGCCATCGTCTCAATCCCTTCGATCCATCACCCCTGCCGACGCGGTCATGCAGCTGTGGCCGGGCGTGCGCGACACCAGCGAGCAGGTTGTCGTCTCCCCGGATCAGCCGGGTTTGGAGTTCACCGATGACGAGCCGGTGCGCGTGCGCACGGTTGTCAGCCGCGTGAACCTGCCGTGGCTCGGCCCTCGCGTGCTGTATCTGGAGGAGTTCCTGCACGATCAGCCGAGCCTGCCGCGCCGGCAACTGCTGCTCCGGGTGGAAACGGAAACCGTGGGTCCGCGGCGGGCGCGGGTGTTTCCTTACACGTTCAAGGAGGGCGAACGCTGGCGATTGCTGAATCTCAGCCCGCAGCGTTTATCCATGTTGAGACCTTCGGACATCGAGGCGACGCAAGGGTGCGACCTCGTGCTGAACCAGGAAGGCGATCGGTTTCGCGGTGGCACGACGGGGCTCGATTGCTCCGAGGAGCAGCACGGGGTCCGGCTCTACGTCGACTATCGCGTGGTGATCGGCACTGACGTGTACTGGTATCGGCGCCGTCTCATGCGGGAGAGCGACGATGAGCTCTATGAAGAGGTGATCGGCTACAACTGGTTCGCACCGAACGAGATGCGGCTCTTCACCTGCCGCGTGGATTATTCAGCGAGCGGCAAGCCCTCGGAGTTGCGCCCGCTCATGCGGCTGGATCTGCACGATCAGGGCGGCCATGCCGCGTTCACCGCGCCGGACGGCCGCAAGTTCGACCTGAGCCTGCACACAGAAGACTGGCCGTTCGCGAGCGAGCGAGACTCCCTGCTGCTCCTCCTCGAGCAGCCGAACGACCCCGAGCCGCTCGCTTCGGCCTGGACCGATCCGGACGCGCCGCAGATCGGCATCGATCTTGGCTGGCTCAAAGTTCGATGCGCGCCGGTGGTGCCGGATACGGGGGAAGTCCCGAGCTGAAGTCCCGTGCGGCGGGTGCGGCTGCGCCCGTGCCCGTCCGCACGATCAGGTGCCGCCCGCGAGCGTGTCGATTTCCTCGATGAGGATGGGATTGAAGCGATCCGCCGCTTCCATCATGAGGAAGTGGCCCGTCTTCGGCACGGTGATGAGCTTGAAGCCGGGCAGCGTCTTCTTGATGAGCGCCTCGTCGGTGGGCGAGAGATCGGAGTTGATCGCTTCGATCGGCGCCTTGATCTCCGGGAGAATGGCGTCGATGTCCATCTTCAGAAGCGACTGCATGGCGCCGATCGCGATCTGCGGCTGCTCGAGCGACATATCGTACGCCACCTTCTGAACGAACTTCGGGTCCGACTCCGGCGTGAAGAAGCCGCTCGTGACGAACTCACGGGTGTGGCCGATGAAATCCTCGCGGAAGGGCTTCAGCATCTTTTCGATCTGGGCATCGGGCATGGGCGGCTGGCCGATGGTCTTGAACGAATCGACCGCGATGATGCCGACCACACGGTCGCCAATGCGCCGCGCGGCCTCGAGCGCGACGGGCGCGCCCATCGAATGCCCGACGAGCACGACCTTCCGGTTGTGCAGCTGACGCACGACCGCCGCCACATCCTCACCGAAATTGCCCATCGACCAGTCGGTGCGATTCGCGCCCGAAGCGCCGTGACCGCCGAGATCCACCGTCACGGCAGTGTATTTTTCCTTCAAAGGAGCGATCTGCTCCTTCCAGTAATTGCTGTCGCACGACCAACCGTGGATGAGCACCACCGCCGGCTCGCCGCTGCCATACACGCGATACTCGATGTGCACGCCATCGGCTGAATTGACGATCTGCGGTGAGCCCTCGACCGGCCCCTGCGAAGCCGCCGTGGCGGGCGGGGCTTCGACCGACTCCTGCCTGCCGCAGGCGGCCAGCGCGAGGAGCGGAAGAGCGAGCAGCAAGGCGCGCCCGGCAGCGTCTCGACGATCAGCACGTTTCAGGGTCATCGGGGGAGCAGCCTCTATCTGGGGAAAAAAATTGCCGCGCATCTTAGCGGCTTTCGGCGCGCAGCACCTTGCCGGGATTCATGATGCCGTTCGGATCGAACGCGCGTTTCAGCGCCCGCATCATCTCGAGCTCTGCGGGTGGCGCGTACGTTTCGAGCTCCGCCACCTTGAGTCGCCCGATGCCATGCTCGGCGCTGAAGCTGCCACCGTAGTCGCGCACCAGGTCGTGGATCGCGCGCCGCGCGGCGGGCTCTCGTGCCATGAAGGCGTCCTGGCTGGCGCCCGGCGCCTGGTTGAGATTGAAGTGCAGATTGCCATCGCCCACGTGCCCGTAGCACACGAGCCGGCCTTCGGGCACGTTTGCGCCGATCCATTGCGAGGCGCGCTCCACGAAGTCCGGCAGCACGGCGACGGGCACCGAGATGTCGTGCTTGAGGCTCGCGCCATCCAGCCGCTGCGCTTCAGGAATGGTCTCGCGCAATTTCCAGAAGGCTTCGCGATGTCGCTCGTTCTGCGCCAGCACTCCGTCGAGCACGACCCCGCGCGAGAGCGCGCCTTCGAGCGCGCCTTCCAGCACGGGAACGAGCGTATCGATGTAGCGCGAGGACGAGAGCTCACACAGCACGTACCACTCGAAGCGGCCGTCGAGCGGGTCGAGCACTCCGGGAATGTGCCTGGTCGTGAGATCGATGGCGATGCGTGGGATGAGCTCGAAGGAGCTGACGCTGTCCCCGCTCGCATCGCGCAGTTCGCTCAACAACGTGACGGCGGCTTGCGGACTCGGCACCGCCGCGAAGGCCGTGGCCGTCGCCCGAACCTTGGGATACAGCTTGAGGCTCGCGGCGGTGATCACCCCGAGCGTGCCTTCGGCGCCGACGAACAGCGACTTGAGGTCGTAGCCAGTGTTGTCCTTGCGTAGCGTGGTTAGCGTGCTCATGACGCGACCGTTGGGCAGCACGACTTCGAGACCGAGCACCTGGTCACGCATCATCCCGTAACGTACGACGTTGGTCCCGCCCGCATTGGTCGAGAGGTTGCCGCCGATCTGGCACGTGCCTTCGGAGCCGAGGCTCAGGGGGAAGAACCGATCGACCTGATCGGCGGCACGCTGCACGTCCGCCAGGATGCAGCCGGCCTCCACGACCATGGACCAGTTGCGCGGGTCGACGTTGCGGATGCGGTTCAATCGGCGCAGCGACAGCACGATCTGCTCGCCGGACTCATCGGGCGTCGCGCCTCCGCAGTAGCTCGTGTTGCCGCCGTGAGGAACGACGCCGACGCGGTTATCGTTACAGAAGGACAGCAGCCGCGAGATCTGCTCGACCGTGCGCGGCAAGGCGACCGCGGGCGTGCGCCCGCGGTACAACTTGCGATGGTCGGTGAGGAACGGCTCGATGGCCGGCTCGTCCGTGAGCAGACAATCGGCGCCGAGCATGACCGAAAGTCTCGAACGAAGATCTTTGGCTTCCATGCTTCAGATCTTACCGCGCCCGGCTAAAACGCTGTGATGGGTTCGCGTCTTGCTCCCGGCTTGGACAACAATATGTGCACATCGCCGAGCGCGCGTTCGGTGAAGCCGCCCTCGCAGTAGCAGAGATAGAACTCCCACATGCGCACAAAGCTGTCGTTGAGACCGAGCTTGCGCACGGCGGGCAGGTTGGCGAAGAACCGTTCACGCCAGTGGCGGAGCGTCGTCGCGTAATGCGGCCCGATGTCTTCGAGGTGAGACACCTTGAGGTCTGTCGCCTCGCATGCGGCTGTGGTAATGGCGGTGATCGAGGGAATGAAGCTGCCGGGGAAGATGAAGCGCTGGATGTAATCCACCTGGCCGAGCGCGCGCTCGTACAGCTGATCCTGAATGGTGATCGCCTGCAGCAGCATCATGCCGTGAGGCTCGAGCAGTGACGAGCACTTCGCGAGATAGGTGTCGAGAAAATCCGCGCCGACCGCTTCGACCATTTCGATCGACACGAGCTTGTCGTATTGGCCTTCGAGGTCCCGATAGTCCTTGAAGAGCAGGGTGACCCGGTTGGTGAGCCCCAGCTTCTCGATCTTTGCCTGCGCGTAGTCGTGCTGCTCTCGGGAAATCGTGGTCGTCGTCACCCGACAGCCGTAATGGGTCGCTGCGTGGATCGCGAGCCCGCCCCAGCCGGTGCCGATCTCGAGCAGGTGATCCTGCGGCTTGAGCGCGAGTTTCTGGCAGACGGCATCGAGTTTGGCGACCTGGGCCTCGTGCAGCGTGGCTTCCCGCCGCGGATAGATGGCGCAGGAGTACATCATCGTCTCGTCGAGCATCAGCTCGTACAGATCGTTGCCGAGATCGTAATGAGCCGCGATGTTCCGCGCGCTGCCTTGCTTGCTGTTGCGGTTCAGCGCGTGAGACGCCTTGAGAAACGGCTTCGTGAACACGGCCCAGCGACTGTCCATGCCGTTCATCAGGTCGCGATTGCGGAGGAAGATGCGCACGAGCGAGGTGAGATCGTCGCACCTCCACAGCCCGCGAATGTATGCCTCGCCCGCACCCACCGTGCCGCCGAATGCCACGTCCGCGAAGAACTGCGGGTTCTCCACATGCACCGTCACGGCGAGATCACACTCCGGCGTGCGCTTGCCGAACCGGTGATCGCCCGCGGGTTCCACGATGCGCAGGCTGCCGCTCTCAAGTTTCGAAAGCTGCATCAGCAGCAGCTTTCGGCCGAGCTGCGCGAGCAGCGATGGACTTCTTGCGGTCGATACGATGCTTGCGTCTAGCGGAATGATGGACGGTCGCGTAGTCATTGCGAGTTCCCTCGAATGGTAGTCAGCTTGTCAGGATGCGTGTAGAAGGGCGCGCGCTTGATCCAGAGGCGCAGCGCCTGCCAGTGAATCAGCGTGATCACCTGCGCCGTCATCAGCGGGAAGCCGACGAGCGCCCGGGCCAATGAGGCACTGGTGATGGGCTCGCGCTTGAGATTCAGCGTCGCATCGAACACGGATCGGCCGTCACGCCAGTTCTCCATGTGAACGTGCAGGCCGTTCTCCGGCGCGCTGAAGCGCCAGTCATAATGCATGTCCATCGGGTTGAACGGTGAGACGTGGAACTGCTTGTCGAACTTGAATTGCCAGGCGTGGCGCGTATTGCGCACGGAGCTGGCAATCGGCAGCACGTAGGCGCGCCGCTCTTTCCAGGGCGTATTCGTGATCTCCGCGACGATCGTCTCGGGGTGCTCGTCACGTTCGTCGAAGCAGTAGTAGAAGCTGACGGGGTTGAAGGAATAGCCGAAGTACCGCAAGTGAGTGAGCAGCCGGATGGGCCCGGCGGGCGTTGTGCCGGTCTCGCGGGCCACGAGCCGACGCACCGATTCATCGAGCGGCAGCGATGGGTCACCTTCGAGCTGCAGGTAATCCTCGCGCCTGAATCGCGCGGGCGCCGCGTGCGTCGCGGACCAGAAGAGATAGGGCTCGAAGAGCTGCGGCAGCTCCGCGAGATCCAGGTACATCATGAAGAGCCGATACTTGAACGCATTGCTCACCGGCTCATGCCGCCGGTGCTGCACAGTTCCCGTGTAGAGGCAGCTCTTCACGATGCCTGCACCGCCCAGGCGGGTCGCAGGCCTCGCAGGGTCTGCTCGCGAGCGGCGACGATGTTGAAGTCGCGCACCGCCCACTCGGCGCTGACGACGCCGTCCTCGTGAAACCCGTAACGCCAGTACGCGCCACAGTAGAACGTGCGATTGCGGCCGCTCACTTCGTGCCGTCGCTTCTGAGCGGCCACCGCTTCCGGCGTGTACACCGGATGATCGAGCACCACGGAGTGAATGATCTTCTTCGGATCGATGTCGCCCGTTCGGTTGAGCGTGACGAGGAAGGGTCGCGGGCTCACCAGGGTCTGGAGAACGTTCATGTCATACGTCAGGGCGACGCGTTCCTGTCGCTCGGCCAGGAGGTGGTAGTTCCAGGCCGCACGTGCGAGCGGCGTGCGTGGAAGCATCCGCGTGTCCGTGTGGAGCACGACTTCATTCGGCTGATAGGGGAACGCTCCGAGGATCTCGGTTTCCTGCGGCGTCGGCCGTTCCAGCATCTCGAGCGCCTGATCGCTGTGGCAGGCGAAGACCACGTAGTCGAACCGCTCCACATCGCCTCGCGCGGTCCGCACCATTACCGCGTCGTGCGTGCGCTTCACGCTTTGCACGGCCGTGCGCAGGCGGATGCGCTGGCGATAAGACGCCGTGAGCTTGCGCGCGTACTCCCGCGAGCCGCCGCGAATCGCCTTCCACTGCGGCCGGTTGTTCACCGTGAGAAAGCCATGGCGCTCGAAGAAGTCCACGAAGAAGCGCGCAGGCCACTTCAACAGGGCCTCTTCGGTGGCGGACCAGATCGCCCGGCCCATCGGCACGATGTAGCGCTCGATGAACGGCCGTGAGTAGCCGTTCTCCGCGAGATACTCCCCCAGCGTGAGCGGGCTATCGTGCGACAGCAGCAGCTTCGGCGACTCGCGGTTGAACCGCAGGATGTCCGCGATCATGCGCAGGAACGACGGCCGCACGAAGTTCAGGCGTTGTGCGAAGAGGGCGTTGAGCGAAGTGCCGTTGTACTCGAGCCCGGTGCGCTCACAGCGCAGCGAGAAGCTCATGTTCGACCGCTGGGCCTCCACACCGAGCTCGTTCATCATGGCGACGAAGCTCGGATACGTGCGGTCGTTGAACACGATGAAGCCCATGTCCACCGCGTAGTGCTGGCCCGCCATTTCGATGTCGCGCGTGTAGGTGTGGCCGCCGAAGTGATCCGCTGCCTCGAACACCGTGATGTCGTGCGCGGCATTCAGGCGATAGGCCGCCGTCATTCCGGCGATGCCGGAGCCGATGATTGCGATTCTCATGAGTCCTTCCGGATGCGGCGAACCGAATGGTCGCGGGCTGAAACGGGCACGGCGCGCAGGTCCCAGATGATCCCGAGCCAGCACATCACCTTCAGGGCGTACCACGTGAAATCGAGCTCCCACCAGTAGAAGCCCTGGCGCGCCGAGCTCGGGTAATGGTGATGATTATTGTGCCAGCCCTCACCGAGCGTGATCAGCGCGAGGAACCAGTTGTTGCGGCTCTGATCGCCGGTGCGGTAGCGCTGCCTGCCGAACACGTGCGAGAGCGAGTTGATCGTGTAGGTGCCGTGATAGCAGGCGACGGTGGAGATGAAAAAGCCCCACACGAGCATCTGCGATCCGCTGGTGCCGAGCTCGGGGCGTGCGTGCTGCAGATACACGCCGACCAAGAAAATCGCCGCCGCGAACACCACTGGCACGAGAATGTCGAAGCGGTCGAGCAGGCGCAGCTCCGGGAACTTCATCAGGTCCCGAACGCATTTCAGGTCCGGCGTGAACCCTTTCTTCGACAGGAACCACCCCATGTGCGCGCGGATGAAGCCGTGCTGCACCGGGGAGTGAACGTCTGCGGGCTTATCAGAGTGTGCGTGATGGTGCCGATGATGAGCCGCCCACCAAACGGGCCCGCGTTGCACGGCCGAGGCGCCGAGCACGCCGAACACGAATTGCCCAACGCGCGATGTCTTGAACGAGCGATGGGAGAAGTAGCGATGGTAGAACGCCGTGATCGCGAACATGCGCAGCACGTAGAGCGCCACGGCAGTCAGCACGGCCACCGGGCTCCACCCCACCCAGATGACGGCGAGGCAGACGGCGTGCATCAGGATGAAGGGGAGAATGCGAGTCCAATCGATCTTCTCCGACGCTTTGTCAGTCCCTGAGATCTGGTTGCTGTCGAACCAGCTGAGAACATTTCCCGCGATACGACGTAACTCGGTAGCCAAGACGTTCACCCCGCATAACCGCGACTCGCAAGCGTCGCTCGTCAAAGACAGTCGCCAGTGGTTGCCCTACAGGCGATGGGTATACGGGGACTTCTCAGGATCAGATGCACAGCGCGCGGCCGCTCATGCGTCGGCGCGAGCAGACAAAAAAGAAGCCCGGCGCGGGGCCGGGCTTCGTGAACATCGACGTCTCTCGGGCAGTTATGCCTGGGAGGCGCGCCCCGCGGGCAGGGCTCGCAGCGCCGCGATGCGCTCATCGAGCGGCGGGTGGCTCATGAAGAGCTTCGCGATCTTGCTCCTGTCGCCCGCGATACCGAACGCCGCGAACTGCTTCGGCAGCGGCTCGTTGGCGCTCTTCAGGCGCTCGAGCGCGGCGATCATGTTGTCGCGGCCGGAGAGCTGCGCGCCACCGTGATCGGCGCGGAACTCGCGATAGCGCGAGAACCACAGCACGATCAGGTTCGCGAGGAACCCGAGCACGAGCTGGAACACCAGGACGAGGATGAAGTACGCAGGGCCGCCGCCTTCGCGTGAGTCACCGTCCCGCCCGCGCCCGAAGAGCGCGCGATCCACGATGTCGCCGAGGATGCGCGACAGGAAGATGACGAACGTGTTCACCACACCCTGGATGAGGGTGAGCGTCACCATGTCTCCGTTGGCGACGTGCGAGATCTCATGGCCGAGCACCGCCTCCACTTCATTCTCATTCATGCGCTCGAGGAGCCCGGTGCTCACCGCGACGAGGGCGGCATCCCGGCGTGCGCCGGTGGCGAACGCGTTCGGCTGCGGCGAGTTGAAGATGCCCACTTCGGGCATACCGATGCCCGCGACCTGGGCCTGCCGGCGTACCGTGTTGACCAGCCACTGCTCCGTCGGGGTGCGGGGCTGCGCGATGACCTTGACCCCCATCGACATCTTGGCCATCCACTTGGAGATGGCGAGCGAGATGAAAGCGCCGCCGAAGCCGAACAGGGCGGCTACGACGAGCAGCTGACTCAGCTGCGCCCCCCGGGCCGCGAGATAGCGATCGACGCCCAATATCTGGGCGACCACGGACAGGACGAGAATGATGGCGAGGTTGGTCGCGAGAAACAGCACGATGCGTTTCATGGCGGCTTGGGGCTCCGGGTTTTGAACAGGGGGTGCCCCCTTCGGGCAATCCCGTAAGGGGCCAGTCTTCGACCGGCGACGAGTCGACACGTTCGGCGGTGGCGAAGGTTCGATCGACGGGCGTCAGACGTGCGGCTACGGTAAGGACAAACCTAAGATTTTCAAGGGACTTGAGTGTAACCGCGTGGTGACCGCGGCTCTAGAAGGAACCGGGGGGCGGGCCTGGCGGGTGGCCCCCGTCGGGTGGCCCGCTCAGGCGGCGCTGGGCAGCAGCCGGTGGTAGTAGGCGTTCATGACCCCGTAGCACTCACAGCAAGCGGCCGCCTCCAGCTTCTTGCGATTCACGATGGTGATGTGCCCCCGCTTGTACTCGATGAGGCCCTTCTTGCGGAGGAAGGTAGCCACCTCGCTCACCGACTGTCTGCGCACCCCGAGCATGTCCGCCAGGATCGCCTGGGGGAGGGCGAACTCCTCGGTGCCGGCGCGATCCTGCACCATCAACAACCAGCGGCAGGCGCGCTGCCTAATTGTGTGGAGCGTGTTGCAGGCGGCCGTCTGGTGCGCGAACCGCATCGTGTACTCGCAGTACCGCTGCATCAGCTTCTGGAGGGCGGCGCTGCGCCTGATGCAATCAAGGAACGTGGGCGCCGCCACGCGATACGAACGCCCTTCCGTCTGTTGCACGACCGTGTAGGGGGTGTAACTGAGACCAAAGTAGAGAGGCAGGCCGACGAGCCCTTCCCTGCCGACAGCGGTAGTTTCGCAGCCGGCGCCGTCGCGCATGTTCACGGTCAGCGAGAGCGCGCCTGCCACCGGAAAGTAGGCATAGGAAATCTGGCGATCCTGCCGATAGATCACATGCCCCGCGGGATACGTGGCCAGCTGCAACCCGGACTGCAGTGCTGGATGCTCTCGAAGGAACACATCGAGCAGACGGTTGCCTGTTGCCGATGATCTCGCGTCGATTGATTTACTGAGAGTCGCGTCTGCCATGAGCAGTGAGCCGAACCCCGCAAAAAAACCCGCGCGAACGCTAAGCAATCGCTGTTCCCCGTTGTGTCGGCTACCGGACAGACCCCCTCAAATCGTGCTGCTAAAACCTCACACATCACTAGAACAGCTGGTCCATCGGGGGGATTCATCAGTTGTCGGACAGCACTTCACGCCCACTGGAAGGGCGCATCCTGGTCGTGGATGACCTCAACGACGCAGCGGCCAGCCTCGCGCTGGTCTGCGAGCTCTACGGAGCGCAGGCGCGCGTCGCGCGGAATGGATTGGAAGCGCTGACCGTAGGCGCAAGCTTCCTGCCGGACGTCGTGCTCATGGACATCAGCATGCCGCACATGATGGGTACGAAGCCGCACGACGCCTGCGCGCGGAACCGTGGGGGAAGAACCTGGTGCTCATCGCACTGACGGGATGGGGCCGCGACGGTGACATCCGGGCCGCGCAGGGGGCCGGTTTCGATGGGCACTTGTTGAAGCCGATTGGCGCCGAAGCGCTGATCGACCTGATCATCCGGTTGCGCGCGAAACAGCGCTAACCTCAACTGATCCCCAGGGCTTACCCCGGGCGGACCTGCCCCTTGCCCCGCACAACGTATTTGTAGCTCGTGAGTTCCGCGACGCCGACCGGGCCGCGCGCATGGAAGCGGTCTGTAGAAATTCCAATTTCCGCGCCCATGCCGAACTCGCCGCCATCCGCGAACTGGGTCGAGGCGTTGTGGAGCACAATGGCGCTATCCACTGTCTGCAGGAATTTCTGCGCGGTCGCTTCGTTTTCCGTGACGATGGACTCCGTGTGCGCGGAGCCGTATTTCGTGATGTGAGCGATGGCTGCGTCGACGCCATCGACCACACGCGCGGCAATGATCGCGTCGAGATATTCCGTGTACCAGTCTTCCTCGGTGGCGGGCTGAACACGCGCGTCAACCTTGCGCACGGTTTCGTCACCGCGCACTTCGCAACCGGCATCCAGCAGTGCGCGCACGACCGGGGCAAGATGCGTATCGATTGCGGAGCGGTCGACGAGCAGTGTTTCAGCGGCACCGCAGATGCCAGTTCGTCGCATCTTGGCGTTCAACGCGATCTCGATCGCCATGCGTACGTCCGCATCCTTGTCGATGTACACGTGGCAGTTGCCGTCGAGATGCCCAATCACAGGCACGCGCGCCTCACGTTGAACACGTTCAATGAGGCTCCTGCCGCCGCGGGGAACGATGACGTCGATGTAATCCGCCATGCCCGCGAGCATGTAGCCGACGGCTGCACGATCCGTGGTCGGAACGAGCTGGATGCATGCTTCAGGAAGCCCGGCAGCACGCAGACCCCCGACCAGGCTTGCGTGGATGGCGCGAGTGGAGTTCGTGCTCTCCGACCCGCCACGAAGGATGACGGCGTTGCCTGACTTCAGGCACAGCGCTCCAGCATCCGCGGTGACGTTCGGCCGGCTCTCGTAAATGATGCCGATTACACCCAGTGGCACTCGCACGCGCTGGATCCGCAGACCGTTCGGCCGAGTCCATTCCGCAGCGACCGCACCGATGGGATCAGGCAGCGCAACCACGTCATCGATCGCGCGCGCGATGCCTTCGACGCGCTTCTCGTCGAGTTTCAATCGGTCGAGCAGGGCGCCGCTCAGATTGCGAGCGCGGGCGGACTCCATGTCCCTGGCGTTGGCGGCGAGGATCTCGGCTGCGTTGGAGCGAATGGCTTTCGCCGCTTCCACGAGGGCAGCGTTCTTCTGCTGCGTGCTGGCCTGCGCGAGCACGGCGGCCGCTGCGAGAGCGGCCTGCCCCAGCTGTTCCATCACCGCGCCCACGTCAGCCGGCGGGGTCGCGCGCTGCTCGTTCGCGGCCTCGGGAACTTGACGTGACTCACTCGGGCTCATGGTGCGGCTTCCAGGGTCGTGGCGGCTTCGGATTCAGGGCCCCGCAGGATAACCAGATCGTCGCGATGGATCATCTCCGCCCGCCCGCTGAATCCCAGCAGCGCCTCGATTTCGGAGGACTTGCGGCCCATGATGCGGACGGCATCGCCATCGGAGTAGGCGACGATGCCCCGGGCGACCTCGGAACCATCCGCCGCCAGCACGCTCACCGTATCCCCCCGCTCGAAGTGACCGCTGGCGGACTTGACCCCGGCTGGCAGCAGGCTCTTGCCCGCGCGCAGCGCCTTCAACGCTCCCGCATCGATGGTCAGGGCGCCGGCAGGGCGCAGCGTGCCGGCGATCCACTGCTTTCGCGCAGCCCTCGGGTTGGCGGTGGGCGCGAACCATGTACACCGGGCGCCCTCTTCAATCCGGGAGACCGGGTGCTGATGGTGACCCGCAGAGATACACATGTGGCAACCGGCCGCGACAGCGATCTTCGCCGCCAGGATCTTGGTCGCCATGCCGCCCGAGCCCACGTCTGACATGGATCCGCCGGCCATCGCCTCGATCTCCGGCGTGACGTGACGTACGCGCTCGATGAACTGTGCGTTGGGATCTTTGTTCGGATCTGCTGTGTACAAGCCGTCGACATCCGACAGCAACAACAGGCAGTCGGCGCTCGCCATCTGCGCAACGCGTGCGGCCAGTCTGTCGTTATCGCCATAGCGAATCTCAGCCGTGGCTACCGTGTCATTCTCGTTGATGACCGGTATGGCTCCGAGCTCCAGCAGCGCCGACAGCGTGGCGCGAGCATTCAGGTAACGCCGGCGCACTTCGCTGTCTGCGAGCGTGAGCAGCACCTGTGCGACCGTTACACCCTTTTCTTCCAGTAACTCTTTATATGCGTGGGCCAGACGGATCTGGCCTACCGCGGCGGCGGCCTGCTTTTCTTCCAGCCGCAGCGGGCCCTTGGCCAATTTGAGCTGGCGGCGGCCGAGCGCGATCGCCCCGGATGACACGAGGATGACCTGCTGATGACGGGCTCGCAGACGCAGCAAGTCCTCGACCAGCGACTCGAGCCAGGCCCGGTTGAGCCGCCCGGTTTCCGGATCGACGAGCAGGGCGGACCCCACCTTGACGACGATGCGACGGGCGTTGGTGAGGGGACAATCGGGGGTGGGGTGCGGACCGGACATGGTGCGCAAGAACTATAAACAAGTTCCGGTGGACTGTCCCTTGAACGGCGCCGGGTTGTCGTTGCCTGACCGGATTCGAGCCCCTACACTTGCGCACTCCCCGCGCTGGCGGGTTTGGGAGTGAGCGAGCGGTGAGCAGAGATTACGAACCGACACCCGGGCAGTGGTACGAGAACCTCGAAGAAGAAGAGTCGTTTCGCGTGCTGTCGGTTGACGAAGACTCCGAGCTGATCGAAATCGAGTACCTGGATGGCGACATCGAGGAGATCGACGTGGAAGCCTGGCACGAAATGGATCTCGAGATGATCGAGGAGCCGGAAGGCTGGTCCGACGCCGACGAAGATGAGGACGAGGACGAAGAAGAAGAAGAAGACGAGGATGAGGACGACGACGATTGGGATGATGACGACGAAGACGACGACGACTTCGACGACGATGAAGACGAAGACGAGCGCGACGAATACTGAGGCGCGCTCCCGGGCGCGCATCTGGCGTGCCCTGCCTGCGGTGCGCCGCTAGCGCGCCGGGGTTGCCGCGGTGGCGGCTCGGGCCACCGCATCACGGTCCCGCATCTTTTTCAGCTCCGCGCGGGCCATGCCGTACTCCACGAAGTTCAGCACCCTGAGGTTCACGATGCTCGCGAAATATCGCCGCGCGCTCTGCGCGTCGCCTTGCGCGAGCTTCAGCTCACCGACGTAGAACAACGCTTCCGTGAGCCATTCGCGCGGATCGCTTACGCCGTGTTCGCGGATCGCCTGCACGAGCGCTTCTTCGGTCAGCTCGCCGCGCAGGGTTTCCAGGATGTGGGTGGGCCATTGCTTGCGTTGCGTGGCTTCGAGGTCGGCGGGCTCTTCGGGTAGCTCGGGGCTGCGCATGCCTGCCCGGCGCTGCGCGAGCCAGAGATAACAGCGGGCGTACTCGCGAAGATACGGGCCGATCTCTTCGTCGAGTGCCTGCAGCCGGAAGCGCGCGGTGGCATCGGCCCAGCGTTCCTGGATGAAATCGAGTCGGGCGCGCACGTCCCGCATGGTTTCATTTTCCGGATCGATCGCCCGGGCGCGGTCGATCGCGGCGCGTGCCTCTTCGATGTGTCCGAGGCCCAGATGGGCGGAGGCGATCGACGCCTGGTACGTCGCCACCCGCGGCTGGCATGCGGAGGCGGATTCGTTCGCCTCGATGGCGGCTTCGAAGTCGCCGAGCTGGTCATGCAGGCTAGCGAGGCGCGAGTACTGCTGAGCGAAGCGGCTCGCGCCGAGCGTGCGCGCGCAGTCTTCGTCGGCCGGCGGTGGATTGCGGGACATCTCGAAGGTGACGGCGCGCAGGTCCGTGGTCGCGAGATACTGCGCTTTCAGCTGAGCGTGTGACTCCGTCGCAGCGAGCTCGAGCGCGAAGGCGACGAGCGGCGACTCATGCGCAGGGGCATGCGGTCCCGCGCCAATGGACGCAGGTTGCTGTCCGTCTGCGTGTGAGTCTGCCGTAGCCGGCGCGGCCTCGTTCGCCGGCGCGCCGGGTAAATCGGCCGGCGGTTCGGCGGCCGCCTGCACTGGCGCCGCGGAGATGGCGAGTAAGGTTGCGATGAGCGCCGCTCGCATGGGCTGGATGCGGCGCTTGGTGGTCAGGTGACGGAGCGGCGGGCGAGACCCGCCACGCCGCCGCGTAGTGAGTACACATTGTTCTGGCCGCGAGAGCGCAACTCTTCCGTTGCAGCGAGACTGCGGCGCCCGCTCGCGCAGAGCAGAAGGTGCTTGCCCGTAGTCGCCAGCGGCTTGCCGCCGTGAAGCAGTTCAGCCATCGGGATGTGGCGCGCCTTCGCCGAGGGCGTTGGCGTTTCAGCGAGCTCGCGAGCTTCGCGAATGTCGATGACGTTGAGCCCCTGCGTCTCCGCGTCTTCGAGGCAGTCGAACTCCATCTCGAGCGGCTCCGTCGACGCCGCGCCGGCGATCGCGGTGGTATCAAGCGCGCGCACCACGCGCGAGCTGGCGTGGTCCGGGCAGGTGGCCGCTCGTTTGATGCGCACCCGTGCCGTCGACATCGTCAGGAGGTCCAGCACGAGCAGTTCGTTGCCGAGCTGGCCGGGGAGATCGAGCAGGGTTTTCAGGGCTTCCAGGGACTGGAGGCTGCCAAAGATCCCCGGCACCGGGCCGAGGACGCCCGCTTCGGCGCAGTTGCCCACGAGGCCGTCGCGCGTGGCTTCAGGCCACACGCAGCGCAGACAGGCGCCGTCACGATCCGGCCGCACCACCTGCAGCTGGCCTTCGAACTGGTAGACGCTCGAGAAGATGACCGGCTTGCGATGACGCACGCAGACATCGTTCAGCAGGAATTTGGTGCCGAAGTTGTCGGTGCAGTCGACGACGAGGTCGTATTCGCTCACGAGCTCCGACGCATTCTGAGGGGTGAGCCGAAAGGTGTATGCGCGCGCATCGGTTTCGGGGTTGAGGGCGCGCAGGCGGTCGGCGGCGAGAATGGCTTTGTATTCGCCCACATCGGCGAGGGCGTACATCGTCTGGCGGTGCAGGTTCGAGGCTTCGAGCTTGTCGCTGTCGACCATGCCGATGCGGCCGACGCCGGCGCCGGCCAGGTATTGGAGTACCGGAACGCCAAGGCCGCCGCAGCCGATCACCAGCACCCGGCTGTTGCGCAGCTTGGCCTGGCCTTCTTCGCCGACTTCCTTGAGCGTCATCTGGCGGGAATAGTCGACTCGGGGGAGGTCTGCGCGTTTTGAGGCCGGCGCGGCGACCTGCGCTTGCGCCGGATGCGCGTGTTCTCCCGCATCGTGCGCGTGATCGTGCGCGTGGTCGTGCGAGTGTGCGTGCGAGTGTGCGTGCACGGGGTCCTGCAGCTCATGCTCGCCCGGCGCCGCGCAGCGTTCGCAGTTGACCCAGCCCGTATCCCCGTTCTCGTAGTGCTCCTTCTTCCAGATGGGCACCCGATGCTTCACTTCATCGATGATGTAGCGGCACGCGCGAAACGCTTCGTCCCGGTGGCGCGCGCTGGCGCCCACCCATACGGCCATCTCTCCGATGGCCAGGTCCCCCACCCGGTGCACGCACGCCGCACGCTCGATGCCGAAGCGCTTGATGGCATCGGCAACGATCCGCTCGCCTTCCTTTATCGCCAGCGGCTCGAACGCCTCGTACGCCAGGCCCCGGACCTTCTGCCCCTCGTTGTGATTGCGCACCCAGCCTTCGAACGACGTGTATCCACCGCTCTCCGGATTCGTGAGCTCCGCGCGGAGCGCGGCCGTGTCGATTGGCTTGTGACTGAAACGAAAGGCACTCATGACAAATCTCAGCCGCCCGCAACAGGCGGAATGAACACCACAGCGTCGCCATCCGCGAGCTGCTGCGACCAGTCCCCAAATTCTGTGTTGACGGCGACGCGCAGCATCTCCGGCGCGAGCGAGAACGGGTAGCGCTTGCGCAGCTCCTCATAAAGATCGCGCGGTGTGTGCGCCGTGGTTGTGAGCGATTCGTCGCTGCGGCCGGCCTGCTCGCGCAACAAGGCAAAGTACTGAACGCGAATTTTCTTGCTCGCGCCGTTGGAGGTAAAAGCAGTCATGGCGGATCCGTATTCCTCAGGCGTGTTCACATTGTCTAGCGCACGTGGATTGGGTTCCTCGATCAGGTGCGCCTCCGATCGGATCAGGAACTTGCGTGGGCAGCTCTTGCCCGTCGCCACAAAGACCGCGATGGCCTCGCGGCTCGCCGGCTCATAGATGGCGCACAACGGTTCCGGCAATCCGTCATGGCTCGAGCGATAGGCGGTGGCAGGCTTGTGCGCCTGCCGCGCCCAGATGAGGTGTTTCAAGGTCCCCGCATCGAGAAACGGCAGGTCGCAGGCGAGCACGAGCCACGCCACATCCGGGTGTGCCGCCTGCGCGGCCATGATGCCGGCGATCGGCCCCAGGTTTTCCGCCGTGTCCTCGATCTGCGCGAACTGCGCGCGCACCGGATCGCTCTTCTGATCCGGCCGCACGGAAACGAATGCCCGCTCGACAAACGGTGCGATGAGGTCCATCGCCCATTCGAGCTGCGTGCGGCCGTGATAGCTGAGGGCAGCCTTGTCCCGCTGCATGCGGCTGCTGCGGCCACCGGCCAGCACGAGCCCGTACAACGGCGCTTTCGCTGCGGAGGCCTGGGTGGGGGTTGTCCCGTTCATGAGCGCTTGAAATCCTGTTTGCCGCCGGTCTTTTCGACGAGCTGCACTGCCTCGATTCGGATGTCGTGCGACAGCGCCTTGCACATGTCGTACACCGTGAGTGCCGCCACAGACGCGCCCGTGAGCGCCTCCATCTCCACGCCCGTCTTGTGATGCACGGAGACGCGGCACCGAATGACTATAGTGCCGTTGTCCTGCGCTTCAATCTCGACCGCGCAGTTGTCGATGCCGAGCGGGTGGCAGAACGGAATCAACTCATGAGTCCGTTTCGCCGCCATGACCCCGGCGATGATCGCCGTATCGAACACCGGGCCCTTCTTCGTGCGATGGCCGCTCTCGCGCAGCGCCTCTGCCACGTTCGGCGGCAGCTGCACGCGTGCCTCGGCAACGGCGACGCGGCGAGTCACTTCTTTACCGCCCACGTCGACCATCGACGGGCGATTGTCGCTGTCGAGATGCGTGAGACCGTGCTTCGCTGCCTGGGAATTAGCCACTTGGATCAACCGCCGATGTAGTACATCTCGATCTTCGGCTGGTTGCCTTCCTTCTGCCGAAGCTGCATGCGCATTTCGCTGTAGCGATCCGCCCGTTTCGTCCAGACGCCGCGGATCAGCTTGGAGACTTCATCGTCGCTCGCGCCGCTGCGGAGGACATCCCGCAAGCTCGTGCCTGCGGTGGCGAAGAGACACGTGTAGAGGACGCCATCCGCCGAAAGCCGGGCGCGCGAGCAATCCCCGCAGAAAGGCTGCGTCACGGACGAGATGAAGCCCACTTCGCCCTGGCCGTCCTTGAACACGTAGCGCTCGGCGACCTCGCCGCGATAGTTCGGGCGGCGCGGCTCGATGGGCCAGCGCTCGTTGATGCGCGCTGCCAGTTCCCGGGAAGGCACGACGAGCCCGGGCTGCCAGTGATTGCGATTGCCCACGTCCATGTATTCGATGAAGCGCACGATGACTCCCGTGCCGCGGAAGCGCTCGACCAGGTCGAGCGCCGTGTGATCGTTGAGCCCGCGCTGGATGACCGCGTTCACCTTGATGGGGTCGAGCCCGGCGCGGCGCGCCTGCTCGATGCCCTTGAGCACGTCCTCGACCTCGCCGAGCCCGCCGGTCATCTTCTGGAAAATGGTCGGGTCGAGGCTGTCGAGACTCACCGTCACCCGGTTGAGGCCCGCCGCGACGAGCTCGGCCGTGTGCTGGGAAAGCAGCGCTCCATTGGTGGTGAGCGCGATGTCCTCGATACCCGGGACGCTGTACAGGTCCGCGATCAGGTCGGGCAGGTTGGCCCGCAGCAGGGGCTCGCCCCCGGTCAGCCTGAGCTTGCGCACCCCGAGGGGCACGAAGAGGCGCGCCAGGCGCACGATTTCCTCGAACGAGAGCCGCTCGGCCGTGCGCATGAACTGGTATTTCTCGTGGAACTGCTCCTTCGGCATGCAGTAAGGGCAGCGGAAGTTGCAGCGATCCATCACGGAAATGCGCAGATCGTGCATCGGACGCCCGAGGGTGTCGCGCGGGGTCCGGGGATCGGGGAGGGGGACTACCGTAGTAGCCGGTGGAACAGAACGGGACATGGCCCGGGAGTTCTTACCACCGGTACAGGCGCGTTACAAATCCTTTGGCATAGGTGTTCGGTCCCGGGGGCAGCTCGACGAAGCCGTCGGTGCCGCCGAGGGAGGTGAAATCCCCGGAGCCGTTGGTCGGCGCGGGATTCGCCCAGGCCCGGCCCCAGTCATCGATTTCCACCTTGACCGGCATGAAGTAGGCGAGCGCCGGTTTGACCGGCACGGGCGCCGACAGGGCCATCTTCTCGGCCGGCGGCCGCGCCTGCCCCATGGCCGCGAACAGCGCCGGCACGACATATCGCGCCAGGCACACGAGCGTCGAAACGGGATTGCCGGGCAGCGCGAACACGGCCGCGCCGGAGGGCGCGACCCCGAACCACAGCGGTTTGCCGGGCCGCTGGGCGATCTTGTGGAAGATCTCCTGCACGCCGAGCTCCTGGAGCACGCGCGGCACCAGGTCGAACTTGCCCATCGACACGCCACCGCTCAGAACGACCACGTCGTGCGTGTCGAGATGGAACTTGAGCCGCTGCCTCAGCTCCTCGGTGTCGTCATGAACGTGATCGTCCGCCACCCGCTGGAAGCCGTGCCGGCGCAGCGCGCCCACGACCGCGTACACGTTCGAGCGCCGCACCTGGTGCGGCAGGATCGGCTCGCCCGGCTCGATGAGCTCATTACCGGTCGAGATCACCACCACCATCGGCTGGCTGCTCACCCGCACGCGCGCCATGCCGGCGGAGGCCGCGATCGCAACCTGAGGCGCGGAGAGCCGCGTTCCGGTTGACAGCAGCAACGACCCCTGGCGCGAGTCCGTGCCGCGGCGATGGACGTTCTGCCATGCCTCGACCTCCAGGCCTTCCGCGAGCTGCGCCTCGCCGCCCTGCGTGGAGATCTGCTCCACGGGCACGACGGCGTCGCACTCCAGGGGCATCATCGCGCCCGTCATCACTTCGATGCAGGCGGACTTCGCGCTCAGGGTGAGGGGGGGATCCCCGGCAGCCTGTGTCGCCTCGATGCGAAAACGGCGCGTGCCACCCCGCGCCGCCTCGCTCTGTAACGCAATGCCATCCATCGCCACCCGGTCGAACGGGGGCGCGTCACGCTCCGCGTAGATGTTCTCGCGCAGGATTGACCCCGCGCATTGCGCGAGAGGCAGTGACTCGATCGGGAGGCACTTGAGGCGTTCCGCGATGAGCCGGTCGGCGTCGGCGGGCGTGATCAACGTTACTTCTTCGCCTTCTGCTTCGCGTTGTACGCGCGCAGCTGTTCGTTGAACCGCGCGGCGAGCTGCTCGTCGGCTTCCACCGCGGCGTTGTGCTTCTGGTCGGCCATCTTCTGGATGTCGGCCTTCTTCGATTCGCGCTCTTTCTCATCCGTGATGGTGGAGGAGAGGTTCGCGATGGCCTCGTCGGCCTCCTTCTGCAGGCAGGTGTTGTATTCGCTGATGGCCTTGTCGAACTCGGTGACCTTCTTCTTGCCCTCCAGCATCTCGTCGCGGCTGGCGGTGGCACCGTCCGGCAGCTTGTCCGGCGGCGTCGGGTAAGTGCAGGCGGCGTAAGCGTTGCCGGCCGCGAGAGCCGCGATCAGTGCGATGGAATAGAGCGCCTTCATTGCGTGTACCTCGTATCTCGAGTGTGGTTTTGTGTGAATTGGTATGGGACCGCCCCGATACGGCCGGCCCGGTAATCTTAGGGGCGACCCCCGAGGGCCGCCAGTTCCGCGCTCGTTCCCAGGTAC
>JBDZVF010000517.1:0-4051 GCA_040255575.1 Pseudomonadota bacterium | reverse complement strand
ATGATTCCGGATCGCGTGGCGAAATCCGCTGCAGCCCGGATCGCCAGCTGCGGACCGACCTCGCGAACCACTTCCCCGTTGTCCGCGAAAACCGTGCGCAGTTGCGCGCCATTCTCCGGTGTGAAGGTATACGCAGGTCGTCCAAGGTACGACGCAAGCGAGACGTCCTTGAACGTGAGGGGAAGCGGGGGCGCCGTCGTCAATTCTTCATTCCGTGAAGGTGTGCCCTTGATTCGAAAATCCTCGGGCTCGAGTCGCGCCGCGGCCTCATCGGGAGCCAGACGCACGGCGGCCGCGTCGAGCGGCGCCTCGCCCTGCAGCCTTTCCGCACGCAGTTGCTGCGGGAAGTCCACATACATCATGAAGAACCCGCTGAAGAACCACAGTGCGAGGATCAGGCACAGGACGATACCTGCCCAGCGATGGAACAGATGCAGAAACCAGGTCGCAGGGTGCATTGCGCGTGGAGCAGGCATGCGGCGGCCCTCAGAAGGAATACTTCAGGCTGATCTCAGCAGAGCGTGGCTCTTCGAGCCGCGGCGTCAGCGCGGACGAGCCACTCGTGTAGAGCTCATCGGTGAGGTTGCGCCCTCGCAGCGTCGCGACGATCGGCCCCCGCCGGTAGGCGATGGCTGCATCCACCGTGGTGTAGGCGTCCAGTCTGATGCTGTTGTTTGTGTTGGCCCATCGGGCCGCAACGTGGCGGACTCCGGCATTCACGGACCAGTCACTCCAGTTATGCACGACGAAGAGGCCGGCCACGACGTCGGGCACGCCCGTGGTCGTCTTGCCCGAACGGGAAATCACTCCGGTGCCGAGGTTCTCATTGAAGTCCTGGTACTCGGCTTTCCACGTGTACGCGAGATTGCCCTCCACGCGCCATCCCCTGGCCGGAGCGAGAGAGAGGGCAACCTCGGCACCCTGCGACACCTGGGCGCCGATCTGCGAGTTGAGCCGCACGTTGTTGATGATGGTGGAGGTCAGCAGATCCTTTTTCTTGATGTCGTACAGTGCGACGGTCAGGTCGCCGCGGTCGCCCCACACGTTCGTCTTCACGCCGATCTCGAACTGCGCGCCTTTCTGAAGGCTGAAGTCTGACTGAGATGCGTTGAGACTCACGAGTTGCGACACCGGCTGCGCGGCGCGGCTGTAGCTCGCATAAACGTTGGCGGCGGGCGTGAGCGAGTAAACAACTCCGACACGACCCGTGACAGGCGAATAGGACTTGCTGAAGAACGGTGCTCCGATGAACGACTCTCGCTCGACGTCGATGCTGTCGTATCGCAGCCCGCCGATCAGTTTCATGCGGTCGGTGGGCTCAAAGAGGTTCTCGACGTAAACCGCCGATGTCTTGGTGACGACGTCAACCGTGCGGATGAAGCTGGCGGCGGGACCAGTGCCCGGATCGAAGCCGGTAAGGGTCACGTTGACCGGCGTGATGTTCGTGGGTGTGGGCTGGCCTGTGTTGCGAATCTGGTCGTTGTCGTCGTACAGCGCGCCAACGAGCAGGCGATTCTTGCGGCCGGCGATCTGGCTGTCCCACGTCAGATCGAGGCGATTTCCCCACTGCAGATCGTTGCGATAGATGAGGATGAAGCTGCCGCGCTCCACGAGTTGCGTGGCGGGGTTCCACACCGTGCTCTCGACGTTTCGCCACGAGAGATTCTGAGTCGCGGCATATGCCTCGTTTCTCAGCGTCAGGGAGTTCCCGATCTTCGTCTGGTAGACGAGACGGTAGAAGCCGTTCTGCGCGCGTACGAAGTTGTCCGCGATGTCGTAGTTGAGGCGCTCGGTGCCTCGCACGATGCGCGGGTTCACGAGCGTATCGGTTGCTGTATTCGCGCGGCGAACGGCCTCGACGCCGTTCTGGTCGATGACGGCGTCGTAGACGAGTGGGGTGCCGTAGTAGCTCGTGGTGTCGTCCGTCAGCAGTGTGGCGCTCAACGAGAGACTGCTTCGGTCATTGATCTCCCAGCGAACGTCGCCGGCAAAGGCGTTGTAGTCGTACTCGCTTCGATCCACATAGCCGTCGCTGGAGCTGTGGGAGGCATCGAAACGGTAGTAGACATTCTCGATGCCGGTCGGACCCCCGACCCCGAGCCCGGCACGGTACGTATCCCAGGAACCGCCGCTCGCGTACGCCTCGCCCGTAAACCTGGTTGGCGCGGTCTTGGAGACGTAGTTGACTGCGCCGCCCACAGCGCCCTCGCCATACAGGAGCGAGGCCGGGCCCTTCAACACCTCGATCCGCTCGAAGAGGAACGAGTCGAGGGGCCGTGAGGATTGCGAGCTGGTGTTCTGGCGGATGCCATCCCGCATGATCGTGATGTCGCTGCCGCTGAAACCGCGAGTGGTGTAGCTGGGGATCGACCCCACTCCGACGCTGCCCGTCATGCCCACCGCAGACTGGATGCCCTCCAGCGCGGTGCGGGCGCCGGTGAGCTGGATCAGCTCCTGCGTGACGACGGATACGCTGGCCGGCAGGTTTTTGGTCTCGAGGCCGAGCCGGGATCCTGTGGTCACCACGTCCGTGAGGTTGACCGAGCGCTCGCGGGTGGCCTCGATGGTCACGGTGTCAGGAGCGTGCTCGCCGCCGGCTTCGGTAGCGATGGCGGCACCATTGAACATCTGCGCCGTGAAGCCGATGAGTGCGACGGCGAGGAGCCGCGGTCGGGGGTAGGGGCGGGGCATCGGAGAGGGCTCTTTTTCTAATGCGAGCGGACTGGGCCCCAGCCTCGCGACTGCCCGGCGTCAGGTCACGTAAATTACGGTTACCGCACGGCTTTTGCGGCGTTTCGTAACGTTAACGGCCCCGGGCGGGGGCCTGGATGGTTGGCGTCGGCCACTCGGTAGAGCTCCTGAATCCGCATCGGCCCGTCCTCGGAAATGACCACGGCGGTGCCGGCATCGCCGCTCACTGAGCCTGTTTTCGGGTTCACCCTGCCGCGTTGCTGCCGGCTAAGCCCTCTGATATTTATGCTGCCGAGCTGCCGATGGGCACTCGATAAGAACCATTCAATAAGAAACGGCGCGCCACGGGGGGCTCCACGAGCGCG
Organism: Pseudomonadota bacterium; assembly: GCA_040255575.1. Taxonomy (GTDB): domain Bacteria; phylum Pseudomonadota; class Gammaproteobacteria; order Steroidobacterales; family Steroidobacteraceae; genus JADGHX01. The sequence continues at coordinate 995 of JBDZVF010000517.1, read as the reverse complement.
CGAGGACGGGATTCTTCCGATGGAACGATGTTGCCGAACGGGCTACCGCCCGATGCGTCTGTGGTTTTCGCTCGGTCTGTGCACATTGCTCGCGGCGTGCGGGGGTGGTGGCGGCGGAGGCGGAGGTGGAGCCACCAGCCCACCGCCACAATCGCAGACTATTTCCTTTGCCACCGCCGGCCCGGTCTCGGGCGCCGTCGGCACGACCGTGACGAACGTCGCCTCGGGCGGCCAGGGCACAGGCGCGATTACCTACACAAGCAGTAATACCGCCGTCGGCACAGTGAACTCCGCGACAGGTGCGGTAACGGTGGTCACGGTGGGAAGCACCGTCATCACGGCGACCAAGGCGGCGGACTCCAGTTACTCCTCCGCAACTGCCACTTACACGCTCAACGCGACGCAAGGCGCACAGTCCGTCGCGTTTGCAGTAGCAGGTCCTCTCAACGTGCTGTTGGCCTCGATAACCAACAACCCCGCGTCAGGCGGCGCCGGCACCGGCGCCATCACCTATGCGAGCTCGAACACGAACGCGATCACGGTGGACGCAACCGGCATTGCCACTGCCGTGGGAGTGGGCACCGCCACGATCACTGCAACGAAAGCGGCCGACACCAACTACGCGCAGGGGCAAGCGACCTACACCATCAATTCCCAGAGCGTCGACAAGATCAACGCCTTCATCGGGCCAGCGGGTACCGAGGTGAGCCTGCCGGCGGGCGCGAACGGCAAACAGTTCGGGCGCGCGCAGGTAGCGGACTGCTCGGTCACCGACACGGTGGCCACATGCTCCAGCGCGGAACTAGACGCCGTCGACGGCGCGCCGATCAGCGATGGACGAGCGAACCTGACCACCCCCGCGTACTACGCGATCGTGAACGGCACGACGGTGGGAACGCCGATCGACGTGCGGGCCGACCGGTTCGGAAACCGCATCGGGCATGCGGTAGTGTCCTTCAAGAATCGATACTGGGTGATCGGCGGTGGCGAGCCGA
>JBDZVF010000034.1:0-22651 GCA_040255575.1 Pseudomonadota bacterium | reverse complement strand
ACGACCCCGACCGGCAATGGAAATTCAGCCCCGAGGACCTCGTGAAGCGCCGGCAGTGGCCCCAGTACCAGAAGGCGTTCGAGGCGATGCTCACCCGATGCAGCACCGGCCATGCCCCCTGGTACGTGATTCCGGCGGATCGCAAGTGGTTCCGGAACCTCGCGGTGTCCGAGATCGTGGTCACCGAGATGGGACGAATGGGCCTGCGATTCCCCGAGCCCGCCTTCGACGCCTCGAAGATCCGCGTGCGCTAGACCCACCGGTCGCGGCGCAGACCCTCTCAGCCGCTGAGCCTGTGCGCGGTCGCTGAGGCGCCTTTCCCTGAAAGCCCGTGCTCCCGTGGTCCAGGCGGCCGCGGGACTGCGACACACATCAAGGCGGCCTTGCGGAGCTTACGGCAATCATCCGCAACCTCTTGATCGAGGCGCTTGCTTGTCGTCCCGTCTGCCGCTGCCGACAGGCACTCCGGTGGCGGAACTTTCGTCACGGTGTCCGGCACATACAGGAGCCGCCCTGGCAGCCCGGGGCGCGAATCAACTTGCAGTCAATCCGCGTTGCCTGTTTCGCACTCTTGGGCCTTGCGTCGTTCGGTCTCGCCTCATGCGGAGGCAATACGTACATCGCTCCCGAGAATCAGTGTCGCCAGCAGGTCGTGCTCAGCCTCGCGCCCGGCATCGTGCGCACGGACCGCGAAATGGATCGGCTGGAAGATGATGCGGAAGTGACGCTGCAGTATGTACGCTCCACGAGCCCCACATTGTTCGTCTACTCGCTCAGCACGGGCGGAAGCGACCCCGGCTGCCGGCACGCGCTCTCGCGCCTGCGGCAGAATTCGCGTGTCCGCTTCGTCGAGCCGGCAAGGCGCCGCACGGTGGGGTTCGAATGAAACCAGTTGGCGGGTTCGGCCCGTATAAGGTGGGCCCGCCTTAACCGAAGGTACGCCTCATGCGCCCGATTGCTGTCGCCCTGACGAGTCTCGTAGCGGCAATGGCGTTGAACAGCGCGGCCGGCGCCGTCGAAAGAAACCCGGCTCGAACGCGCCCGAACGCGGCCGCCGAGCAGGAGTCGGCGCAACGAATCATCGTCAAGTTCCGCCAGTCGTCGCTCGCGCTCCAGGCGTCCAGGAGGGGGGAGTCCACGGCCGCCACAGCAGCCAGCGCCACCACCGCCACTGGCACCACGGCCACCGCCAGTGCCACCACTGCCGCGACTGCCCCCGCTGCCGCCACCGCCGCCGACACGACACGCCTGAATGCGCTCGCCGGACGCACCCGCATGGCGCTTCGCGCATCCAGAGCACTCGGCGGGGACATGCACGTGATGCAGGTTGCGACCGCGGCGGGTGAAACCGCGGCGGAGACGCTCGCCCGGCTGCGCGCGGACCGCGACGTGGAGTTCGCCGAGCTCGATCGGCGCGTCTATCTGAGCGGCACGGACTCGAATGACCCCCAATTCCTCCTCAACAGCGCCGCCGATGCCGGCCAGTGGTACCTGAGGGAGGTCCAGAAAAGCGCCATCAACGCGCGCGCCGCGTGGGACATCACGAAGGGCAGCAACGGCGTCGTCATCGCGGTGATCGACACCGGCGTGCGCTACGAGCATCCCGATCTGCAGGCGGCCGGCATGGGCGGCAAATTGCTGCCGGGCTTCGATTTCATTTCCCCCGATGGGAACAACGATTTCGCTACGGCGGGCGACGGTGACGGGCGCGACAACGATGCAACCGATCCCGGCGACTTCTGCGGCAGCGACACCAGCTCGTGGCACGGCACGCGCGTGTCGGGAATCATCGGCGCGCGCACCAACAACAACATCGGCGTCGCCGGCATCAACTGGAACGGCTACATCCTGCCGGTGCGCGTGATCGGCCGCTGCGGGGGCTTCAACTCCGACGTGATCGCGGGCCTGCGCTGGGCCGCGGGACTTCCTGTGCCGGGCGCTCCCACCAATCCGTATCCCGCGCAGGTCATCAATATCAGCCTCGGCAGCGAAGGGCCTTGCGATCAAGCCTCCGCGGCTGCGATCAGTGCCGCGACCGCCGCGGGTTCGCTGGTGGTCGTGGCCGCCGGAAACGAGGGCGGCCCGGTGGATTCGCCCGCGAACTGCCCCGGTGCGATGGCGGTTCTCGGGTTGCGCCATGCGGGCACCAAAGTCGGCTTCAGTAGCCTGGGCCAGGAGATTGCGCTGGGCGCACCCGGCGGAAACTGCGTGAACATCGGGGTGGGCCAGCCGTGTGTGTACTCGATCGATACCACCACGAACAACGGAGCCACGGCGGCCGGGTCCAACGGCTACACGGATAAATCCAGCAGCAACACGAACGTTGGCACCAGCTTCTCGTCACCGATCGCCGCAGGGATCGCTGGCCTCATGCTTTCGGTGAACGGCAATCTCAAGAGCAAGCAGCTCATCGCACGCATGCGGGAGGGAGCGAGTCCTTATCCTACGACGGGGGATACCGCGGGCCTGCCGAATTGCCAGGATCCCTTCTCGCTGCGCGTCGAGCAGCTCGAATGCGTCTGCAACACCGCCGTATGCGGCGCCGGCATGGCGAATGCATTCGGTGCGGTACAAGCGGCGTTGCGCCCGATCGCTGCCGTTTCCCTTCCGGTGGGGAACTACGCGGCGGGCAGCAGCGTGACGCTGGATGGCTCGGGAAGCGGCGGCGCTTGCAATCACTCCATCAGCACGTACTCGTGGAGCGTCGGTGGCATCGTGATCTCGACTGCTTCGAGCGTGACGGTGACTGCTCCTGCGTCGGGCACACCCACACTGCTGCGTCTCACCGTTACAGATGATGCTGGCAAGACGGACTTCGCGGATATCAACGTCGGTCCGACTTCAGCAACGTCCACTGCACCGACGAGCGCGGGCACCAAGGCTTGCCTCACGGATATCACGCCGCCCAACGGCGTAACCATTGCTGCCACGGACGCGAACGCTGCGGAGGCGGGCGCTGATCCCGCTGCGTTCACTGTCACGCGCACAGGAAGCACGGGTGCCGCCCTGATAGTCACGCTCGCCATCTCTGGTACTGCGACGGCGGGCGCCGACTATGCGCCGTTGCCATCGACCGTCACCATCCCCGCGGGCAGCACGAGCGCGACACTCACCGTCACTCCGATCGACGATTCCGACGTGGAGAGTGCGGAGACCGTGGTCGCGACTCTGCAAGCAGGCAACGGCTATCAAATCGGCGATCCGGCGGCGGCCACTGCCACCATCGCGGATAACGACGCCACTCCAGCGCCGCCGCCGGCCCAGGGACAGCAAGGGGGTGGGGGTGGTGGCGCCTTCGATCTGCTGACGTTGCTCGGCGCGTTCGGTTTCGCGATGTCCGCCGCGCTCCGCCGGCGGCGCGCTGCGCGTCACGTCATGTGCACCTCGGCGCTGGTTCGGCGACCCTGAGCGCCGGCGCGATGACTGGTGACTGTCGCCCCGGTGGGTGACTGTCGCCCCGGCGTGGCTGGTGCTGTCGTCCCGGCGTGGCGGGTAGCGGTCGTACCGGTGCTCAGGCGCCGCCGATGCGCTCTGCGATTTCGAGCCACTCTTTCTGCGCGCGCCGGTAGTGCGCGGGCGCGATGCGCGCGGCTTCGAGCATGTCCTGCGCGACCTTGCGGGCTTCTTCCGCGTGGCCCTGCGACTTCAGCAGCTGCGCGTAACGCGCGCCGGCCTCAGCGCCCGGATAGGACGCGGCGAGCACCTTGTATTCCTCGAGTGCCTTTTCCATGTTGCCTTCGCCTTCGAGCGAACGCGCGTAGAGCAGGTGACCGTGCGGCGAGCGGAAATCCGGATTCAGCCGGATGAGATCGTCCAGCGTCTGGCGCGCGGCCGCCGCGTCGCCCTTGCCGAACTGCGCCTGCGCGATGCCGAGCATGATGTTCGGATCGTGCTCGTAAAGCCCGGTGAGCGCCTTGCGATACTGCGTGATCGCTTCGTCATAGTTACCCTGACGCGTCAGCTCGTCCGCGTAACGCTGCAGGCTCGCCACGTTGCCGCCGATGCGCGCTTCGTTCTCGTAACGACGCAGCGCTGCGCCCGGATCGAGCGCGCGCTTCACGTTGCGACCGGCGCGCTGCGCGGTGCGGCTGCGGAACAGATCGGGAATCAGCTCCACCGCCACATACGCAATGATGCCCACGTAGGACAGCAGCGCGAGCACCCAGATCCAGATGGTGTTACGGCCTGTCTTGATGCAATGGATGATCAGCAGAACCTGGACGACAATCGAAAGAAAGAAAAACAGCATGTAGCTCTACTGACTCCTGGCCGGTAACGCGAACGCGACGACGGAGTCCCCGCGCGGCACGCCGAGAGGCCCGTGGCCGCCGGCGGCGATGACGACGTACTGGCGGCCGTTCCTGCCGGCGCGGTACGTCATGGGAGTGGCCTGGCCACCCGCAGGCAGCCGATGCTTCCACAATTCGCGGCCGGTTTCGAGATCGAAGGCGCGCAAATTCCGGTCCATGGTGCCGGCGACGAACACGAGATTGCCGGCGGTGACGATCGGCCCGCCGAGGTTCGGCGTGCCGAAATCGCGCGCGGGCATGAACCAGGGCGTGAGGTTTTCGCTCGTGCCGAGCGGCACCTGCCACGCGATGCGGTTGGTGCGCAGATCGAGGTTCACAAGGCTCCCCCACGGCGGCGCATTGCACGGCAGGCCCCAGGAGGAGAGCAGCGGCTCACGCCGCATGGCGTAAGGCGCACCTCGCTGGTACGAGAACTCGGATCGGGGATATTCGCCGGACGCGCGTTGCTTCTCCATCTCATCTGGCGCCAGTAACGTCACTACCATCGGGATGTGATTGACCGCCGCGAGCACGCGCTGGCTGCGCGGATCGTAAGCGATGCCACCCCAGTTCACGCCGCCGAGATGGCCGGGCCACATGAGGGTGCCGCGCGTGTCGGGCGGCGTGAAGAGGCCCTCATTGCGATACTTGCGGATCAGCCTGCGACATTGCGCACGGTCCCAGAACGTGATGCCCCACGCGGCGTCTTCGCTGAGCGGCCCGTGCTCGACGAGCGCGGGAAGCTGGGAGAACGGCTGCGTCGGCGAGGTCACTTCGCCGGGCACGTTGCTTTGGGGAACGGCTTGCTCGCGCATTCCGAACACCGGTTTGCCGGTGTCGCGTTCGAACACGAACACGCTGCCCGTCTTGGTGGCCTGGATCACCGCGGGCATCGGCGCACCGCGCCGTTCCAACTCGACGAGCGCGGGCTGCGCGCTCAGGTCGTAATCCCACAGATCATGATGGATCAGCTGCTGATGCCATCGCAGCTGGCCGGTCTTCGAGTCGAGCGCGAGCAGCGAATTGGCGAAGCGGTTGTCGCCCAGTCGTTTGCCGCCGTAGAAATCCGGGCTCGCCGAGCCCGTGGGCACGAAGACGAGCCCCTTGTCGGGATCCACCGACATTGGCGCCCAGGCGTTGGCGGCGCCGGTTGTCGCAGCCTGGCTGAGGTCCCATGCGGCGGCGGCAGGGTGCGTGGGTGAATCCGGCAGCGGATCGAATGCCCACTTCTGCTCGCCGGTGATGGCGTCATAGGCCCGGATAACGCCGCGCTCCACATCTGTCGCGCGGTTGTCTCCCACTGCGGAACCGACCACGACGATGTTGTTGACCACCGCCGGCGGCGACGTGACGGTGTACTCCCCGCGATCCCGAATGCGGATGCCCTGCGTGAGATCGACCGCGCCGTGGGTGCCGAAGCCGGCGCAGGGCTGCCCCGTCATCGCGTCGAGTGCGATGAGGCGCGCATCGAGCGTGCCCGTGAATATGCGACGAAGGCACGCGCCCTGCTTGCCGGGCGTTTCGTCTTCCCAGACGGTGACCCCGCGCGCGGCGGCTTCGCCATAGTGTCGGGTGCGGTCGATGCGCGGGTCGTGGCGCCAGCGCTCCTTGCCCGTTTCGGGATCGAGCGCGATGACGATGTTGGTCGCCGTCTCGAGATAGAGCATTCCGTACGCGAGCACGGGTGTGGATTCGAATGTCAACTTGTCCGCGCTCGCGAAGCCCTCGCCGAGCTCGCCGGTGTGGTACTCCCACGCCACCTGCAACTGCGACACATTGTTGCGATCGATCTGATCGAGGCTCGAGAAGCGGTTGCCATAGACGTCGCCCCCGTAAGAGCCCCAGTCACTCGCATCGGGAGACTGCGCATGAGCCCCCGAGGCGTGGCCCATGGAGAGAAACAGCGCGAGAGCGGCGATGGGCAGAGCGGTTCGGGTCCGGGACATTCATCCATTATCCGACATCGCGACGGCCGGGCACCGGAACGAGTTCGCCTTCACGGCAATGGGTGAGAAGGCTCTTCGCCTAGGCGCGTCCCCCCAATGCTGTATTCTTGCCGCCGTGAAACAACGGGCGGGCGCACCCCGACGCGGGGTCTCCTCAATTCGAATCGCGATGGGGGTGGCGGCGCTGGTCGGCGCTCTCGTGCTCTTCGGTGCGACGGCGGCGCAGGCGCAGGAGCAGCGGCCACCGCAGCCCGTGCCACCCCGTCCCACCCAGATTCCGCAGCCCCCGCCCGAAGAGCGCTCGAAGGCGGAAGCTACGCCGAAGGCGCCGACGCAGCCGGCCGAGACCGCGCCCGCTCCGACTGAACCGGGCGCCACGGCGCAGGGCCGGCAGCCTGCGGGCCGCCCGCGCATCGGGCTCGTGCTCTCGGGCGGTGGCGCGCGTGGCGCGGCCCACATCGGCGTGCTCAAGGTGCTCGATGAGTTGCACGTGCCGATCGACGCGATAGCGGGCACGAGCATGGGCGCCGTCGTGGGCGGGCTGTATGCGACAGGATTCTCCGCGGCCGACATCGAGCGCATCGTGAGCACGCTCGATTGGCAGGACGCGTTCAAGGATCGGCCGCCGCGGGCCGAGCTCACGTTTCGTCGCAAGCAGGAAGACCAGAACTTCCTCGTGAAATTTCCGCTCGGCCTGCGCGGCGGAACGTTCCTCCTGCCGAAGGGGCTCATCCAGGGCCAGAAGCTGAACCAGACGCTGCGCAAGCTGACGCTGCCGGTCGCGCGCATTACCGACTTCGACCAGTTGCCGACGCCGTTCCGCGCGGTCGCCACCGACCTCGAGACCGGCGAAGCGGTGGTGATGGATCACGGTGATCTCACGAGTGCCGTGCGCGCGAGCCTTTCGGCGCCGGGCGTCTTCTCGCCGGTGGAAAGAGACGGGCGGCTGCTGGTGGACGGGGGCCTCGCGGAAAACCTGCCCATCGATGTGGCGCGACAGATGAACGTGGACGTGCTCATCGTCGTGGACGTCGGGTTCCCGCTGCTCGATCGCACGATGCTCAACTCGGCGCCGACGATCTCGAACCAGATGCTCGCGATCCTGGTGCGCAAGGATTCCGTCCGGCAGCGCGAGACCCTCACGGACCAGGACGTCGTCATCGATCCGCCGCTCGGGGAGTCCTCGTCGTTCGACTTCGGCATCGTCTCGAAGGCGATACGGGCCGGAGTCGAAGGTGCCCGCGCGAAGGCGTCGCAGCTCGCCGCGCTCTCAGTGAGCCCGGAGAACTACCAGCTCTACCAGGTGCGGCGTGAAGATATCCGCCGCGGCACGCCGACGGTCGACTTCGTGCGCATCGAGCCCGGCAGCGAGCGCTACACCGAAGCGCTCACGGAGCTGTTCAAGGATGTGGTCGGCAAGCCGGTGGATCCGGAGGATCTCGACAAGCGCGTCACGGGTTACTACGGCAAGGGCAACCTCGAGGCGCTGGACTACGAGTTGGTGGAAGATGACGACGATCGGTACGGCCTCGCGCTCACCGCTCGTCGCAACTCATGGGGGCCGAACTATGTGCGCTTCGGCCTCAATCTGCAGGATGACTTCCAGGGCAATTCCACTTACAACGCCGCCGCGCGTTTCGTGCTGAGCGAGATCACGCAACCGGGCGGCGAGTGGGTGTGGGATCTGCAGGTGGGTGAAACCTCGCGCTTCGCCACCGAGGTGTATCTGCCGTTCTCGCAGAGCGGGCCGTATTTCATGGTGCCGCATGCGCAGATCGAGGCGACCAAGATTTCCGTGCTCGACGAAAATCTGGAGAACGTCGCCGAGTATCGGCAGCGCACGTTTTCCTACGGGCTCGATTTCGGACGGGAGTTCGGCAACTGGGGCGAGATTCGCACCGGCTATACCGTGGACCGCGGCAAGTCTCATGTGCGCGTGGGCGATCCCGAGCTGCCGGTGCGCGAGTTCGATTCGCGCGGGCTCTTCGTGCGGCTGTCATACGACCGGCTGGATGACGTCAATTTCCCGCGTCACGGGCAGTCCGCCACGCTGGAATGGGATGGGCAGCGCACGGGGCTGGGCGGCGACACCACCGCCGATCGGGCGTCGTTCAACTGGATCCTGGCGCGCACGTTCGGGCGGCAGACGGCGGTGTGGTGGACGTCTCTCGGCACCACGCTGAACGAACCTTCGGCGGATCTGCGCACGCAGTTTCAGCTGGGTGGGTTCCTCAACCTGTCCGGCGCGAAGGCGGATTCGCTCATCGGGCCGCATTTTGGCATCACGCGCTTGCTGCTCTATCGGCAGATCGGGCGCGGTGGACCGGGCTTTCTCGACGTGCCTGTGTATCTCGGGCTGTCGCTCGAGGCGGGGAATGTATGGCAGAAGCGCAGTGATGCGAGCTTTGGCGGCACGCGGAAGGATGCGAGCCTCTTCCTCGGCCTCGATACGCCGATCGGGCCGGTGTACCTGGGGACGGGGTTCGAGGAGAAGGGGAGCGAGGCGTTCTACCTGTTCCTTGGGCGCACGTTCTGAAGCCGGGCGCGGCGCGCTACAGCCCGCGAGACTCGGAGAGCTTCTCTACCTTCTGGAACACCAGCGACGGCTTGTCGCCGGCCCGTGAATACTGGTGCCGCCGGCTCATCTCTGCCAGCGCCGCATCGCGTTCCTCGGGCGTGGGATACCAATGCAGCCGATGCCACTCTTCCCCGAGCAGCTTACGGAAGGGATCGCCCGGCGGCAGGCTGACCCGTACCCCATACGGCCGCAACTGTTCGATCGGCGGCCGCTTCAGATTGTGTGACTGGCTGATTCCCATAGCGCGCAAAGCTTAGGGAGCCGCAGGCGGCGGAGCAAGGCTCCGCCGCACGTTCCACCAAAAAGCTGGGCCACGTGCGCGGGGGCGTGCGCGAGGTGAAAGCGCTCATCAGGGCGGCGCGTCCGTCCCTGCCGGCGGCGCGCTCGCGCTAATGCCGCTCGAACACGAGGATCGAGTCGATCTCCTGCCCTTCGGCGGTACTGCCCCTGGACACTACAGTGAGCGTTTGCAGATCGGGCGACACCGTGCGCCGGGCCACGATCACGGCCTTGCCGTTGCGCTTCTGGCTGGATTCGGTCGTATGGGAGTCGATACGGCGCAGTGAGATCTTGTCACCGCCCAGCGAGCCGGTGATGTCGTAGTCCTTGCCGTCGTAACGGGCTGTGTATTTGACGAGCGTCGGCTTCTTGTCCCAGCTCACACCGCGCGCGACCAGCTTCTCCACATCGCCGTCTCTCGAGTAGGTGCGCACCTGGCCCCTGGGGCCGGGCGCCACCCGGAACGTGGACTTCTCCACATTCAGCATCCAGGTGCCTTCAAGGGGATCTTTTGCGTGCGCAGCCCGCACGCCGAGCGAGAACGCCACCACGAGCGCGGCGGCCAGGCAGAGAATGCGTCTCGAACGGTTCATCGGCCCCTCCCGTTCAGCCATGCCACTTGCGAAAGGTCGCTCATTCGGCGGCACAATTCCAGCCCGGGTGAGCCAAAGCGCCGGTGTTTTACGCGGTCCTCGAATATGACGTTCGCTATCGGAGGCGAAGCATGATCACGAACTCCCAGTCCGGAACGAACATCCAGGAAGTGGCGGACGGCATCTTCCGCATCAACACGCCCGTGTCGGTGCCGGATGGGCCGGGCAAGTTCAACTTCAACCAGTACCTGATCGTCGACGATGCGCCGATGGTGTTCCACACCGGGCAGCGGCAGCTCTTCCCGCTGGTGAGCGAGGCGATCCGCGCCGTCATGCCGCTCGAGCGCCTGCGCTACGTGGGCCTCTCCCATTTCGAGGCGGACGAATGCGGCGCCCTCAACTCATTCCTCGCGGCCGCTCCGGAGGCTGTACCGGTCTGCGGGCAAATCGCCGCGATGGTCTCGATCAACGACTTTGCGGAGCGCCCGCCGCGCGCACTCGCCGATGGCGAGGAGTTACCGCTCGGGCGCCATACGATGCGCTGGTTCGATACGCCGCACATGCCTCATTCCTGGGAATGCGGTCTCATGCTCGACGTGACCACGCGTACGTTCTTCTGCGGTGACCTGTTCACGCAGGGCGGCGCCGGCGAGGTGGCGATTACCGAGTCGGACATCCTGGGTCCCAGCGAAGCCTTTCGCCAGCCGATGGATTACTTCGCGCACGCGCCCGACACCGCCGTGATGCTCGAGCGGCTGGCAGGCGAGCGCCCGACGACGCTCGCCTGCATGCACGGCAGTGCCTGGCGTGGAGACGGTGCGCGCCTCCTGCGCGAACTGTCGACCGCGCTTACGCGTTCGCGTCGATGAACGCCGAGAGCTGGGACTTGTTCAGCGCCCCGACCTTGGTGGCAACCGGGTAGCCGTCCTTGAACAGCATCAGGGTGGGGATGCTGCGCACGTTGAACTGACGGGCGAGTCTCGGATTCTCGTCCACGTTGATCTTCGCGACCCGCACCTGCCCTTCATAGCTCGCCGCCGTCTGCTCGACGATCGGGGAAATCATCTTGCAGGGGCCGCACCACTCCGCCCAGTAGTCGACCAGCACCGGGACCGGTGAGGTCAGGACATCGGCTTCGAAGGAAGCCTCCGTGACATGCCTGACGGCCGTGCTGCCGGCGTCGGCTTCGGGGGAGGTTTCCGCAACATTCTTCATCGCTTCGCTCATGGGTGTTTCCGCTGTTCAGGTCCGGGTGGTGTGCAATGCGGGCGGCAGTCTATTATTCAAGAATCCCGCGAAAAACAGCGGAATGTGAACTCACTATTCAGAATCCTGAACAATGGACAAGCTGCAAGCGATGGAAGTGTTCGTGCGGGTGGTCGAGACCGGCGGAATTACCCGCGCGGCCGACAGCCTGCACATGCCCAAGGCCACCGCCGCAACGCTGATCCAGAAGCTCGAGGCGGCACTCGGTGTGAAGCTGCTGAATCGCACCACCCGCCGCGTGAGCGTGACGCCGGATGGCGCGGCGTACTACGAACGATGCGTCTCGATTCTGGCCCAGGTACGCGAGACCGAGGAACTGCTGGGCAAGCAGCAGTCGACACCGCGCGGCCGGGTGCGTGTCGATGTGCCCACGCTCATGGCGCGCTCGGTGTTCGTGCCTGCGCTTCCCCAGTTCTTCGCTCGCTATCCGCAGATCGAGCTCGCGCTCGCCTCCAATGAACGGCGTGCGGATCTGATCGAAGAGGGCATCGATTGCGCCGTGTGGAGTGGTGAGATCGAGGAGTCGAACCTCGTCGCCCGCCGCGTCGGGTTCCTCTACTTCGCGACGTGCGCCGCGCCGTCCTACATCGCGGCTCACGGGCAGCCGCGTCATCCGGATGATCTCGCTCAGCATCGCTGCATCAATCACTTCTCCCCACGCAGCGGCAAGATGGCGGAGTGGGTGTTCTCGAAGAACGGCACGCGCGTGCAGACCTCCCTGCGCGGGAACCTCGCGCTCGAGGATGAGAACAGCTACGTTGCCGCGGCTGAAGCGGGCCTCGGCATCGCGCAGATTCCCGCGTTCGTGCTGAAGGACGCGATGGAGCGCGGCACGCTCGAGCTGGTGCTCGGGGACTGGTTCCCCGATCCGTCGCCGCTCTACGTGGTGTATCCGCAGAACCGGCATCTCTCGAACAAGGTGCGTGTGTTCGTGGATTGGGTGGCGGAGCTGCTGCGCGAGCATGACGGCATTCAGCTGCGCTCCTCGCTTTGATGAGCCGGGCATCGCGCGCTCCGCAAGTCGCGGTTCGTGACACCAGCCGATCGAGGATGCCGCCGATCGCCTCGCTCTTCGGGCGTGAGGCCACGTCGTGTCGGGTTCATCCGCGCCGACGAGGCCTGGATATGCGTGACAGCCGTGCGCGCTCAGAACGGCAACGGCTTCACGTCCGGTTCGATCCACGTGCGCCGGGCCGCAACGCAGAAGAGCACCGGCCGCGTCCAGTACGTCAGCAACCAGTCCGAGCGCCCGAAGGGCGAAAGCAGAAGCGCTTCGAGCGCGGAATGCAGGCTCGCGTGCGGTCTCGCCTCGAGCCACGCGCGGGCCGCGCGTAGTGATGCGAGCGTGATGGTTTCGTGGTACCCGCTCGTGTCGGTGTTCGGCGTGCCGGTGGCTTCGTTGTAGGCGCGGATGAGGCCGGGCATGTCTCGCATGGCATCGACATGGGGGCAGCGGAGCAAGCAGAACGCCGCCGCGAAATGCGCGGCGTGCGTCCACTCCGCCTTGGGCAGCGAGCGCGCGATGAGGCCCCGGCCGATGCGCTCGATTTCGGCGTCCGAAGAAAAGTGCGGCATGACGACAGCTCCTTGATGTGAAGGCCGCCGGCGGGGAGCGAAGGGAAAAAGAGAACCCCGCCAGTGGCGGGGTCTGCGAGGTTCGTGAGTCCGGAAAGTAGTGAAGACCGATCAGGTCCCGGCCGGGCAACGAGCGCGCGCAAGCGCCGCCAGTAAGCGGTACTGGGGTTGCTGCTTGCGCGTGATGTGCCGGGCCATGCGCGCGAATCTAGCGGCGTCCGCCGAAGCGGGTCAAGCTCAGGCGGCGCGGGTTGTCTCGAACCACGCTGAATCCGTCACGAAAGACAGATCGGGCGCCACCTGGAAGTATTGCTTCACCTCGCTCGGCAGCGCCGCGAAAACCGCATTAAGAGCCGCGACCCGTTCCGGTGGCGTGCCGATGCGTTCGATCCAGCTGTTGAACTCCATCGGGAGTTTCCAGGTCGTGATGCTGGGAGAGCGGAACCCCGCTGCCTCTTGCATGGCCCGCCATTCCGAGGCGCGATAGTCCCGAACGTGGGACGCGTCCCGGAGAAACTCCACCACCTGAAGCGACGTGTCGAAAAGCGGAGTCTCCGGTGCAACGAGATCGATCACCACGAGGCGAGCGCCGGGCGCGGCGACACGGGCGCATTCCGCGAGCGCCTTCGGCACATTGGACCAGTGATGGGCGGAGTAGCGCGTGACGATGAAGTCGAACGTTCCGCTCTCGAAGGGCAGCGATTCCGCCGCGCCCGCTCGTGTTTCGAGGTTTTTGAAACCGCGTCGTGCGGCTTCGGCGGCGAGCACGGCGAGCATGTCGGCGGAAGGATCGTAGGCGATCACACGTGGCGCTTCGCCAGCTGCCGCCGCGAAGCTGGCATGCCCGGCGCCGCAGCCAAGATCGAGCACGCACGCCGGCTTGGTCGTGCGCACGAGCTCCGTGAGCCGGTCGAGATCGGCTCCCTTTGAATGAACCGCGCTGTTCAGGTAGCTCGTCGCACGCGCGCCGAACTGCTTCACCGTCAATTGCTGCTGATCCATCGTCGTCTCCGTGGGAACACGTAGGTGTGCTGCCAATGCTGAAGCCTGGGCGCTTCCCCTATACTGAGATCTGCTCAACTGTCGCGGACCGCTGCTCAAATGCCTGCCATGCCCGCCGCTGCTCCGCTCCGCGCACTCCAGGCCTTCAGTGCCGTTGCCCGGACCGGCACCGTCTTCGCGGCCGCGGAGGAGCTGGCAGTCACCGCGTCGGCAATTTCACATCTCGTGCGTCAACTCGAAAGGCGCCTTGGCGTGCGGCTTTTCACGAGAAAAGGTCGAGGGCTCGCGCTGACCGCCGAGGGCGAACGGCTCGCGGCGTCAGTGAACCCCGCCCTCGCGACGATTGCCGACGCGCTGAGCGTCTTCGCGCGGCAGGGGACGGAGCTGCGCATCAGCACGCTCTCGAGCTTCGCGGTGCACTGGCTCATTCCACGCCTGAGCCGATTTCAGGCGCGGCACGCGGACATCGAGCTGCTGCTGTCGACCTCCACTCGAGTGGTGGACCTCACAACGGAGTCGTTCGATTGCGCCATCCGACTCGGGCGCGGCCAGTGGCCCGGCGTCGCGGCCGAAGAGCTGTATCGGGAGGAACTCGTCGCAGCGTGCAGTCCGCAGTGGCTCGCCGCGAGGCGCATCCGCTCGCCGCGGGATCTCACGCGGGTTGCGCTCCTGCAATCGAAGCCGCGTCGTGGCGATTGGGCCACGTGGTTCAAGGCCGCGGGCATCGCGGACTTCAAGTCGAGCGGCGGCCCGCTCTTCGAGACGCGCGCGCTTGCGATCCAGGCCGCCATCGCGCAGATGGGCGTCGTCGCGATCGATCCACGCTTCATCGAGGCGGAGTTGGCCGCCGGGCAGTTGACCGTTCCCTTCCCGCTGCGCGTGACGCTCGAGAGCGCCTACTGGCTGGTGTGGCGCCCGGGCCGCGAGGTGACGCGCCCCGTGGCGGCGTTCCGCCAGTGGCTGACGGCCGAGATGGCGGCCTCGTCTTCAGCGCGCCGCTCGCGCGGTGGGGCGACTTACTCACCGTCCTCGTAGCGCCATGTGATACTTCGGCGCGGGAGGTGCTTCCATGAGCAACACCGTGCAGATCGTCGGCCGCAGCAGCTCGCTGTTCACGCGATTGCCGCTGATCTTTGCTGAGGAGCTCGGGGTGCCGTACGAGCTCTTGCCGATCCCTGATATGACGGCGCTGGGCCCGGAGGTCTACGCCGGCAATCCGGCCCTCAAGCTGCCGATTCTTCGCGTGCAGGGCACGGCGCTCTTTGGCGCGCTGAATATCTGCCGCGCCCTCGACGAACCGGCGGAACGGCCGGCCCGCATCGCGTGGCCGGAGGAGTTGCGTTCCGTTCTGTCACGCAACGCGCAGGAACTGGTCTGGCATGCCATGGCCGCCCAGGTGCACATCGTCATGGGCACGCTCGTCGGCAAGCTTCCGGCGGACAATGTGTACTTCGCAAAAGCGCGCGCCGGCCTCGAAGGCTCGCTGCGATGGCTCGACACGCATGTGACCGATGTCGTGTCCGAGCTGCCCTCGCCGCGCGGGATCAGCGTGTTCGAGGCTTCCCTGTTCTGCCTGGTCGATCACCTGGTGTTTCGCGAAACGCTCAGCGTCGAGCCTTATCCGGCTCTCGTACGCTTCACTCAGGCCTTTGCCCAGCGAGAATCTGCGCAACGAACGGTTTATCGGTTTGATACTCCGCAGCCGCGGACCTAGCGTGCGCAGGCCATTTGCGCCCACACGCTGGCGGACGTGCGCCAGTTCGTGGATCGCACTGTGGCGACGGGCGGTGGCGCGAGGGCCTCGCTCGACGCGGCGTGTGGTAGCGTGCGGGCTCGCAATACTTGGCAATGGGGAGAACCCGCCGCAGCTATGACCCCCGTCCTCGCGATCGTCGCTATCGCCGTTCTCATCTGGATGTTCATCAGGATCGCCCGCGCACCCGTCGCCCCGAGCACCCGCGCCACGGTGGCGCAAATCGCGTCGGTATTCGACAGCCTCAGTGCCGCAAGCGCTGAACCCGCATTCGTCGTGATTTCCTTCAACACACCCGGCCGGCCGCGGGTCGAGGAAGCCGTGGATCTGCAGTTCTACAAGGAGAACGGGCGCGTCGGGTTCGACTGGGCGCTGGAAGCAGCCCGCAACGTTCAGGACGAGGAGCTGTTCCTGAGCTTCGCGCGTACCGCGGGCTTCGAGCCGCGGCTCATGGAAACGAACGGCGTGCGCCATCACCGCGTGGACGACGGCGACGTGCTGCACCTGTGCACAGCCGTGATCCAGGAGCTCTACGGACGGCCGCCGGACTCGCCGGTGGATCTGATCATGGAAGGGTTCGAGCTGAAAGCCTGAACCGTCAGAGGCCGGACTCCTCCATCAACGTGCTCTCGTCATCCTGCTCGCACACGAGTGCGTGCGCGCAGGCGCTTCGCGGCGGCACGGGCGTTCTCGAGTAGATCTCATCGGATCGCACGTGGCTCAGCATCACCCGGCTCATCACTTTCATCTGCGACCGATGGGCCGACACCGCGAGCCGCTTCGCTTCGATCGCATCACTGTCGAGAGAGAACGACTCCCACTGCATCCCGAGCCCGCGGGGCGCAACGGTTTGTTCAAGGTGGGGGCGATAGCCGCGGGGCGCTGGCCAGCCGCGCCCACCATGCACGATCCAGTAGCGAACACGATTCTGCTCATCGCGAGCCGTCATCGTTCGCCACACGAGAAGGCCGGTGCCGCGGTGGTCGGGGTGCGTGTCCTGCGGGCTTGGCGCGAGCACGAGGGTGGGCTTCACGCGATCGAGCACTGATGTGAAGTCCTTCACCAGATTCTCACCGCTGTAGGAGGCGCCCGGGTTGAGCGCGTCCGTATAGATCACCGCATCCGCGCCTGTGAACTTTGATCGCCAGGGCGTGTGGGGTTGGTAGTAATCGAACAGCAATCGCAGTACGCCGCGATCCGGGTAGCCGAGGAAGGTCAGCGATCCGGGTTCGACATCGAGCAGCCCGCCGGCGCGGCGCGCTTCGGACTCCCGCTGCCGCGCGAGCTCCACGTAGGCGCCGGCACGAGGGCGGATCTTCTTCTGTACGACGATCACATCCCACTTGAAGGCGTCGCCGTAGGTGATCCAGACGATGGCTACGCTGGCCCCCGCGCTTCGCGCCATGTGAATGAGGCCACCGCAGCAGAGCGACTCGTCATCGGGATGCGGCGCGACGACCAGCACCGTGTCGTCCGCCGTGATCGGCCGGAACGGCGTCATGGACGGTTGCGCGAGCGCCGGGCCACCCAGGGCAACAATCAGAGAGAACATCAGCCGGATCCGCACCATGCCGCCCATTTACTCCCAATCTGGGTAATGCGCACGCCAAAGCAGGTCAGCCGCCCGCGCGCCACTGCCAAGTACCTCGATATCAGCGTCGCGGGTGCCTGCTTTTCGGCTGTGCTTGCTACACAATGCGCGCTCCCACGTGCCGGGACATTACTGGATGCTCGCAAGATTCGCGCTCGCGGCCTTGTTCGCCATCGTTACGCTCGAGGCTGTCGGGGCAGACGAGAGTGCGCCCGCCGCCGCGGAGAAAAATCAGCCGACCACTCATCGTGCCGTCATGACGGGCGACAAGGTCGTGCAGATCCTCGATGAGACGGTGGATTGGTATCGCACGCTCGGCATCCAGCAACAGGCGGCCACGCAGCCGAGCGACTTCCTGATTCTGTATGCGAATCGTCAGACCGCCGAGAAGGTGGTGGCGCTCGCGTTCGAAATCGCGCGCGCCAATGCGGAGCTCCTGAGCAGTGAAGCCAGTGCCGCGCAGGCGAATGAGGACGCGGCGTCCACTCGCGCCCTCACCACCGTGCAGCAGAAGCTGGACGCGAACCGCGCATCGATTCAGGCCGACATCGACACCGCGAGGCGCGAGCTGGCCACGGGGACCAGCAGGAACAGGGCGGATATGCGCGAGCGCCTTCGGGTGCTCCAGGGCGAGCTCGACATGGTGAACGCCCAACGCAACATGCTCGCCAACATGACGCAGTACGCCGCGCAGAACGACACGAACGGCTTCGGCGCCAACGCGTTGAAGGCGCACATCGACGCCATCGCAGCCTCCGTCCCCGCGGCGGTGCCGGCATCCACGCCTGTTCTGCCTGCAGCGACGCCGACGCCGGCTGCTTCGACCTCGGACTCGAGCGCGCTGAGCCTCGTCGCCAACACCTCCCTCAGCCGCTTTGGCATCTGGGATTTGACGGCAACGGTGCTGCGCCTTTCAGCCAAGGGCCGCACCATCGACACCGTGAGCGACCGAACCGAGCAATTGCAGCGCGTGCTCGACGGCATTCGGAAACCGCCCCTGGATCAACTGAAGGCACTGAGCGTGCGCGCCGATGACCTCGCTGCGCAGGCCGATGCGAACAGCAAGAGCGCTGCCGAGCTGAAGGCCATTCGGGACCAGTACGACACGGTCGCGTGGCTGTTCCAGCAGACCTCATCGATCGTGATTCCGCTCAACAAGGTGGACGTGCTGCTGAAGCAATACCAACGCAACCTGAACAACTGGGAGCAAGCCACGCATCGGCAGTACGGCGAGGCGTTGAGAGCCCTCGGTTGGCGGCTCGCTCTCTTTGTCGGGCTGCTGGTTCTGGTGTACGTGATTGCGGATCTCTGGCGGCGCGCCGTGTTCCGCTATGTGCAGGACACACGGCGGCGCTCGCGGCTGCTGCTGCTCCGAAGAATTGTGTTCTGGATGCTCGTGGTGGTGATCGCCGCGTCAACGTTCGTCACCGAGCTGGGGTCGCTGGCGACGTTCGCGGGCCTGATCACCGCGGGTCTCGCGGTGGCGATGCAGAGCGTGCTGGTGTCGGTGGTCGGCTACTTCTTCCTGATCGGCAAGTACGGCGTGCGGGTGGGCGATCGGGTGCAGGTCGGCAATGTCACGGGCGAGGTGATCGATCTCGGGCTCGTGCGCATGCATCTGATGGAGCTCAGTGGCAGTGGGCCCATGGGACCGACCGGGCGCGTGGTGGCATTCGCGAACTCAGTCATCTTTCAGGCCACAGGTGGGCTCTTCAAACAGATTCCGGGCGTCAACCTTGCGTGGCACGAGGTCACGCTGGCGTTGCCGGCCGGCGCCGACTACACGGCGTTGAAGGATCGGCTGGCCGCCGCCGCACAAAGCGTGATCGAGGACTATCGCGAGGAGATGGTGCGGCAGATGCAGGCCATTCAGAGAACGGCGTCAGCGCATGCGACCAGCGAGCCGCAGCCGCAGTCGCAAGTGCAGCTGCGGTTTTCCGCTTCGGGTGTGGACGCGGTGGTGAGGTATCCGGTGCAGCTTCAATGCGCAGCGGAGATTGACGAGCGGGTTTCGCGCGAGCTGCTGGCAGTGCTCTCGGCGCACGACGCTTCGGGCGCCGGCGCCGAGAAGCGCTGACCCGCTAGCCGTTCAGATAACCGAAGCCTTCCGCGTCGTACCGCTTGCCGAGCACCGCACCCTTCGGGGCCACCTGTTCGATCGTCTCGATCTCGGTGTCACTCAGCTCGATATCGACCGCGCGCGCATTCTCCTCGAGGCGTTGGATACTGCTGGTGCCTGGAATGGGCACTACGTCATCCCGCCGATTCAGTAACCACGCGAGCGCCAGTTGTGCGGGGGTGCACTTCTTCCGAGCCGCAAGCTCCGTGACGCGATCCGCCAGCGCGAGGTTCTTCTCGAAGTTCTCACCCTGGAAGCGCGGATTGTTCCGCCGCCAATCGTTCGGCTCCAGATCCTCGAGCTTGCGAAAGCGTCCGCCGAGGAACCCGCGCCCGAGCGGGCTGTACGCGACCAGCGCGATTCCAAGCTCTTCCAGTGTCGGCAGCACTTCTTCTTCGGGGTCACGCGTGAACAGGGAATATTCCGACTGAATCGCGGTGAGGGGATGCACCTTGTGCGCGCGTCTGACTGTTTCAGCAGATGGCTCCGACAAGCCGATGTATCGAACCTTGCCCTCCCGAACGAGCCCGGCCATCGCGCCAACCGTCTCTTCGATGGGCGTGTTGGGGTCCACCCGGTGCAGGTAGTAGAGATCGATCGTCTCGACACCGAGCTTCTCGAGCGAGCGTTCACAGGCTTGCCGCACATACTCTGGCCTGCCGTCGACGCCGCGCTGGGCCGCGCCGACAGCTCCCGTGAAGCCGAACTTCGTAGCGAGCACCACCTGATCGCGGCGGCCCTGGATGGCCTTGCCGACTTGTCGCTCCGAGTCGCCATAGATATCCGCGGTGTCGAGCAGGGTGATGCCGAGCTCGAGCGCGCGATGGATGAGCGCCACGGCGTCGTCATCGTTGTGCACGCTGCTCGTGTAGGTGCTGGCGATACCCATGCTCATCGCACCGAAACCGATGGCAGAGACTTGCGGACCATTGCGGCCGAGCTTGCGGTATTTCATGGGTCGCTCCTACGGAAGGTGAAGCGGCGGAGAGTAGGGAACGCCGTTCAGGCGTCGCCTCCCCCATTGGAAAGAGAAGGGCATCGTTGACACAGAGTCCATCGAGCGAGGCGAGAGCAGCCCCACCGCCGTCAGCGGAAGGGGAGGCGCGCAGGGCGGGCAGGACGCTGCTCATTCTGGATACCGTGACGGGCGGCGATGCCGAAAGGCTGTATGCCCGTCAGGGTTGGCAGCGGCCGCATTTGCAGCCCGATGGCGCACCCTCCCACGTTAGAATGCGCCTCGAAATTCGAACGGCAGGGATCCGGATGAAATTCTCATGGCGCGCCCTCGTGTGCGTGGTGCTGATGGTGAGCACGACGGGCGCCTTCAAGGCCTGCAAGAGCGATGGCCCGTCCTCGGGCGGCGAGGATCCGCCGCAAACCGCCGATGACCGGTTAGAGGTCACGGGCACTGGCACCGGCTCACTCACGGTGCTGGCCAACGACACGAACCTGGCCCATGAGCCGCTGACCTACACCATCGAGGATTCGCCGAGCGTCGGGAGCGCGGCCTTCAATTCGGATCACAGCGTCGCGCTCACCTTGCCCTCGGGCTTCAAGGGCGTGACGAAGTTCCGCTACAAGGTCACGAACTCGCTCGGTGGTTTTTCGATCTCCTCCGTGGTGGTGTTCGTCGATGTGCCCGCGTACCGCGCGCTCTTCGCGGCCAGGGGCTCGAGCGGCACCTACGAGTTGTATGTGTCGGACTTCATCTCGTCCACGAAGATCACCAACGCGGCGACCGGCAACGTGCGGCTGCAGAACATGTGGACGTCGAAGAGCGGCCTGCTGGTCGCCTACGAGCGCGGCGATCCGGCGAGGGCGGGCACGACGGAGCTGTTCTTCGTGAAGCCGGCGGCGAATGCGGCGCCGGTCAAGTTCGCCCTCCCGCTCGGCCGCACGTTCATCAGCGGCGCCACCGTGGCCATCAGCGATGACAACCGATGGATCGCGTATCCCACCAGTCCGGCCTCGGGGTCGGGGGATCCGACGAACCTTTACGTGCTCGACTCCGCTAATCCGGGCTCGGCCGTGGCGGTGGGGTCATCGCGCAATACCCTCACGGGCTTTACTCAGTGGATCGGCACGGGCCCGACGCTCTACTTCGTGGCCTCGCCGGGGAACCTCAACGGGCACGCACTCTTCCGCGCGGGAACGGGTAATCTCGACGCACCGGAACGAATCTCGCCCGTGTACGCGAGCACGGACCAGGAATCTCAGGTGCTCGTATCGCCGGACGGCACACGGGTGCTCATCGTTGGCACGCATGGCAACCAGGGCGGCGCGTTCTTCATCGACCCGACCACACCGAACGTCGAGCGCCGCCTCACCCTCGATATGCCCGCTGGCGCCGTCCTCGAAGACTGGCGCGCCGACGAAGACGTGAGTCGGCTCGTCTACCTCTGGCGTGCCGCAAATGGTACGACGGCGCGGATCAGTGTCGTGAATATCGACGCGAACGACACGCCGCGGCTGGTGAGACAGGGCGACGTCGTCGGCCTTTCCGATCTGCGACCGGACGGCCTCGCCGCGCTCATCACGCGGGGCCCGAATGGCTCCGGCAGCGATGGCACGCTGTACGAAGTCACGCTCGATGGGTCGGCGGCGGATGTGCTGATCGCGCCCAACGTGAGGGGCGGCGTCTACGCCGATGCGGATCGGGTGTATTTGTACAGCCGCACGCTGACGCCTTCCGTCCTCCAGCGCAGCGACTTTGCGCGCACGCCGACGCCGCTGGTTCGCAGCAGCACACCGGCGGCGGCGCTCTTCGTGTCGCCCAGCTTTCAGCCTTCGGCTGCGATTCTCGAAGACCCGACGTCGGGAGTCGTTCTGGTGAACGCCAGCGCGCCCGGCAAGACCCTGAAATTCACGGACCTGCAGATCGGCTCAGTGCCCAGTGCCACATTGTTCCCGACGATCATCGGCGTGGCGCAGTGACGCCGTTCGGTCGCTACTGAGCTGCGTCCAGCGTGACATTCGCTCGTGCGCGAATGTCCGCGCTGGAGGCGCCTACCTGCAGCTCATACGTTCCCGCGTCGACCGCGTACCGCTTGTGCTCGACGTCGTAATGCGTGAAGTCCTTGCTCGGCACGAGCCTGAATGTCGCCTGGCGGGACTCCCCAGGTTTCAGCGTCAGCTTCTGAATGCCGCGCAGTTCCTTCACCGCGCGCGGCTCAGGTGGTGATACCTCGCGCACATAGAGCTGTGCCACTTCGGCACCCGCGCGCTTGCCGACGTTCTTCACGTTCACGGTCGCGGTGATGCTCTCGCCGTTGCGTTCTATATTGAGGCCTGAGTATTCGAACTGCGTGTACGAGAGGCCGTGGCCGAAAGGATAAAGCGCTTCGCCCTGGAAGTAGCGATACGTGCGATTGCGCATGCTGTAATCGTCAAACGCGGGCAGCTTCTCGTCGGCCTTGTAGAACGTGACCGGCAACCGGCCTGACGGATTCGTTTTGCCGAACAGAATATCCGCGACGGCGTTTCCGCCTCGCTGACCCGGATACCACGCGACCAGGATCGCCGGCAGGTTCTGCTTCGCCCAATCGACGGCGATCGCCGATCCGGTCGTGAGCACCAGCACCACGGGTTTTCCGGTCGCCTGCAGCGCTTGGAGCAGCTTCTGCTGCGGCGACGGGAGGCGCAGAGCGGTGCGGTCGCCGC
>JBDZVF010000033.1:0-22723 GCA_040255575.1 Pseudomonadota bacterium | reverse complement strand
GCCCCCGCGCCGAGCTACCGAGCCGCCCCCGCGCCGAGCTACCGAGCCGCGCGCGCGCCGAGACACGAACGCCGACGCGCCTCTGCTCCCAGCGCTCGAACCGTTCTTCACCATCGCGGCCAGCGCCGCGAGCAGCGTCACGGAGTCGAGTCCGCCGCTCAGCGCCACACACAACGACACATCAGGAAAATCCGGCAGCAGCTTCGCCAGCCGTGCCTCGAGCCACGCTTCGTTGAAGGCTGCGCTTTTCATTCCGGCGCGCCTGTCACGGCGTCACTCTTTCTCTTTGGCTTCCGAGAACACGCCGAAGGACGCGATCTTCGCCTGCCGTTGCGCGCGCAGCTCGTCGGGCGAGAATTTGTCGAGCGAGGCCAGGTGACGGACGACCGCCGACTTGAGACGCTCCGCCGTCACCTGGTGATTGCGATGCGCGCCACCGAGCGGCTCCTCGATGACCTCGTCCACGAGGCCGAGCTGCGAGAGGCGCTGCGCCGTGAGCCCCATGGCATCCGCCGCGGCTTCTTTCTTCTCCGCGCTCTTCCAGAGAATGGAAGCGCACCCTTCCGGCGAAATCACCGAGTACACGCTGTACTGGAGCATGAGCAGCCGATCGCACACACCGATGGCGATAGCGCCGCCCGAACCGCCCTCGCCCGTGACGACGCTGACGATCGGCACTCGCAGCACCGACATCTCGAACAGGTTGCGCGCGATCGCCTCGCTCTGACCGCGCTCTTCAGCGCCGACACCGGGATAGGCACCCTGCGTGTCGATGAACGTGACGAGCGGCAGGCCGAAGCGCTCCGCGAGATGCATGAGCCGCAGGGCCTTTCGGTACCCTTCCGGCTTCGGCATGCCGTAGTTGCGGCGGACGCGCTCCTTCGTGTCCCGGCCCTTCTGATGGCCGATGAGGATGACCGCCCGGCCCGCGATGCGCGCGAGCCCGCCGACGATGGCGAGGTCGTCCGAGAACATGCGGTCGCCATGCAGCTCGTGGAACTCGTCGCAGATTGAGTTGGCGTAATCGAGCGTGTACGGCCGCTGCGGATGGCGCGCCAGCTGCGTGATCTGCCAGGGCGAGAGGTTCGCGAAAATGCTCGTGGTGAGCTGCCGGCTCTTGGCCTGCAGGCGGGAGATCTCGTCCTGGATGTTCACTTCCGAGTCGGAGCTGACGTGTTTCAGCTCCTCGATCTTGGCTTCGAGCTCGGCGATGGGCTGTTCGAAATCGAGGAATGCGACGGCCATTGAGTGTGGTGTGACTGCCCTGCGAGGGCGATTTCAAGCGATGCGCGAGCGTACGGGGTGGGGCCGCCGTGCGCAAGCTATTGACTGGATTGAGGCCATGGGACCGCGACAGGACGCACGGCGCGCGCTCAGGCGCCGCTGGGTTCGCGCAGAGGCACGCGCCGCTTCGGCGGCTCAGTGGGCCGCGCTCGTCCCCGATGGCGCGCCGTAAACCACGCGCAGGCCCGCGTCCCCGACGAAAGTCTCCAGCTGCTCGATCAGTTCGCGGGTGGGCTTCACGTTCCAGTCCGACCCGAGGGTCAGGGCCCCGGCGGCGCCGCGGCCGCGGTACTCCACAGTGATCGCGCATGGCCCGCCGCGCCACGGGCGCAGGATTTCCGCCAACCGGCTGCTGCACTGGGCAGGCTCCTGCCCCTGCGGCCATCGAAGCACCAGCCGCCTCGCCTGCTCCTCACGCGCCTTCTCCAGCGCCTTCACCTTCTTCGCCGAGAGCCGCCAGCCGTCGCTGAACTCATCGAACCGCAGCATTCCCTCGACAATGACCAACGAGTTCTTGGCAATGAGATCGCGATAAAGCTGGAACGTATCCTCGAACAGCGTGACTTCGAGCCAGCCCGTGCCATCGTCCAGCGTCACCATGGTACGCGGACCGCGCTTCTTCACCTCGTTGATCTCGCCCGCGACGGTCACGGGCTTGCCGCCGCCGAAGCCGCGATACCCGCCGTCGCCGCCGCCCCCGCTCGGGCGCTCGCTCACGAGATCGACCAGCCGGTGCGTCACGAAGCGCGCGATACCACTCTCGAATGCATCCATCGGATGCCCGGTGAGATACAGCCCCAGCGTCTCGCGCTCGCCCTCGCGGCGCACCCGCTCGCTCCATTCCGGCAGCGTCGGCGCGTTCTGCAGGATATCTGCTGCCTGGCTGCGATCAGCCGTTGCGAGGCCGAACATGTCGTTCTGGCCGGCATCGAGCGCCTTGTGGCTCTGATCCCCGAGCTGCATGGCGGCCGGCAGCCGCTGCATCATCGTCGCGCGGTTGCTGTTCAGTGAATCGAGACTGCCGGAGCGAATGAGCGCTTCGAGCACGCGCCGATTGAGCTTCGAGAGGTCCAGGCGCCGGCACAGGTTCTCGATGCTCGTGAACGGCCCGTGCGCTTCGCGCTCCGCGATAATCGCTTCCACCACGCCGTGCCCCACGCCGCGCACGGCGCCGAGGCCATAACGAATGCTCCTGTCATCATCGACGGTGAACTCGAAGCGGGACACGTTCACGTCCGGCGGCTTCACTTCCAGCCCGCAGGATTCGCGGCAGTCGCGGATAAGCGTGACCACCTTGTCCGTGTGCGCCATGTCCGCGGACATCACCGCGGCCATGAACGCCGCGGGGTAATGCGCCTTCAGGAACGCGGTCTGATACGAAAGCAACGCGTACGCGGCCGAGTGCGACTTGTTGAAGCCGTATCCCGCGAACTTCTCCATGAGGTCGAAGATGTTGCCGGCCTGCTTCTCATCGACGCCGCGCTTCGTCGCGCCTTCCAGGAAGATGGCGCGTTGCTTCGCCATCTCCTCCGGCTTTTTCTTGCCCATCGCGCGGCGGAGCATGTCGGCGCCGCCGAGCGTGTAACCCGCGAGCACCTGAGCGATCTGCATCACCTGCTCCTGGTACAGGATGACGCCGTACGTCGGGTACAGGACCGGCTTCAGGTCCGGATGCAGATAATCGATCGGCTGGCCGGTGCGATCGTGCTTGCGGTCGATGAAGTCATCCACCATGCCCGACTGCAGCGGGCCGGGGCGGAAGAGCGCAACGAGCGCCACGATGTCCTCGAAGCAGTCCGGCTGCAGGCGGCGGATGAGGTCCTTCATGCCGCGCGATTCGAGCTGGAACACCGCGGTGGTCTTGCAGGCCTTGAGGAGCGCATAGCTCTTCTCGTCCGTCATCGAGATCGCGTTGAGGTCGAAGGGCGGCAGGCCCTCCGCGGCCCGCCGGCGGTCGATGGTCTTCACCGCCCAGTCGATGATGGTGAGCGTGCGCAGGCCGAGGAAGTCGAACTTCACGAGGCCCGAGGCCTCGACGTCGTCCTTGTCGAACTGCGTGACGACGTTCTTCGCGCCCTCTTCGCAGTAGAGCGGCGCGAAATCCGTGAGCACCGAGGGCGCGATCACGACGCCGCCCGCGTGCTTGCCGGCGTTGCGCGTCAGCCCTTCGAGCGAGCGCGCCAGATCGATGAGGTTCTTGATCTCCTCTTCGGTGTCGTAGAGCTTCTTGAGCTCCGGCTCCTTTTCCAGAGCATCATCGAGCGTGATGCCGAGCTCGAACGGCACGAGCTTCGCGATGCGGTCGACGAAGCCGTAGCTCATGCCGAGCACGCGGCCGCAGTCGCGCACCACGGCCTTCGCCGCCATCGTGCCGTAGGTGATGATCTGCGAGACCCGCTCGCGCCCATACTTGTCCGCGACGTATTCGATGACGCGGTCGCGGCCTTCCATGCAGAAGTCCACGTCGAAGTCGGGCATCGAGACGCGCTCCGGATTGAGGAAGCGCTCGAACAGCAGGTCGTACGCGAGCGGGTCGAGATCCGTGATGCCGAGGCAATACGCCACGAGCGAGCCCGCGCCCGAGCCGCGACCCGGCCCCACCGGCACCCCGTTGCTCTTCGCCCAGCGGATGAAGTCCGCGACGATGAGGAAGTAGCCCGGGAAGCCCATCTGGCAGATGACGTTCAGCTCGATCTCGAGACGCTCGCGATAGCGCTCGGGGTCCTTCACGTTCAGCTTCTGCAGCCGCTCTTCCAGGCCGCGCGCGGCCTCCTTGCGGATGAAGGAGTTCGTGGTGTCGCCTTCGGGCACCGGATACTCGGGCAGGCGGCTTTCACCGAGCTTCAGCGTCAGGCTGCAGCGGCGTGCGATCTCCACGGAGTTGGCGAGCGCTTCGGGGATATCCGAGAACAGCTCCGCCATCTCCTTGGGCGAGCGCAGGTATTGCTGGTTCGTGTATTTGCGGGGTCGGGTCGTGTCCCCGAGCAGCGTGCCGTCATTGATGCAGACGCGCGCTTCGTGCGACTCGAAGTCGTCCGGCTTGATGAAGCGCACATCGTTGGTCGCGACGACGGGCACGCCGCGTTTGGACGCGAGAGAAACCGCGGAGGCGATATACGGCTCTTCGCCGGGCCTGCCAAGCCGCTGAAGCTCGATGTAGAAGCGGCCGTCGAAGAGCTCCAGCCAGCGCGTGAGCGCCTGGTCGGCATCCTTCTCCTTGCCGTTCACGAGCGCGCGGCCGATGTCCCCCTCCATCGCACCGGAGATGGCGATGAGGCCGCTGATGTTCTCGGTCGTGAGCCAGGAACGATCGATCGTCGGGACGCCGCGCTGCTGGCCTTCCAGATACGCGCGGCTCACGAGGCGCGTGGCGTTCCCGTAACCGTCGGGCGATTGGCACAACAGCGTGAGACGCGACGGCGTCGCGCGATCGCCGTACTCGCGCATCAACAGGTCGACGCCGATGATCGGCTTGATGCCCGTGCCCAGCGCCGCCTTGTAGAACTTCACCATCGCGAAGAGGTTGTTCTGGTCGGTGATGCCGACGGCGGGCATGCCCTTGGCGGCTGTAGCCGAGACCAGATCTTCCACGCGCACGACGCTGTCGACGAGCGAGTACTCCGTGTGCAATCGCAGGTGGACGAACGAAGCGCTCATGCCGGCACGCTCTCGTCGTCATCGAAGCTGAGCTGATGCATGAACTCCACGGTGTCGAGCAGCTCAGCGACCGGCTGGAACGAGCGCCGGTGTTGCGGGCAGGGCTTGTGCCGCTCGAGCGCGGCGAGATGCATGGGCGTCGAGTAGCCCTTGTGGGCACTGAACTCGAAGCCCGGATAGCGCGCGTCGAGCTGCACCATCAGCGCGTCGCGCGTGGTTTTCGCGAGGATCGATGCGGCGCTGATGGGCGCGTGCGAATCGTCACCGCCGATGATGGCTTCGATGGTGCAACCGAGATCGAGGTCGTGGACGCGCGGCAGTCTGTTGCCGTCCACCTGGATGTGCGTGGGGCACACCGCGAGGCCCATCAAGGCGCGACGCATGGCCAGGAAGGTGGCCTGGAGAATGTTGATGCTGTCGATCTCGTCGCGGTCGGCCCAACCCACTGCCCACGCGACAGCGCGCGCGCGAATCTTCGGCGCGAGGATCTCGCGCTCTTCGGGCGTGAGCTGCTTCGAGTCCGCCAGGCCCCGGATCGGCCGATTGGGGTCGAGGATGACCGCGGCCGCCACGACCGGCCCCGCGAGCGGCCCGCGGCCGGCTTCGTCGACGCCGGCAACGCGCACGCGGTAATTCCTGGAAGTGACGAGCCTCATGGCGCTCCGACGTAATTCAAAATCGCGCTCGCGGCCCTGTCCGCCCCACCGCGCCTCAGCACCTGATGCACGCTGAGGAACTCGCTCTGAAGCGCAGACACCTGCGCCGGGTCGGCAAGCTGCCCGAGCAGCGCCTCACCGAGCGCCGCAGGCGTCACCGCCTCCTGGAAAAACTCGGGGACGCGCCTGCGCCCCAACAACAAATTCGGTTGTGAAAAGTACGGCACCTTCACCAACCCCAATCGCCTCAATAAAAACGCCGTGATGGCCCCCAGCCGGTAGGCCACCACCATCGGCCGCTTGCTCAACGTGGTTTCGAGCGTCGCCGTGCCGGACGCGACTATAACGCCGTCGGCGGCAGCGAGCGCCCGCTGCGCCTGGCCCTCGAGCACGGTGATCTGCGGTGCGCCCGCCACGTGCGCCCGCTGCTTCTCGAAACTTTCTCGCACCCGCTGCGAAGCCATTGGTGCCACGAACTTTGTCGCAGGCTCCCGTGCGGCGATCCACGCCGCGGCGCCGATGAAGTCGCGGGCGAGCCGCTCCACTTCCCCCATGCGGCTCCCCGGCAGCAGCGCGATCACCCACGCCGCCGGGTCGAGCCCGAGCGCCTCGCGCGCGCCGGCGCGATCGATCTCGAGAGGAATCTGATCGGCCAGCGGATGCCCCACGAACTCCGCGCGCACGCCGTGCCGCGTGTAGAACTCCGTTTCGAAGGGCAGGAGGCACAAGACGAGATCCGTCGACTGCCCGATCGTCCTCACCCGGCCCTGCCGCCACGCCCACACCTGCGGGCTCACGTACTGCACGGTGCGCAGCCCGGCGCGCTTCAGCTTCTTCTCGAGCCCGAGATTGAAGTCCGGCACGTCGATGCCGACGACCACGTCGGGACGGGCCTGCTGGAATCGCTTGATGAGCATGCCGCGCAGCCGGAGCAGACGGGGCAGATGCGTGAGCACTTCGACGAGCCCCATCACCCCGAGGTCATCCGAGGAAGCCCAGGGCTCGCAGCCGAATGCCACCATCTTCGGCCCGGCCATGCCGAAGAACTGCGCATCCGGCACGCGCGCACGGATCGCCGTGATGAGCGCGGCCCCGAGCGTGTCGCCCGAGGTTTCGCCCGCGACCAGCCCTACCCTCAGCGCCACGGCAAGATCGTCGACAAGGCTAGCGGATGAGACTGCGTTCTGAGGTGCCGATGAACGCGACGAACGCCGCCACTTCGGGCTGCGTCTTGCCGAGCTCGGTCAGCTTCGCCACCGCGTCCGCCAGCAGCAGGTCGGAGCGATAGAGGATGCGGAACGCGTTGCGCACGTTGCGAACCTGCTCCTCCGTGAAGCCGCGACGCTTGAGGCCGATCGTGTTGATCGAGTGCGGCTCGGCGGGGTTGCCCGCCACCATCACGTAGTTCGGTACGTCCCGCGTCACGATGGCGCCGCCCGCGATAAACGCATACGGCCCGATCTTGCAGAACTGGTGGATCGCACAGAGCCCACCGAGCGTGACCCAGTCCCCCACCTGCACGTGACCGCCGAGCGTGGCGCCGTTGGCGAACACAATGTTGTTGCCGATCACGCAATCATGCGCGACGTGCGAGTACGCCATGAACAGGTTGTCGCTGCCCACGGTGGTGACGCCCTTGTCGTGCGTGGTGCCGCGATTGAGCGTGCAGGACTCGCGAAACACATTGCGATCGCCGATCTCGAGCCGCGTGGGCTCGCCGGCGTATTTCTTGTCCTGCGGGGCATCGCCGAGCGAGGCGAACTGGTGCACGCGATTGTGCGAGCCCATGCGCGTCGGGCCGTTGATGACCACGTGCGGCCCGATCACGCTGCCGGGCCCGATGATCACGTCAGGACCGATGATCGAGTACGCGCCGACGGTCACGTCGGCGGCGAGCTCGGCCTTCGGTGAGATGACCGCGCGCGGGTCGATCACGACGTGGCACCCGCCGTGACCGCGGCGGTCGCCTTGCTTGCGCCGCTGCCGGCTTCCGGCGCGACCATCATTTCAGCGTGGCAGACTTCGACGCCGTCCACGAGGGCGGTGGTCGAGAACTTCCAGATGCCCTTCATGGCGCGCTCGAGGGTGGCCGTGAGCACGAGCTGATCGCCAGGCTCCACAGGCTTCCTGAAACGCGCCTTGTCGATGCCGACGAAGAAGAAGCGCGTGCTCTCGTCCGGGATCACGCCCGCGGTGACGAACGCCAGGATGCCGGCGGTCTGCGCAAGCGCTTCGATGATCATCACGCCCGGCATCACCGGACGATGCGGAAAGTGGCCGGTGAAGAACGGCTCGTTGTACGTCACGTTCTTCAGCGCCCGAATGCTCTTGCCTTTGATGCACTCGGTCACGCGATCCACCATCAGGAAGGGATAGCGATGCGGAAGCTGCTTCAGGATGGCATTGATGTCGAGCTGGATGGAATCACTCATCGCTGCGCCCTTGAGACCTTTCGTTGTCGTCTTCTTCGGCCGTCCGCAAGCCCGTGGCGCGTTCGAGCGCGCCGATGCGGCTGGCCATGGTGTCGATACGTTTCAGGCGGCCCACGATACGGCGCCACGTGCGCGCCTCCTCCGCCGGAATGCCGCCGGAGTATACGCCGGGACGCGTGATGGTTCGGCTCACCATCGAAAGCCCGGTAACCGCCACGTCATCGCAGATGGAGAGGTGGCCGACGATGCCCGCCATGCCGCCGATCATGCAGCGCTTGCCCACGGTGACGCTGCCGGAAAGGCCCACGCACGCGGCCATCGCGGTGTGCGCGCCGATGTAGCAGTTGTGGCCGATCTGGATCTGGTTATCGAGCTTCACACCCTCTTCCAGCACCGTGTCGCCGATGGCGCCGCGGTCGATGGTGGTGTTGCAGCCGATCTCCACATCCGGCCCCAGGATCACGCTGCCGACCTGCGGCACCGCGAGCCAGCGGCCCGAATCATTCGCGAACCCGAACCCGTCCGCGCCGATGACGGCGCCGGGCTGCAGCACACAGCGCGCGCCGATCTGCACGTGATGACAGAGCGTGACGCGCGCGACGAGCCGCACGTCTTCGGCCACCACGACGCCCTCTTCCACGATGGAGTGCGGCCCGATGGACGCGCGCGCGCCGATGACCACCTTCGGTCCGATGACCACGAACGGGCCGATGTGCGCGGTCGGATCGACCTTCGCATCCGGCGCGATGAGCGCCGTGGGATGAATACCGGGAGGCGCTAGAGGCCGCGGATACAGCAGCGTGGCAATGCGCGCGAATGTAGCGTGCGGATTGGCTGTAACGAGCGCTGCGACCGGGCACGCATCCACCGATCTCTTGTCGAGCACGACGACGGTGGCCTGAGTGTGCTCGAGCACCGATCGCAACTTCGGATTGGCGAGGAACGTGACGGCGCCCGCATGCGCGCCCGAAAGACTCGCGATGCTGTCGACGCGCGCATCAGGATCGCCGCGAAGCTCGCAGCCGAAACGGACTGCGAGCTCACCGAGCGAAAGGGACATACCTCAGGCCCTCACACCACGTGGGCGCTGCGCAAGGTGGCAAACACCACGCTTCTCGCCGCCAGCCACTGTGCAGGGTCTCGGAAGAAGTCGGGTTTACTTCGCGGGGGGCTTCGGCGCGGCGCTGCCCGCGGCAGGCTTCGGCGCCTTCGCCTGCATGGCGCTCAGGATCGC
The DNA here is from genome assembly GCA_040255575.1 of Pseudomonadota bacterium. GTDB lineage: Bacteria > Pseudomonadota > Gammaproteobacteria > Steroidobacterales > Steroidobacteraceae > JADGHX01. The sequence continues at coordinate 13,460 of JBDZVF010000033.1, read as the reverse complement.
CGGCGTGATGTCGAGCGCGGCGGTCGAGTAGATGACGCCATCGGCGATCACGAGATCGAAGTTCTGCGCCTTCGCATACGAACGCACCTCCTCGATGAGCGAGCGCTGCAGGCGGGACATCTCCTCGTTGCGGCGGGCGGTGAAATCGTCCTGGATCTCCGCACGCTTCTGCTGCAGGTCGCGCGAGCCGTCGCGAATCTCTTTCTCGGTACGGCTCACCTGGTCCGCGCTCATGGTGGCGCGGTCTTTCTCCAGCTTGTCGTTCTTGGTCTTGAGCGACTGGGCCATCGTCTCGAGCTCGCGCTGTTTGGGCGTGAACTCGGTGCGGATGGCATCCATGGCCGCCTTGGCCTGGGGGGACTCCTCGACCAGCCGGCCGTAGTCCACCACCGCGATCTTCGTCTCGGCCCACGCCGGCATGGCGAACGCGGCCGCCAGCAACGTGAGGACCCACAGCTTCGAAATATTCACACGCGTCACAGAACACTCACCTCTAGCAGAACGGCTCGTCGGCCGCGATGACCCCCAGCGCGCTGTCGGGTCGGCATCAGAACGCCTGACCGATAGAGAACTGGAAGCGTTCTATCTCGTCTTCGTATCGGAAAGCATCGCCCTTGTCCGCATTGAACGGGAAGGCGTAGCTGAACCGGAACAGGCCGAGCGGAGCAAGCCACTGGACTGAAATGCCGGCCGATTTCTTCAAACTAGAATACTTGAAGTTGTAGTCCAGAGGTACGGTAGTCGAGTCGACCACCTCCCCCGTGTTCGGGTCGAACACCGGCTGGGGCTTGCTCGGGAAGCTCACACCCTTGGTCGAAAACACGTTGCCGATGTCATAAAACAGGCTGAGACGGGCGCTGCTCTGGAATTTCTCCGGCAACGGCAGGATGGCCTCGACCCGGCCCACGGTGCGCAGGTTACCGCCGTACGGATTGCCGAAGTTGTCTTTCGGCCCGAGGCGGCTCTCCCGATAGCCTCGCACCGAATCCGGGCCACCCGCGTAGAAGTTGCGGTAAGGCGGCAGCGAGGTCGTGTCCCCGAGGGCCGCACCATAGGCGATGCTGAGGTTCGTGGACAGGGCAAAACGCTTCCAGAACGGGATGAAATTCAGGAAGTCGTAGCTCGCGACGTAGTACTTCACCTCGCTGCCCGGCACCGTGTACGAAAGGCCCACGGAGTGGCGGGTGCCCCGGTCCGGGAAGAGCGCCCGGTTGAGGGAGTTGTAGCTCCAACCGAGGTTCAGCTCCGCGGTCTTGAAGCGGGTTTCCGAGAAAACGAGGTGCCCGAAGAAGGGATCGTCCACCTCGCGCGTGCGCGTATTGCCGTTGTTCTGCACCCAGAAGAGCGCCTGCTCGGCGCTGCCGCCGTTGTTCGCGAGGAGCTGCGAGCTCTGCAGCGAGCCGCCGAAGCGGATCGTCTGGTACTCCGTGATCGGGTAACCATAATCGAGCCCGGCGGCGATGGTCTTCGAGCCGAAATCCGACGAGGACGACACGAACTGCGTGACGTCACGGTAGGTCAGGGACCAGGTGCGCGACAGCTCGTCCACGGTCACGTACGGGTTCGTGTGCGTGAAGCTGTAGACCTTCGAGTAGCGGCCCGCATTCAGGTCGAACGCGATGCGCTTGCCGGTGCCCATGAAATTGGCGTCGGCGTAGTTGCCATTCAGGATGAAGCTCTGCGACTCGGAGTAGCCGATGCCGCCACCGAGCTGGGCGCTCGGGCCCTCTTCCACCCGGAAGTCGACATCCACGAGGTCGGGCGCGCCGGCCACGGGCGTCGTCTCCGAATCGACCTTCTTCACATAAGGCAGGCGCTGGATGCGCTGCTTGGAGCGCTCGAGCGCGATATTCGAGAGCCACGCGCCCTCGAGCTGGCGCATCTCGCGCCGGAGCACCTCGTCGTTGATGCGGTTGATGCCGCCGAAAGTGATGTTGCGCACGTACACGCGGTTGCCCGGATCCACGAAGAACGTGAGCGACACTTCGTTCGTCTCGTTGTTCGGCGTCGGCACCGGGTCGACCTTCGCGAACGCGTACCCATCGGCGCCGAGGCGGTTCTGCATCAGCTCCTGCGTGGTGGTGATGAGCTTGCGGTTGAACTGGTCGCCCTTGCCGATGAGGAGGTAACGCCGCAGCTCCGCCTCGGGCACCACGAAGGTGCCGGAGAGCTTCACTTCGCTCACCTTGAAGACCTTGCCCTCGTTCACGTTCATCGTGATGAAGATGTCTTCCTTGTCGGGCGAGATCGCGACCTGGGTCGATTCGACGTTGAAGTTGGCGTAGCCGCGGTCCATGTAGAACGAGCGCAGCTTCTCGAGATCGCCCTGCAGGGTCTCGCGGGAATAGCGGTCGTCTTGCTTGTACCAGGAGAGCCAGTTCGGCGTCTTGAGCTCGAACGTCTCGAGGATGTCCTTCTCCTTGAAGGACTCGTTGCCGACGATGTTGATCTGGCGGATGCGGGCGCGCTTGCCTTCCTTGATGTCGATCTTCACCCGCACACGGTTGCCGGGCTGGTCCTCCACCGTCTCCTTCACCTGCATGCCGTAGCGGCCGCGGCTGAAGTATTGCTCAGTGAGGTACTGCTCGACGAGGTCGAGCACCGAGCGGTCGAAGGTCTTGCCGGTCGCAAGGCCGACGTTGCGCAGGGACTTCTGCAGATCCTCGGTCTTGATCTCCTTGTTACCGGTGATCTCGAAGCTCTCGATGGAGGGCCGCTCGAGCACCACGACAACGAGGGTGTCGCCATCCTGGCGCAGCTGCACGTCGCGGAAGAAACCGGTGTTGTAGAGTGCGCGAATCGCCTCGCGCACACGCTGCGGCGTCAGCTGGTCCCCGATGTTCACGGGCAGGTAGTTGTAGACCGTGCCCTCGGAGATGCGCTGCAGGCCTTCGACCTTGATGTTGCCGACGCGGAAGCCGGGTTCGGGCGGCGGCGCGGCGGGTGCCCGGTTCAATAGCTGGGCATGGGCCGCCGATGCGGCCAGTGCCGCCTGAACGAAGAACGCAACCGAGAGTGCCGCACGGCGCATGCAGATCCGCCCCTTCAAAAGATGATGACGTTTCGTAACGCCTTGGTTATTCGAACACCGACATGTGCAACGTGCCTGTCGGTTACTGGCCGGAGAGCGCCGGGCCAATCTGGCGCGCAACGTCGTTGAACAGGGCCACGCCCATCATGAGGATCAGCAGTGCGATGCCAATCTGCTGGCCGAACACCTGCGCGCGCTCGGACAGCGGGCTGCCCTTCAGCCACTCCACCAGCTGGAACACCACCTGGCCGCCATCGAGTATCGGAATCGGCAGCAGGTTGAGGAACCCGAGGCTCAGGGAAATGAGCACCAGGAATCCGAGGAACGACATCGCGCCCCCGCTCGCGGACTCCCCCGCGAACTCGGCGATCGACAGCGGCCCGTTCAAGTTCTTGAGCGACACGGAGCCCGTGATCATGCGCGAGACCAGGCGCACCTGGAGCATCGTCATGTCCCACGCCTCGGTGCACGCCGCCGTGAAGGCGCCGAGCGTGTCGAGCTGCGTGCGCACGATCATCGACTCGGGCAGCTTCACCGGCACGGGGCCGATGCCGAGCTTGCCGATCTCATTGCCGTTCGGCCCCTTCTGGCCGCCGAGCGTCACGCGGACCGAGTGCTCCACGTTGTCGCGCAGATACTTGACGGTGACGATGTCGCCCGGCCGTGCGGCGCTCGTGACCTTGTAGATGCCGGCGAAATCATTGGTGGGCTGGCCGTTCAGCTCGATGATGCGGTCGCCCTGGCGCAGGCCGAATGTCGCCGCGGGCTCGCCCACCTTCCCGATGACCGCTGGGATCGTCGGCTGCCAGAAATCGAAGCCGAGCCCACTGAAGAGCGCCGCGGGCTCGGTGAGCTTGCGCCGCGCGGCGTGGTCGCCGACTTCGAGCGGGACCTGGCGGATTGCGCCGTCCTTGCCCTTCACGGTGAGCGTGGCGCGGCCGTTGGCAGTGAGCGAATCCAGGAGCGCGAAGAGCACATCGCGCCGGGCGGTCATCGGTTCGCCATCGACGCTGAGCACGAGATCCTCACTGCGCAGGCCGCCGCGGCCGGCAACCGACGAGGCCACCACATCTCCGATGACCGGGCGCGGCTGCTCGATGGTTCCCTGTGACAGCAGCGTGCCCCACAGGACGAGGATCGCGAAAAGGATGTTGAAAGCGGGGCCCGCGAGCAGCACGAGAATGCGCTGCCAGGGCGGCTTGCGGGTAAAGGAGCGCGACAGCTCCGCCGGTGCCACCGGGCCCTCGCGCTCATCGAGCAGCTTCACGTAGCCGCCCAGGGGCAGCATGGCGATTGCGTACACGGTGCCGTCGGCACCCTGCCGCTCGAAGAGCGGCTTGCCGAAACCGACAGAGAATCGCAGCACCTTGAAGCCGAGACGGCGCGCCACCCAGAAGTGGCCGAACTCGTGCACCGTGACCAGCAGGCTCACGGCCACGATGAACCACAACAGGTACCAGGCAAAATTCATGCGTGAGCCCCTCGCTCGCAGGCTTGCACCGAAGGAAGGAGTGACCGGGCCAGCCGCCTTGCCTCGGCATCTGCGCCCAGCACATCCTCGAGACCGCGGATCGGGCCCGAAGTGGGGCCGCCTGTCATCTTTGCCAGCACGGCCTCACAGACCCCGGCGATTCCCGGAAAGTTCAACTGCCGATCGAGGAACGCCTGCACGGCCACCTCGTTCGCCGCGTTGAGTATCGCCGGGTGCAGCCCCCCGGCGCGAGCCGCCGCCTGCGCCAGCGCCAGGCAACGGAACCGTTCGACGTCCGGCGCGCAGAAGTCGAGGCGCGCCGCACGGATCAAGTCCAGAAATTCTACACCGGACGATAGTCGCTCCGGCCAGGCAAGGGCATACGCAATGGGCGTGCGCATGTCCGGCGAGCCAAGCTGCGCGAGCAGCGACCCGTCGATGTACTCGACCAGCGAGTGCACGATGCTCTGGCGATGGACCACGACCTCGACCTGCGCGGGGTCCAGCCCGAAGAGCAACGCGGCCTCGATGAGCTCGAGCCCCTTGTTCATCAGCGTGGCGGAGTCGACGGAAATCTTCCGACCCATCACCCAGTTCGGGTGCGCGCAGGCCTGCTCGGGCGTGCACGTGGCGAGCCGATCGGAAGACCAGTCGAGGAACGGGCCGCCGGACGCGGTGAGCAGCACGCGACGCACGCCCTTCGGCGTTTCGCCTGCGCGCGCATTCGCGGGCAAGCACTGGAAGATGGCGCTGTGCTCGCTATCCACCGGCAGGAGCGTGGCGCCGGATGTCTTGGCGGCGCTGATGAGCAGCGGGCCAGCCATCACGAGAGATTCTTTGTTCGCGAGCAACAGCCGCTTGCCGGCATTGACGGCGGCGAAGGTGCTGCGCAGGCCGGCCGCGCCGACGATCGCGGCCATGACGTAATCCGATGAAGAATGGGCTGCGACTTCGACGAGGCCGTCCTCGCCGCCGAGCACCTGCGTTCCCGCGTGGCCGGCACGCGCGAGGCGCTCCTTCAGCTCCGGGACGCAGCTTTCATCAGCAAGCACGGCGAACTGCGGCTTCCACCGAATGATCTGCTCGGCGAGCTTCACAGCGTTCCGTCGGGCCGCGAGCGCGACCACCCGATAGAGATCGGGATGCCGGCCGAGCACGTCCAGCGTGCTCTCGCCGATCGAGCCCGTTGAGCCGAGCACCGTCACGCCGATCACGGTGCGACCCCGAGCAGCAGCAATCCGAGAAAGAGCACGGGCACCGCGCCGGTGACGCTATCGATGCGATCCATCACGCCACCGTGGCCCGGGAAGAGCCGACCGCTGTCCTTGAGACCCGCGAATCGCTTGAGCAGGCTCTCGGTGAGATCGCCCACGATCGAAAAGCCGATGACCGCCAGACACAGGGGAAGGAACTGCAGCAGGGGAACATCGAAATAGCTGCTGCCGGCGATGGCGACGAGGCCGCTCGCCAGGAAGCCACCGATCACGCCTTCCCACGTTTTGCCCGGCGATACGGTGGGGGCGAGACGACGCCGGCCGAAGCGGCGGCCCACGAAGAAGGCGCCGATGTCGGCCATCTGTACGAGAATGAGGGCGAACAGGACCCACTCGGCACCTCGGTCGAAATCCATCCGCAGCCTCGCGAGCGCGATCCACGCCGGCACGAGCGCAAGAAGGCCGGCGACGGCGGCCGCCCACGAGGTAACACGCTGGGGCGCAAACAGGATCCAGCCTAGCGCGATCAGCCACCACACGATGGCAATCTGGAGCACGAGTTTGAGCCCCTGCTCGTAGGCCGAGTAGTACCAAACTACAGGCAGCAGCACAGCCACCACCGCCACATAGCCGAAGCGCTGCCACGAGCGCGGGGCTCGAAGAAAACCGGACCATTCCCATGCTCCAGCGAGCACGACGAGCGTCAGCGCAATGACGGTGGCGACAGGCGGCAACAGAAGCACGACCATGAGCACCACCGCAATCAGCACAGCCGCAGTCGCCACCCTCTTCTTGATGCTTTCGGCCATGCGTGTGGACTTTTCAGCCGCTTGCGGACGCGGCGCGCTGGTTGCCAGTGAGACCGAACCGCCGCTCGCGGCCTGCGAAGAACTCGAGAGCGTCTTCGAGTGCCGCGACGTCGAACTCCGGCCAGAGCTTGTCGGTGAAATAGAGCTCCGTGTAAGCGAGATTCCACAGCAGGAAATTGCTGATGCGCCGTTCGCCACCCGTGCGAATGAGGAGGTCCGGATCCGGCACCCCGGTGAGCTCGAGGGCAGCGGCCACATCGTCTTCAGTGATGTCGTCCGCGCGCAGCGAGCCGCCGGCCACACGCTTGGCGAGCTTGCGAGCGGCTTCGGCGATATCCCAGCGGCCGCCGTAGCTCACGGCCACCTGCAGCCTGAGGCCCGTGTTGCCCGCGGTCATCTCCTCCGCGGCGGCGATGCGTGATTGCAGGCGCACCGAGAGGCTGCGGCGATCCCCGATGAACTTCACGCGCACCTGGTTCTTGTGGAGCTCAGCGATCTCGCGATCGAGCGCATCCATGAAGAGCGCCATGAGGCTCGCCACCTCGTCCGTCGGCCGCTTCCAGTTCTCGCTCGAGAACGCGAACACCGTGAGCGCTTCGATGTTCCGCTTCGCGCATTCCTCGATCGCCATACGCACCGAGCTGATGCCCTGCCTGTGGCCGGCCGCGCGCGGCTGGCCGCGGGCCGCGGCCCAGCGCCCGTTGCCGTCCATGATGATCGCGATGTGACGAGGAATACTCAATTCATAGTCCGGGCGTAGCTACGCGTCATGGCAGGCGGCAAAAAACGCGCTTTTTGCCGCCGGCGAGCGTGCAGGGGTCTCGAAAAAATCGTCAGGAGGCGATTTTTTCCCATGAACTAGACCTGCATGATTTCCTTTTCTTTGGCCTGCATCACCACTTCCACCTCGGCGATGTACTTGTCGGTGAGCTTCTGGATGTCCTGTTCCGCCTTCTTCTCTTCGTCCTGCGTGATGAGCTTCTCCTTGAGGGCTTCCTTCACGTCCTGCATGACATCGCGGCGCACGTTGCGGATGGCTATGCGAGCGTTCTCCGCGTCCTGACGCATCACCTTGGTGATGTCGCGGCGGCGTTCCTCGGTGAGCGGCGGCATCGGAATGCGGATGACGGTGCCGGCGGTCATCGGCGTGAGGCCGAGATCGGACTTGAAGATCGCCTTCTCGATGGCCTGCACCACGGACTTCTCCCACGGGGAGATCACGAGCGTGCGGCCGTCTTCGACCGCGATGTTCGCCACCTGGTTGAGCGGTGTTTCCGAGCCGTAGTAATCCACCTTCAGGTTTTCGACGAGGCTCGGATGCGCACGGCCCGTGCGCAGCTTCCGCGTATCCGCCTGGAACGTCTGCACGCACTTCGTCATGCGGGTGGCGGCGTCTTTCTTGATGTCTTCGAGCATGGGTCCGACTCCTTAGCTGTCAGTCGAACGTGACCAGCGTACCGACGTCCTCGCCGCGCACGATGCGCGGCAGGTCGCCGGCATTGTTGAGATTGAACACGCGCAGCGGCAAGCGATTGTCGCGGCACATGACGATGGCCGTCGCGTCCATCACGTTCAGGCGATCGGCGAGCACCTTGTCGAACGTGAGGCGCGAGTAGTGCTTCGCCTTGGGATTCTTGACCGGATCGTCGTCGTACACGCCGTTGACCTTGGTCGCCTTCAGCAGCAGGTCGGCGTTGATCTCGATGGCGCGCAGCGAGGCCGCGGTATCGGTGGTGAAGAAGGGGTTGCCCGTGCCGGCCGCGAAGATCACGACCCGCCCCTTCTCGAGATGGCGCACGGCGCGGCGGCGGATGTAGTCCTCGCACACCTGGTTGATGCGGATGGCGGACATGACGCGCGCATGCATGCCGAGGCCTTCGAGCGCGTCCTGCAGGGCGAGGGAGTTCATCACCGTGGCGAGCATGCCCATGTGATCGCCGGTAACACGATCCATGCCGGCGCGCGCAAGCCCGGCGCCCCGGAAGATGTTGCCGCCGCCGATGACCACGGCGACGTTCACGCCCATTCCCACGAGCTCCTGCAGCTCTAGCGCGATACGCTTGATGACGACGGGATCGATGCCGTAATCGCCCTCGCCCATGAGGGCCTCGCCGGAGAGCTTCACGAGGACGCGTTTATAGGGAAGTGCTGCTGCGTTCATAGACCTTCCGGGTTTGCTACAAGTGCGAAAAACCCCGCCGGAGCGGGGTTTTTTGCGGCGGGCGAAGGGTTAGTGGGTGGCGGAACCGCCGCCGCTCCCCTGCACCTGCTTCATCACCTCGGCACGGAAGTCTTCCTGCTTCTTCTCGATGCCCGCGCCCACTTCGAAGCGCTCGAACGCCGTCACCTTCGCCTTCGCGCCGGCGAGCAGCTTCTCCACGGTCACGTTCGGTTCCTTGACGAACGGCTGGCCGGCGAGCGTGATCTCCGCCAGCGACTTGCGCAGGCGGCCCTCGACCATCTTCACGACGATCTCGTCGGGCTTCGGCTTCTCGGCCCTGGAGTTCTCGATCTTCGCCTGCTCGACGAGCAGCGCCCGCTCCTTCGCCACGGCTTCGGCCGGAACGGCGTCGACCGTCGCGTACTGCGGATTGCTCGCGGCCACGTGCATGGCGATGTCGTACGCCACGGTAGCATCGCCCCCTTCGAGCGCGACGAGCGCGCCGATGCGCGTGCCGTGAACGTAGGCCCCGAGATGAGTCGGCGCCGAGAGCTGCGTGACACGGCGGACGTTGATGTTCTCGCCGATCTTCGCAACCAGCGCGCGGCGGCGCTCATCGACCGTCTCGCCGGCCCCATCGAGCTTCGCCGCCAGGAGCGATTCGACATCGCCCGCCTTCGTGGCGGCCGCGGTCCTGGCCACAGCTTGCGCGAACGCCTTGAAATCCGCTTCGCGCGAGACGAAGTCGGTTTCGCAGTTCACTTCGACCATGGCCGCCGACTTGCCGTCCGCGGACTTCTCGACCACGATCACGCCTTCGGCGGCCACACGGGACGCCTTCTTGTCGGCCTTCGCGAGCCCCTGCTTGCGCATGAGGTCGGCGGCGGCATCGAGGTCGCCCTTGGTCTGCACCAGGGCCTTCTTGCACTCCATCATCCCCGCGCCGGTGCGCTCACGGAGCTGCTTCACTGCATCTGCAGAAATATTCATCAGTCAATCTCCTGGCGACTGGCGGGCCTGCGCAAACAGGCCCGCCTCGTCATGGGCGCTCATCAGCTGCGGCGGCGACGCTGGCCGCTGTCACCACCGGGGCGACGCGCGGTGCTCGCCGGGGGCGCGGCCGGCACGGCGACCGTGGCGGCCACGGCTTCGATGGCATCTTCAGCCTCGTCCACCTCGTCTCCGACGACCACTTCGCCCTGGGCGGGCGCGGGGCGGCGACGCTGGGGCTGGCGTTTGTTGCGCACAGCTGCCGGACGCGGCGCCGGGCGGCCTCTCGCCGATTTCTTGCGCGGGTTGCCGTGCTCGTCGAGCTCGACGAACTCGTCTTCGCCCACGGCGACGGCCGGCACGGACTCCTTGCCCTCGAGCACGGCATCCGCGATGCCCGCGGCGTAGAGCTGGATGGCGCGCATGGCGTCGTCGTTACCGGGAATGACGTATTCGACCCCATCTGGCGAGCAGTTGGTGTCGACCACCGCGAGCACCGGAATGCCGAGCTTCTTGGCCTCATGGATCGCGATCTGCTCGTGACCCACGTCCACGATGAAGATGGCGTCCGGGAGCGACTCCATGTTCTTGATGCCGCCGAGGCTCTTCTCGAGCTTCTCCTGCTCGCGGCGGAGCATGGTGGCTTCCTTCTTGCCGCGCTTCTCGAGCTGGCCGCTCGTGGCCATCTCGGTGATGTCCGTGAGACGCTTGATGGACTGGCGGATGGTCTTGAAATTCGTGAGCATGCCGCCAAGCCATCGCTGGTTGACGAAGGGCATGCCGCAGCGGAGGGCTTCGGCCTGCATCGCCTCGCGGGCCGAGCGCTTGGTGCCGACGAACAGCACCTTGCCGCCGTCCGCGACCACGTTCTTCACGAAGTTCGCCGCCTCCGAATACATCGGTTGCGTCTTTTCGAGGTTGATGATGTGAATACGGTTACGTTCGCCAAAGATGTAAGGGGCCATCTTCGGGTTCCAGAAGCGGGTCTGATGTCCGAAATGGACACCCGCCTCCAGCATCTGTCGCATGGACACGCCGGGCATGATCGATTCTCCTGTTGGGTTAAGCCTCCGCGCACCCCTGACGGACATCCTGAAACAGGGCTTTACGAGGACGTAATGCCGTGTCCGGGACACCCAGCCGCCAGGTTATCGGTTGCGCGTGTGGGGTTGTTTGCCAAAAAAGGCCGCGCTTTATACCATGAAGACCCCATTGGAACAACGTCTTACACGCACCCTTAGCATGGGTCGCGAGCCTTCAATGCACGTCACCATCAAGTCGCCGGAAGATCAGGAAAAGATGCGGATTGCGGGCCGTCTGGCCGCGGAGGTGCTCGACATGATCGGGCCCCACGTGCAACCCGGCGTCACCACCGAAGAGCTGGATCGCATCTGTCACGACCACATCGTGAACGTGCAGAAGGCGATTCCCGCCAACGTCGGGTATCGGGGGTTCCCGAAGACCATCTGCTCGTCGGTGAACCACGTCGTGTGCCACGGCATTCCCAATGAGAAGCGCCTGAAGAACGGCGACGTGCTCAACATCGACGTCACCGTCATCAAGGATGGTTTCCACGGCGACACGAGCCGCATGTACACCGTGGGCAAGGTGGCGCCGCATGCGCTGCGGCTCAACGAGATCTGCCATGAAGCGATGTGGCGCGGCATCGACACCGTGAAGCCGGGCGCGCGTCTCGGCGACATCGGTCACGCGATCCAGAAGTTCGTCGAGGCCGAGAATTTCTCCGTCGTGCGCGAGTACTGCGGGCACGGCATCGGGCGCATCTATCACGAGGATCCGCAGGTGCTTCACTACGGTGAGCCTGGCACGGGTCTCGAGCTGCGGCCGGGGATGACCTTCACCATCGAGCCGATGGTGAACGCCGGCAAGCGGCACGTGCGCCTGCTCTCGGATGGCTGGACCGTCATTACGAAGGATCATTCGCTTTCAGCTCAGTGGGAGCACACCGTGCTCGTCACCGAGAGCGGCCATGAAGTGCTGACTCTCGGCGCGCGCGGGCGACACTAAGCGGTCCGCGGGTGGTCGGGGAGTCTTACCTGCTGGATGAAGAGGCGCCGTCGGCTCCATTGCCGATGACGTGGCCCTTCCTCACGCGGCTTCCGCAACTCCTCGCCGAAGCGCAAGGCTCGCCCGCCGCGTATCGCGAGTTGCTGAAACAGGGTCACGAAGACCTGAAGTCCCGCTTCCTCGCCGAGGAGTCGGTCGATGAACTCGTGCACGCGCGACCGCTGCTGGTGGATGCCGTGCTGCGCGAGGTGTGTCACGTCCACTTCGGCGAGAAGCAGCAGGAGTGGTCGCTCGTCGCCGTCGGCGGCTATGGCCGCGGTGAGCTGCACCCCTCTTCCGACATCGACCTGCTGATTCTCGTGCCAGCGCGGCTCGATGCGCAGGCGGGGTCGCGCGTCGAACGCTTTCTCGCGTTCCTGTGGGACATCGGGCTCGAAGTCGGGCACAGCGTTCGCACGGTGCAGGAATGCGCGCAGGAGAGTGCCGCGGACGTCGGCGTGATGACGACGTTGCTCGAATCGCGGCTCATCTGCGGTGACGCGGAGCTCTTGAGCCAAATGCGCTCGGCGATCTCGCCCGAGCACATCTGGCCGGTGAAGGAGTTCTTCGAGGCAAAGGTGCGCGAGCAGGACGAGCGCCATCTCAAGGCCAACGACACCGCTTACAACCTCGAGCCGAACGTGAAGACGGGCCCCGGCGGGCTGCGGGATATCCAGACCATCGCGTGGGTCGCGAAGCGTCACTTCGACGCGAACACGCTCGATGACCTTGCCACGCAAGGCTTCCTGAGCCTCGCCGAGCTTCGGCGGCTCCGGCAGGCGCAGAGTTTCCTCTGGAAGGTGCGCTTCGGGCTGCACGTGCTGACGAACCGGCGCGAAGACCGCCTGCTGTTCGATCACCAGATCAAGCTGGCGCAGTCGTTTGGATACGAAGACGCCTCGTACACCCTGGCGGTCGAGCAGCTGATGCAGCGGTATTACCGCACCGTCATGGATGTGATGCTGCTCAACGAGCTGCTGCTGCAGCTGTTTCGCGAGGCGATCCTCACCGAGAACGAGCCGCCGCGTCCGCTGAACGCGCGCTTCCAGGTGCGCAGCGGGTCGCTCGAAGCGGTGAGCGACGATGTGTTCGCCCGCTCGCCCTCGGCCCTGCTGGAAATGTTTCACCTGCTCCAGCTGCACCCGGACATCAAGGGCGTGCGCGCCTCGACGATGCGCGCGGTGGCCCGCAATCTCTGGCTGATCGACGAAGAGTTCCGCCAGAACCCGCGCCACCACCGGCTGTTCCTCGACATCCTGCGCGCGCCCGTGGGCGTGACGCACGAGCTGCGCCGGATGAACACCTACGGCGTGCTCGGACGCTACATCCCGATGTTCGGGCGCATCGTCGGGCGCATGCAGTACGACCTGTTCCATGCGTACACGGTGGACGCGCACACGCTCTTCGTCGTGAGCAACCTGCGTCGGCTCGCCATCCCTCGCTACGATCACGAGCTGCCTGAGCTTTCGCGCATCATGCAGTCGTTGCCGAAGCCGGAGATCGCGTACCTCGCTGCCCTCTTCCATGATGTGGCGAAGGGCCGCGGCGGGGATCACTCGGAGCTCGGCTCGGTGGACGCGGAAGCGTTCTGCCTCGAACAGGGGCTATCGCGTTACGACGCGCGCCTCGTCGCCTGGCTCGTTCGCAATCACCTCGAGCTTTCGATCACCGCGCAGAAGCAGGACATCGGCGACCCCGAGGTGATCAACGCGTTCGC
>JBDZVF010000516.1:0-4119 GCA_040255575.1 Pseudomonadota bacterium | reverse complement strand
AAGAGCGTGCTCCATCGCAGCGATCCTCGCGGGAATACTCGCGTCGCGCGGCGTGTAGATCGACATGCGTCGGGCGATATACGGGAACGAAAGGCGCTCGCGAAACGTGCGAAATACCCAGCCATCGGGCTCCGTAAGCGGATCGTGCGCGGCCAGCACGGCGCTGAGCGACTGCGCGTTCAGCCCACCGCCACCGTCGTAGAACCTCGCTGTCGCGATTCGATTGTGATCATCTGTAATCGGCTTGGCACCCGCCGCGAGCGCGCGTGCTCCGTTGGTGTCGAGGGCCAGTGCGGCAAGCAAGTCCTCCGCGTTGTTGATACCCCGGCGGCTGTAGTGGGCTGCGGCAGAGGAGAGCGGCCGTCCGGTAGCAACGAGATCAGCTTCGAGATCCAGCGGCTTCGCTGACGAGAGGAAGACCAGCGTGTCCGGATCGGGTCGATACATGCGTACTTCATCGAAGACGCTAAGCAGCGTCGCTGTCAGCGACCGGAGAAGTGCCTCGTCGAGGAAGCTCACACTCATCCATTGAACGAAGACGCCGTCGTCGCTGAGGTGGTCCCGCACCTGTCGCATGAACTCGAGGGTGTACAAGTGCGATGCGCCTGCGGTCCACGGATGCGACGGCTGCGAGACGATCGCGTCGTACTTGCGGCTCGTGAGATCGAGTGCGCCGCGCGCGTCGTTCGAGATCAGCGTGAGCCGCGGGTCGGCCAGAGGGTCCTGCTTTCGCAGGCGCGCGGTCGCGCGGTTGGCGGCGATGACCTTGGGTTCGAGCTCGATGACATCGATCTTCCGCACCGTCGGCGGCACGGCTTCGAGCAGGACGCCCCCGCCGTATCCGACCACGAGCATGCTTTCGACATCGGGGCGTGCGATGACGGCCAGCGGCGCCAGCCAGAACTCCGCACTGAAGCGCGGCGGCATGCCCCGCGTCTCCATCATCGCTTCGGGCAAGCCGTTCGTTCGGAGCACTAGCCCGCCGTCCTGCTTGAGCACGACGACGTCGGCGGAGCGGCCCACGTCGTAGTACGCAACTTCTCCATCCGCAGCGATGTTGAGAGGCGAGCGATGCAGGAGCTTTTCAGGAACCGCCGGCCGGAAGAAGAAGCAAACCGCGAACGCTACAGCGAGCACGGCGCTCCCGAACACACGCGGTGTCGGCACAGCAACGCGCCATGTATGCACAACTGCGATCACACAGCTTGCAATCGCGGCGAACTGGATCGCACCCTCGAACCGCAGCCATGGGATCAGCACGAACCCCGCCGCAAGCGATCCGACGATCGCCCCGACGGTATTCCAGGCGTAGACGCGCGCACTGGCAGACGCGGCGTCGTTCGCGTCGAGAGCGAGGATGCGTACCGCGAGCGGGAAGGTCGCTCCGATGAAGAGCGTCAGCGGCAGCAGAATCAGCGCGCCGAACGCAGCCGTCGCGGCGAGGCCGTGGCCCGCGGGCATGAGGCGCTCCATGAAGATGAAGCCGCCGATCGCTGCCAATGCGCATCCGAGTTGCGCGACAGTGAATGAGCGATGCGCGATCTCGCGAGTGCGCGCCAGGCGTGCGCCCACCGCGCCACCAATGGCAATTCCCGCAAGGAAACTCGCCACCATCACTCCGAACGCGTGGATGCTGCTACCGAGCACGTGGCTCAGCATGCGAGTCCACAGCACTTCGTGGAAGAAGGTGACCGCGCCAGAGGCGAGCATCAGCGGCAGAATCCACACGTTCTCGGGCGCAACCACTTCAACCGGTGCGCCGCGCCCCGCTGCGTCGGACGGCTCGACTGCCAGTGTCGCCGGCCCACCGCGCGCCACCAATGCCGCAATCCCGAAGATCACCGCATTCACCAGCGCCGCAACGCGCACGCTCCACGTGAGCCCAAACGCCGGCAGCAGCCAGAAGGCCGTCGCAAGCGCACCGACAACCGCGCCAGCGGTGTTCACCGCATACAGGAACCCCACGCGTTTGCCGATGTGGCTTTCATCTCTCACAGCGTGCCGCGCTAACAGCGGCAGCGTCGCGCCCATCAGCACCGTGGGTACAGAGAGCGCAACAAACGCGCTCACGAGATAAAAGAGAGAAGTACCGACGTAGCTACTATCCGGCGGCGCCGCTTGCCCACCAAACAGCGCGCGCAGCAGCCAATCACTTGCAGCGAGGAGGGTAGGCACGAGCAGCACCGCTGCCGCACCAATCCCCAATTCCAGACCGGCATAGACGAGCACCGGCCTGTTGACCCGAGGCAGCCAGCGCTCCACGAGCCAGGCGCCCAGCGCGAGCCCGCCCATGTACGCCGCGAGCACGGTCGCGACCGCGAGCTCGGACGTGCCAAACACCAAGGCAAACTGGCGAGTCCACGCCGTCTGATAGACGAGCGCAGCGAACCCGCTCAGCCAAAAGCAGAACGCCAGCATCCCCCTCCTGCGCTTTCCGCTGGTCACCGGTTGGCTGTTTCGTTGACAGCCAATCGGGTTGCGGACATGGTCGCGACTCTACCGCAGGGGCAGGGGGAAGCTTCATGAAGATGTCCGGCGTCATCACCATCACCACCGATTTCGGACATCAGGGGCCTTTCGTCGGCGTCATGAAGGGCGTGATGCTGAGCCGGCTGCCGGACGCGCGGATCGTCGATCTCACGCACGAGATCGTGGTGCACTGGCCGGCGGAAGCGGGTTTCTGGCTCGTGCGGTCCTTTGGCTATTTTCCTCCGGGCACCGTGCACGTCGCCGTGGTCGATCCGGGCGTGGGCACCTCCCGCGAGATCGTCGCGGTCACGGCGAAGGGCCATGTGTTCCTCGCGCCGGACAACGGGCTGCTCGCGCCCATCGTCGCCCGCAACCCGGGCGCCTCGATCGTGAAACTCACCGCATCCCGCCTGGCGCATTTCGGTGTTCGCAGCCCCAGTGCCACCTTCCATGGGCGGGATATCTTCGCGCCCATCGCAGCGGAGCTCGCGGCCGGCCGTTGCGTGCCGGCGGATCTGGGCGAGCGACAGACCGAGCTCATGCCAGCCTGGGTAGACGAACCCACCGTCGAGCGGGCAACCGTGAGCGGCGTCGTCATCGCTCTCGATCACTTCGGCAATCTCATCACCAACATCGAGGGGGACTTGCTGAAGGGCCTGACCAACCCCACCGTGCACGCCGGTAGCCACACGTTTCCGCTGCTTCGCACGTACGGTGATACGCAGCCCGGTCAGTACCTGGCGCTCGTGAACTCCTTCGGCGTGGTCGAGATCGCCCGCGCCGAGCAGAGCGCCGCCGATGGCCTCGGCCTCGGGCGGGGAGCCCCCGTCGTGATCCGGGGCTCCCGGACTTGACGGGCGGGCCCCGACCGGTATATTCGCAGCCTCGCAGCGTGCCCCCGTGGCGCGCTAGTTCTTGAATTTACTCATAATTTATACCTGAGCGCGATGTCCGAACGCGATAACGAGAGCTTCGACCTGGACGAAGAGTTCCTGGGCAGCGTGTCCGAGGACAGCACGGATTACGACCGTTTGCTGGACCGGGTGGACAAACGGGTGCGCACCCAGGGCAAGAAAGGCAAGGCCGCCTGGAGCAAGCTCGAGGAAGTCCTGGCCGATCGCAAGCTCGAGAAGGATCTCAAGGAAAGCTTCGACGACGAATACGACGAGCTTTGATCCTGTCTCCACGCCTTCCGGCCCGCGCGTAAACGACGCGCCGGGCAGGTGGCAAGAACAACACGCCCTGCCACCCGACGAAACTCAGCTTACTGTTACGAGAGAAAAGCGCCTCTGGCGCCTTTTCGGCAATCAACAAAGGTCTCACTGTGACGCGCGCGCATTCCTCCTGGGTCGTCCTCAAGTTCGGCGGGACGAGCGTCTCCTCGCTCGTCAACTGGAAGAACATCGCTTCGATCGTGAAGAAGCGCCGCGCGGCCGGTGCGCAGGTGCTGGTGGTGCATTCGGCGGTCAGCAAGATCACCGACCAGCTCGAGAAGCTCATCGAGGCGGCGCTCCAGCAGCAGCATGAGGAAGTCCTCGCCGCCATCCTGAAGCGCCACCGGGACCTGTGCGAGGAGCTCTCGATCGGCTCGAGCGCGCAGCTGGAAAAGTATTTCAGCGACCTGACGCACATGGCCGGCGGCATCGCATT
>JBDZVF010000515.1:0-4126 GCA_040255575.1 Pseudomonadota bacterium | reverse complement strand
TCGGCTCGAGCTTCATCGGCTTGGAGACAGCTGCCTCCCTGCGTACACGCGGGCTCGAGGTGGACGTGGTGAGCCGCGATCGCTTCCCGCTCGAGCGGGTGCTCGGGGAGGAACTGGGCCGCTTCGTCCAGAAGCTTCATGAAGATCACGGGGTGCGCTTTCATCTTGCGACGAGCCCGCGTGCCACCAGCACGCAGGGTGTCGAGCTCGAAGACGGCCGCTCGCTGCCCGCTGATCTCATCGTGCTCGGCGTGGGCGTGCGTCCCCGCACCGATCTCGCCGAGAAGGCCGGCCTGCGCGTCGAGAACGGCATCATAGTCGACGGTTTTCTGCGCACGAGCGCTGCGGGCATCTGGGCGGCGGGAGATTCGGCACGCTATCCCGAGCCGCGCCTCGGCACCTCGGTGCGTATCGAGCACTGGGTTGTCGCGCAACGTCAGGGGCAAGCAGCTGCGCGCGACATGCTGGGTCTCGGCGCGCCGTTTCAGGACGTGCCGTTCTTCTGGAGTCAGCACTACGACGTGAGTTTGTCGTACATGGGTCACGCAGATTCATGGGACTCGGTGGAGGTGCGCGGCAGTCTCGAGAAGCGCGATGCCACCGTGATCTACCGCCGTGAGGGGCGCGTGCTCGCGGCGGTGACGGTGGGGCGGGATCATCAGAGCCTCGAAATAGAGGCTGCGCTCGAGCAGGGCGCGGTGGCCGAGCTCGAAGCGCTGCTGCGCGCGTAGCGCGTCTCCGCCAGCGGCTCACCGAAGCATGACAGAGCAATCAGTCATGGCCGGAACCTGCCAGGTCGTCACGCTGTCACCGCGAGACTACGACGCGGCCCTCTTCGACCTGGATGGCGTGCTCACGCGCACAGCGACCGTCCACGCCGCAGCGTGGAAGAAGCTCTTCGATGATTTTCTTCAGGCGCGGGCACAAGCTACGGGCGAGCCATTCCAGCCGTTCGATATCCAGGCCGACTACCGTCGCTACGTGGATGGCAAGCCGCGCCTCGACGGCGTGACATCGTTCCTGGCATCCCGCGGCATCGATCTGCCTCTCGGCAGCCCGGAGGATGAAACGCACGAAGCCACCGTGCACGCGCTCGGAAAGTTGAAGGACCAGTACTTCACCGAGCGTCTCGCCGCTCAGGGTGTCGAGCGATACGAGGGAGCAGTCGATCTCGTCAAAGCCCTGCGATCGCAGGATGTTCGGGTCGCGGTGGTCTCCTCGAGCAACAACTGCGCGGCCGTGCTGAAAGCCGCAGGTATCGCGCACTTGTTCGAGGCGCGCGTGGACGGCCTCGACATCACGCGTATGGGCCTGCGCGGGAAGCCGGCACCGGATTCCTTTCTGGAGGGCGCGCGGCGACTGGGCGCCGATCCGGCCCGAACCATTGTCATCGAAGATGCGCTGGCGGGTGTGCAGGCGGGCCGGGCGGGTGGCTTCGGCCTCGTGATCGGCGTCGATCGCGTCGGGCATTCGCAGGCATTGCGCGAGGCAGGTGCGACGGTGGTGGTGCCCACGCTCGCGCAGATTCAGGTGGGTGTGGAGCCGCCGTCGACCTGGGTGCTGACCTACAACGCGTTCGATCCCGCACGGGAAGGCATGCGCGAATCACTCTGCGCGTTGGGCAACGGCTATTTCGAAACCCGGGGCGCGGCACCCTGGGCGCACGCGGATGACGTTCACTACCCCGGCACTTATGTTGCGGGCGGTTACAACCGCATGCGCACGGCCGTCGCGGGCCGTGTGGTCGAGAACGAGGACCTCGTCAACTTCCCCAACTGGCTGCCAATCGAGTTCCGCATCGGCGGTGAGCCGTGGTTCGATCTGCGCTCGGTCAAAATCCTGTCGTACCTCCAGGAGCTGGATCTTCGCTGCGGCATTCTCACCCGGACCGTGCGCTTCCAGGACGCGAAGGGCCGATGCACGGTCGTGAACGAGCGGCGCATCGTTTCCATGCAGAACGTGCATGTCGCCGCGATAGAGCTCGCGATCACGTGCGAGAACTGGTCCGGCCGTGTGGAGATACGTTCGGCGATCGACGGCACTGTGGTGAACGACGGCGCCGCGCTGTATCGCAAGTTCAACAACAAGCACCTTGAGGTTCTGCGGGCGGAGGTCGTAGGGGAAGACGAGATGTTCCTCGAGGTGTGCACGACGCAGTCGAACGTGCACGTTGCGATGGCGGCGCGAACACGCCTGTTCCTCGAAGGGCAGCCCCTTTACCCACCCCGTCAGTCGCTGCTCGAACCCGAGCGCGTCGGGCAGGAGTTGGGCGTCGACCTGGCCCAGGGGCAGAGGCTGACGCTCGAGAAAGTGGTGTGCCTTTTCACCTCGCGCGATCACGCCATCTCCGAGTGCGGCCTCGCCGCTCGCAAGGCGCTCTCGCGCACCGATCGATTCGCGGAGCTCCTGGGCGGGCACGTGGTCGCCTGGAAATACCTGTGGCGCCGGTTCGACGTGCAGCTGCGGCCTGCCGCCGCGGCGTTCAAGCTGAATGTGCCGATGATGCTGCGCCTGAATATGCTCCATCTGCTGCAGGCGGTCTCGCCGAACTCCGTCGGCCTCGATATTGGCGTGCCCGCACGGGGATGGACGGGCGAGGCCTATCAGGGCCACATCTTCTGGGATGAGCTCTTCATCTTCCCGTTCCTCAATTTCAGAACGCCCGAGATCACGCGTTCTCTCCTCATGTATCGCTATCGCAGGCTCGGTGAAGCGCGCGCGGCGGCAGCGAGCGCCGGTTACAAGGGCGCCATGTTCCCCTGGCAGAGCGGCAGCGATGGGCAGGAAGAGACGCAGGAGGTCAACCTGAACTGGCGCTCCGGGCGCTGGGTGCCGGACAACACTTTTCTCCAGCGCCACGTCGGGAGTGCCATCGCGTACAACGTGTGGCAGTACTTCCAGGTCACGCACGATATCGAGTTCCTGCAGCACTACGGCGCGGAGCTGCTCCTCGACATTGCCCGCTTCTGGTCCAGCATCGCGCAGCTGAACGAGAAACGTGGACGGTATGAAATTCGAGGCGTCATGGGCCCCGATGAGTTCCACGAGGCCTACCCCGATGCCGAGGAGCCGGGGCTGAACAACAACGCCTACACCAACATCATGGCCGTGTGGGTGTTGAGGCGCGCGCTCGATGTGCTCGGGCTGCTTTCGGAGCTACGACGCATCGAGCTCAGGGCTCAACTGCAACTGTCCGACCAGGAGCTCGCGCGGTGGGAGGACATCACTCGGCGCATGCTCGTGCCGTTTCACGATGACGGCATCATCAGTCAGTTCGAAGGCTACGAGAAGCTGATGGAGCTCGATTGGGATGCCTACCGCGCGCGCTACGGGAACATTCAGCGGCTCGAGCTGATCCTCGAAGCGGAGAACGACAGCGCGAACCGCTACAAGCTCTCGAAGCAGGCGGATGTGTTGATGCTCTTCTATCTCTTCTCGTCCGAGGAGTTGCGTGAGCTCATGGCACGCCTCGGGTACACGCTCGAGCGCGACACCATTCCGCGCAATGTCGCCTACTACGATCGCCGTTCCTCGCATGGCTCGACCTTGTCCCGGGTGGTACACGCGTGGGTCCTTGCGCGATCGGACCGGCCGCGCGCGATCCGGTATTTCGAGGAGGCGTTGCAGAGCGACCTCAGTGACATCCAGCAAGGCACGACGGCGGAGGGCGTGCACCTCGGCGCTATGGCTGGCGCCGTGGATCTGGCGCAGCGTGTGTGGACCGGCATCGAAGTCACGGGCGACGTGCTGCGATTCAATCCGCGCCTGCCGCAGGACATGAGTCGCCTGGATATGCGAGTCCGCTACCGCGGGCACTCGCTGGACCTGCGACTCACGCGCGAAAGCCTGACCGTGCGCGGGCGCGAACGCGGCCCGGCGGCGATCAGGCTTCAGGTGCAGGACGTTTCTTGCGAGTTCAGTGGCGGCGAGACGCGCGTCTTTCAGCTCACGAACGACGCGCACCCTTAGCCGTCGGATGCACCTTGCGCCGGTTCTGCCGGCGTCTCCGGGTCATCGGTGCCAAGCGAGGAAACTGGATCGCTGGCGGGGAAG
The DNA here is from genome assembly GCA_040255575.1 of Pseudomonadota bacterium. Taxonomy (GTDB): domain Bacteria; phylum Pseudomonadota; class Gammaproteobacteria; order Steroidobacterales; family Steroidobacteraceae; genus JADGHX01. Next base: position 73 of record JBDZVF010000515.1, on the reverse strand, counting down.
GTGTCCGCCAAAGCTTTGTCGAGCAGATCGTCGAGATCGCGCGTCGCCAGCATTGTCACAAAGGCGCGCAGCC
>JBDZVF010000514.1:0-4136 GCA_040255575.1 Pseudomonadota bacterium | reverse complement strand
GGCTATTTCTAGGAGCGTCTGGTCGAACAGCTTTCGACGAGCGATTCGCCGCTCATGAACCTGAAGCGGTTCGGCGCGGCACGCGCTGCGCGCGCAACGGAGCAGGAGCTGCGGGATTACCTCGCGAGCTTCGGTTTTCGTGGCGATCGCGTGTTCGAGCCGATTGCGCCCTTTTCGGGTGGTGAGAAGGCGCGCCTGGTGCTCGCGCTCGTTGCGTACCTGCGGCCGAACCTCATGCTGCTCGACGAGCCCACGAACCACCTGGACCTCGAGATGCGCCAGGCGTTGACGCTTGCCCTGCAGGAATACGAAGGCGCCGTGGTCCTCGTCTCGCACGATCGACACCTGCTCCGCACGGTCGCCGACGAGTTGTACGTCGTGCACGCCGGCCGCGCCGAGCCCTTCGAAGGCGACCTCGACGATTACGCCAGGTGGCTGGCGGAAACCGCTTCGTCGGCGTCATCGGCAGCGAGCAGGCAGGGCGCGGGCAGCGAGGCAGGCGCAGCGAGTGTCGACAGCAGCAAGGCGAGAAGAGCCCGTGCCGATAGCAGTGGCAGCAAGGTCGTCAGGGCCAGCGACGAAAGCGCCGGCGCGCGCTCGAAGGCGACGCAATCGCCTTCCGAAGCGGCCCTCGGCGCTCACGGCGAAACAAAGCCCGGCGCCGCCGCTCCCCCGGCGAGCCCACCCGAACGCTCCGAAACCGCCGAAGAGCGCAAACAACGCAAACGCGAAGAAGCCGAACGCCGCAACCGCCTCACCCCACTCCGCGCGGCCGTGGAAAAGTGCGAAAAGGAGCTGGAGCGCCTCACCCGCCTGCAGGCCGAACTGCACGCCCAGCTCGAATCCCCCGATCTCTACACAGAGAGCGCGAAAGACCGCCTGCGCCAGCTCACCGAGCAGCAGGGCCGCCTCGCCCGCGAGCTGGAACAAGTGGAAGCCCAGTGGCTGGAACACAGCGAACGGCTGGAGATCGAGACCCGGCGGGTGTAATTCCGGCCCGGTCACGCTACCCTCGCGGGCCCGAAAACGCCGCTGAAAACCAGGCCCGAAACGTGCTTGGAGCGTGCTTTTCATAATGCTGGCCGCGGCCCGTCGCCCGCGGCGCCTGTCGCGGTGGCCTCACACAGCCCCGAACGCGACAGGCGAACCATCACGACATCACGATAAGGAGGCTCATCCCCGCCATGTCCGCGAACCCTGCCCTGCCGCCGATGCCCTCCGTGGGCCCCATCGTTTCCCTCCAGGCACACATCCTCCAGCAGCAATCGGCCTCCGAGGAGGCCACCGGCACGCTGTCGTGGATCCTGTCGGCGCTGTCGATCTCCACGAAAGTCATCGCCGCGAAGGTGCGCCGCGCGCGTCTGGAGAACGTGCTCGGCACGGCCGGCGCGGAAAACGTGCAGGGCGAGACGCAGCAGAAGCTGGATGTAATCGCGAACGAAGTGCTGCTCGGCACGCTTGGCGGACGCGAGGGCGTCGCCATCGTGGCGTCGGAAGAGAACGAAGAGCCCGTCATGCTGCGCGAGGACGCAGCGGCTGAGCGTCGCTATTGCGTGCTGTTCGACCCGCTCGACGGCTCATCCAATCTCGACGTGTGCGGCGGCGTTGGCACGATCTTCAGCATCCTGCGACATGATCGCCGCGCGAAGGATTCGCAGACGTCGCTGCTCCAGCCCGGCTCGCAGCAGGTGGCGGCCGGCTACGTGCTGTACGGCTCATCGACGGTGCTCGTGCTCACGGTCGGCCAGGGCGTCGACATGTTCGTGCTCGACCCCTCCATCGGCGCCTTCATGCTGGTGGAACGCGGGCTGCGCACGCCGAAGGCCTGCAAGAGCTACTCGGTGAATGAAGGCAATCGCCGCACGTTCCCGGAGGGCTATCAGAAGTATCTCGACTGGGCGCAGGAAGAGGGTTATTCGAGCCGCTACGTGGGATCGATGGTGGCGGACGTACACCGCATCCTGCTGAAGGGCGGCGTGTTCATGTATCCGCCGACGAAGAAGGCGCCGAAGGGCAAGCTGCGCCTGATGTACGAAGCGAACCCGATGGCGATGATCATCGAGCAGGCGGGTGGGAAGGCGCTCGCCGCGCCTGGGTTGCGCATTCTCGATGTGCAGCCGACCGACATTCACCAACGCGTACCGGTGGTGCTCGGGAGCGCGGACGAAGTGGATCACGTGGCGTCCAGGCTCTGAAGGTGACTGCGATACTCCGCGTTCGCCGCAGCCTGCTCAGTCGGTGATGGATCGATCGAGAGCACGTGCTGCACTCTCGGGCGCCATGCTGCGCCCAAGGGTATTTACGCTGGATTTACGAGAAGGCGGTTGTCGCCGAAAAAACATCATGATTCTCAAAACGAGCCTCATGATTCGGGAATGAAGGCTTCAGATCCTGAATCCATAGAGTAGTTTTCTGGATTTACTGTATGGATTCGGGATTTGAGGCTTCGATTTACGATTCCATGTGCTCGGATCGTGAAATTGACGTGTTGATCGGAAAACACGCACCTCTTTTTCAAATCAATGATGTTTTTCGATGGTGCCTTCTGCAGTGCCGTTACGGATCGGAGCCGGCGGCGTGTTGAGCGCCTGTGGAGGTGCTGAGAACACGGCCGCTGCCGATGCCCTGCCTTTCCCACCGCGTGAATGCTGCACTTACCTACTTTGAAAGCTTGGCCCCCAGCGACGAACACGGCGCACCGTGGACCACCCGTCACCGGATGGGAAGGTAGATCTCCGTCACCGCTTCATGCTCCGCTACGTCCGGGAAGGACTTCACTCTCTTCAAGAATAGCGGGAAATCTCGCGGCTCCTCGCCGCTCTGGGGCAGCCACTCCCTGCACAGAAAGGACACGCTCTGCCCCAGCGTCGCTTCGGATCCGATATGGGTCAATGTAGCGCAGCGCCCTGGAGGAAGCAGCTTACCCACCACTCCCTCTGGGTTCTCCGGTACGTCACGCGTACTCGACGCGCAGAGGTCGTAGTGGCAGTTGGCACCGTCTTCATCGTCACGCGGATGGTGATACACCACGTTGAACGTGTCGCTGACACCCGGTGGCAAGCCACTCTCGCGACGCCACGCGATGAACCGGCGAACGGCCTCGCCGATTTGACGTACGTCGCCCTGATACTCCAGCGCCGCCACCTTGGTGGCTGGGAAGTCGACGATCTTCACTTCGCTCGGGTGATGCTTCGATTCCATATGGGATCTTCCATTTCGTTCAACTGCTCATATCGCGTATGCGTCGTAGATCTCAAGCAACGACGATCCCCGCCGTGGATGTAGAGGCCGTAACCACGCGAACCGATGCGTTGAGTCGCGGTGATCGTGGTTCAGCTCGTGCCTCTAATCCGTCTAGAAAGTCAGCGCACGCGAGCAGCGGACGGGGATGACGTTTGCCTTGTTCAAGTCCGCGCTCATCTGTGAGCTGAAAGACAAGACCGCGCCCCATGCCCCTATCACGGGCAGAGAAGAGGATTGTGTGGAACTCCAGTGGAGGCCTGAGATTGCGCTGATCCCCTTCATGTCCAGGAGACTGGACTGGACGTTCTGGATTTTCGGGCTGGCGGCGCTACCGCAAAGTCCGGTGCCCGAGCTCTCGTAGCTGAGCTCACACATGGCGGGCAGATACCAGTCCGAGTAGCCGCCAATGGTCGCCGTGCAAGCGCCTGCGGCATAGGCATTGGACGGTGTCCCCAACGGTTGATAGCGCGCAAGAATTTGCGCGGAGTTGCACGCTCCATCCACGGCGCTCTCGCAGGGACTGGTCGAGGTGTCTCCTATGCCGGGGATCGCGAAGTAGTCCACCGACGAACCACTGCTATCGGCGCTCCAGAAAACGGATGCTTGATCGCTGGTGGCCAGTACCTTACCGCCGGCGCTTCCTGTGTCGGGTGTGGTGTCGTCTATAGAGTAGACGTAGCCGCCCTGAAAAATGCAGCCGTAATTCAGCACCACCACCTCGATCGTCGTGGTGGAGACGTTGTCACCACTCACCGCGAGATCGCCTGGGGTGGGCGCAATGCCGGTGTCGCACCCGGAGGTCGCGGTCGTGCCGGGCGTGATCGTAATCGTACAGCTCGAACTGGCGGCCAGGCTGCCACCGCAGGTAGAGGTGGCCAGCGTGCCAATGGGCC
>JBDZVF010000513.1:0-4178 GCA_040255575.1 Pseudomonadota bacterium | reverse complement strand
GGTCCGCATGGGAGCGGACGAGTTCGTTGTCATCGCGACGGGCGTTCGGGATGCCAATGCTGCCGGCAGCATCGCCGAGCGGATTCGCGAGAAGCTAGGTGCGTCCTTCGACGTGGAAGGGCAGGAGGTCACGGTCACGAGCAGCGTCGGCGTCAGCGTCTATCCCGATCACGGTGCCGATTACCAGGTGCTGCTCAAGAACGCGGACATCGCGCTCTATGAGGCGAAGGATGGCGGGCGCGACACGCATCGGGTCTTCGCGCGCAGCATGAACACGCGCGTGAACGAGCGGCTCACGATCGAGCATTCGATGCGCGCCGCCCTGCGCGAGAACCAGTTCTACGTGGACTATCAGCCGATCGTCGACCTGCGCACCAACAAGCTGGAAGGGCTCGAGGCCCTCATGCGCTGGCGCCATCCGGTGCGCGGGCTCGTGCCGCCGGCCGTGTTCATCGATGTCGCCGAGAAGTCCGGGCTGATCGCGGAGCTGGGCGAGTTCGTCCTGAACCACGTGTGCCGCCAGATCCGGCGGTGGCAGGACAAGGGGGCGGAGCCGGTGCCGGTGTCCGTCAACGTTTCCGCGCGGCAGTTCGAGCGACAGGACATTGCGAACCTCGTAGCGCATGCGGCGGTCACGGCGGGCATCGACGTGCGCATGATCCATGTGGAGCTGACGGAAAGCGCCATCGTCGAAGGGAACGAACGCCACCTGGGCGTCATGCGCGGGCTGCGGGCGCTGGGCGTCCCCGTCTCGATCGACGATTTCGGCACCGGGTATTCGAGTCTTGCCTATCTCAAGAACCTGCCGATCGATTGCCTGAAGATCGACCGGGCGTTCGTGCGGGACATGATCACGAGCGTGAACGGGGATGCCCTCGTGACCGCGATCATCAACATGGCGGGGAGCCTTGGGTTGCGGACGATTGCCGAGGGCGTGGAAACGCTCGAGCAGCTCAAGCGCCTGCGGGAGCTGGGGGCCAACATGGGGCAGGGGTTCTATTTCAGCCCGCCGCTCACGACGGAAGCGGCCGAGCGGCTGCTCACCGAGGCTTCCCGGCGGCAGAAGCTCACCGAAACGCTTCGGTTGCGGACGTTGTCGGCGATCGCGCGGTAACCCTTGCTGACTGCTGACTGCTGACTGCTGGCTGCTGGCTGCCGGGCTGCCGGGGCCGGGTGCTGAGCGCTGCCCACTGGTTCGGCGCCTGTCGGGCCCTTCGGACACTGGCGGCGAACTGCCCGTACGGGCACAGTCGCGGGCATGATCGTCGTTCATCATCTGAACAACTCTCGGTCCCAGCGCATTCTCTGGCTCCTCGAGGAACTCGGCGTCGAGTACGACCTCAAGTGCTACCAGCGGAATGCCGAGACCCTGTTCGCACCGCCCGAGCTGAAGGCGGTGCATCCGCTCGGCAAAGCCCCGGTGCTGGAGGATGGCGACCTGCTGCTCGCCGAGTCCGGCGCCATCGTCGAATACCTTGCGGACCGCTACGGTGGCGGTCGGCTCGCGCGGCCCTTCGGTTCACCCGAGCGCGCCCAGTACATCTATTGGCTGCACTACGCGGAGGGCTCCGCGATGCCGCCCTTATTGATGAAGCTGGTCTTCGACCGGGTGGTGGCGGCACCAATGCCGTTCTTCGCGCGGCCGATCGCGCGCAAGATCCGTGAGAGTGTGATGACCGCGTTCATCGGCCCGCAGATCAAGCTCCATCTGGATTACCTGGAAAGCCAGCTCGCCACACGCGAGTGGTTTCTGGACGGCGAGTTTTCCGCCGCCGATATCCAGATGAGCTACCCCATCGAGACCGCCGTCGCGCGTGGCGGGCTCGACCAGAAGCGACCGCGTCTGATGGAGTGGCTGAAACGCGTGCACGCCCGCCCGGCGTATCGGCACGCGGTTGAACGGGGCGGGCCGTACGGCTCAGTCTGACGGCGGATTTTGGCGTATCTTTGCGAGCAGCCGAACGGTCGGTGCACGCGGAGAGATGTCATGAGCAAGGGTATGGATCGCAAGAAAGAGACCAAAAAGAAGCCGCAGAAGACGCTCGAAGAGAAGCGCGCGGCCAAGCGCGAGAAGAAGTCGACCCGCGGCTGACGCGGGTCGGGGCCATCTCGCGATTTCGGAAACGGTACGTTCATGCAGATATGGGTGGACGCTGACGCCTGCCCGGCTGTCATCAGGGACATCTTGTTCCGCGCCGCAGATCGGGCGCGGATGCGCGTGACGCTGGTTGCCAACCAACCGGTGAAGCGCACGGCCTCTCCTTATATCCACTTCATCCAGGTTCCGGCGGGCTTCAACGTGGCCGATGCGCGCATCGTCGAGATGATGGAGCCGCGGGATCTCGTCATCACTGCCGATGTGCCGCTCGCCGCAGCCGTGATCGAGAAGGGCGGGGTCGCGCTGGATCCGCGCGGCACGCTCTACACCGCGGAGAATGTTCGTGAGCGGCTGAGCCTGCGCAATTTCATGGACGAGCTGCGCGGCAGCGGCGTCAACACCGGTGGCCCGGCTTCCCTCGGCCAACGGGAGCGCCAGCTGTTCGCCAATCAGCTCGACCGCTGGCTCGCCAAGGCCACCCCCTCGCCGACGCCCAACGCGCCGCCGGCCGCCTGAGAGCCGGCTGGCCTGAGAGCCGCGCGGCCGCTTGGGAGTCGCCCCTGCATGGGAGTCGCTGCTCCCGCTTGGGAGTCGCTGCCGCTGGGAGTAGCTTGCCGCCTCAGAGTTGTTGCCAGCAACGAGTTCGGTATGGGCTAGGGTCGCTACCGGCTGACCCACTGCCGAGCAAGAGCCACTGCCTGCCGCCTGAAGAAGTTCTCGCGCCCCACTCGTGTTCGCCTCGGCGGCGGTCGAGGCCGCGCTGGCTCGTTGTCTTAATCCTTCAAAGGCTTGTCCGCCCGGGCATGGGCATTGCGCCCACACCCCTCACACGCAAGAGCATGAAAGGGGCGACTCCATGAACCGCATTCGCACACTTCGCATACTTACCGCCCTCGGGGCGCTCTCCATTTTCTCCGCCGCGTCATTCGCCCAAGAGGCGCCGCCAGCGGCCGGTGCGAATGAGCGCGCCGCCGGCGCTGAGCGCCAGGTCACCGGCGATACCAAACCCAAGGACAAGCTGGTCGGGCTGCCCGTCGAAAGCAGCTCGGGTGAGCAGCTCGGCTCGGTGGTCGACATCGTTCGAAACAAGGCCGGCAAGCCGACCTACGCGGTCGTGGCAATCGACACCGACACCACGGCTGTTCCCTACGACACCGCGATGGGCATGGTCCGCGACAACAAGCTGATCATGTCGCCGAAGAAACTCGCGGCGGCCCCCAAGGTGAAGCAGACCGAATGGCTCGATCAGGATCACACCGCCTGGCGCAAGCAGTCCGACCGCTACTGGGGCAACACGCGCACCGCGTCCAAGGACGATGAGAAGGAGTCCTCGAACCGCTAAGGGCGTGACCAGGCGTGACCGCACAGCCGCGACGCTAGACGCTGATCGCCGCGACGCCAGGCGCTGATCGCCGCGACTCTAGACGCTGATCGCCGCGACGGCCAGGCGCTGATCGCCAGGGCGATGCCACGCGATTAGATAGGCGCGATGCCAGACGCTGATGGCTAGCCGCAACGCCGACGCTGATCGCTAGGCCGTGATCAACCCATGCCGAATGGCGATGAGCGTCAGCTCGGACTGATTCACCACATCCAGCTTCTGCTTGATGTTGTAGAGGTGCGTGCCCACCGTCGAGGACGACAGCTTCAGGTCTTCCGCGATCTTCTGCACCGTCGCGCCCTGCGCGAGACGAATGAAGACCTCGAACTCCCGCTCCGACAGCCGCTCGATGGGGGAGCCGCCCTGGATGTCCGCCAGCGCGAGTTTCTGCGCGAGGCCGGCATCCAGGAAGCGCCGGCCATTGGCCACCGTCGTGACGGCCTCGATCAGCGCTTCAGGCGCGCTGCGCTTCGATAGAAACCCCAGTGCGCCTTCCTGCAGCGCCCGCCGCGCATGCACCGGATCATCGTGAGCCGACAGCGCAAGCACCCGCGCCTGCGGATGCCGCGACCGTATGCGCTTCAGCGCTTCGAGCCCGCCCATGCCCGGCATCGCGAGATCCATCACGACCACGTCCGGCATCAGCTCGGGGTAGCGCGTGCACGCAACTTCGCCCGACTCGGCTTCGCCGACCACTGA
>JBDZVF010000512.1:0-4184 GCA_040255575.1 Pseudomonadota bacterium | reverse complement strand
ACCGGTGCTGCGTGGCGCATGGGTGCTCGAGCGCACCAGCGGCACCCCGCCCGCCTCACCGCCGCCGAACGTGGAGGCGCTGAAGGATACGAAGCCGGGCGAGAAGCCGAAGACGCTCAAGGAGCAGATGGCGGTCCACCGTCAGAAGCCGAGCTGCTTCAGCTGCCACGGCGTAATGGATCCGCTCGGCTTCGCGCTCGAGAATTTCGACGCGGTGGGCCTCTGGCGTGAGAAGGATCGGCTCGCCGATAGCGTCATCGACTCCTCCGGCGAAATGCCGGACGGCACGAAGCTCAACGGCCCGGATGACCTGCGCAACGTGCTGATGGCCGATCCGGAGCAGTTCGTCCAGACGCTCACCGAGAAGCTGATGACATATGCGCTCGGCCGCGTGGTCGAGTACCACGACATGCCGACAGTCCGCAGCATCGTGCGCGAGGCCGCGAAGGACGATTACAGATTCTCGAGCATCGTGATGCACATCGTGCAGAGCGACCCGTTCCAGAAGCGCCAGGTGCCGGCCGACAGGGTGCCGGTTCAGAAGACGGCGCAGCGTTGACCAGCCAGCTGAGGGAATAAGACATGTTCATCACGAAGAAGCATCTGTCCCGTCGCACGGTTCTGCGGGGGCTCGGCGTTGCCGTCAGCCTGCCGTTGCTCGATGCGATGGTTCCCGCTGGCGTCGCGCTTGCCAACACCGCCGCGGCGCCGAAGCCGCGCATGGGATTCACCTACTTCCCGCACGGCGCGATCATGGCTCGCTGGCAGCCCCAGGAAGTCGGCGGTGCATTCGAGCTGCCGCAGATCCTGAAGCCGTTCGAGCCGTTCAAGAAGCACATGACGATTGTCTCCGGCCTGCGTAACAAGGCCGGCGAGAGCCCGAGCCCCCACGCGATCATCGCGGGCACGTGGCTCGCCTGCGTGCACCCGCCCGTCAGCCAGCAGCCGAACGCCGGCATCAGCGCCGACCAGGTGGCCGCCAAGTACATCGGGCAGGACACCACGCTGCCCTCCATCGAGCTTGCGGGCGAAGGCGGCGGTGGCGCGTGCGACCCGCAGTTCGGTTGCGCCTACAGCGGCACCATCGCGTTCCGCACGCCCACGCAGCCGTTGCCGATGGAGAACAACGCGCGCAAGGCGTTCTACCGCCTGTTCGGCCAGGGGGATAACGCCTCCGAGCGCCACGAGATCATCGAAGAGACCGGCAGCATCCTCGACATGGTCACCGACAGCGCCGCGGACCTGAAGCGCCAGCTCGGAGCGAGCGACAAGCGCATGGTCGATGACTATCTCGACTCCGTTCGCGAGCTCGAGCGCCGGGTGGCCAAGCAGAAGGAGAAGGAAAGCTCCGGCCTCAAGCTCCCGGACGCGCCGAGCGGCGTGCAGGAAGACTTCGGCAAGATGCTCGACACCATGTTCGAGATGCAGGTGCTCGCGTATCAGGCGAACGTCACCCGCGTGACGACGTTCATGATGGCGAAGGAAGTCAGCATGCGCACGTACAACCAGATTGGCGTGTCGGATGCGTTCCACCCGCTCTCGCATCACCAGAACGACCCTGCGAAGCTGGATCGGCTCGCGAAGGTGCAGACGTATCACTCCGATGCGTACGCGCGCTTCCTCAAGCGCATGGCGAGCACGCCGGATGGCGATGGCTCGCTGCTCGATCACTCGATCCTGGTGTACGGCTCCAACATGAGCAACAGCGACCTGCACAACAACGATCCGCTGCCGATCGCTGTGTTCGGTCACGCGTACGGCAAGATCAAGGGCGGCCAGCACCTGCATTACCCGCAGGACACGCCGCTCGCCAACTTGTGGCTCACGCTGCTCCAGCGCGCCGGCATTCCGGTGGAGAAGCACGGCATCAGCACCGGCACGCTGACCGAGGTCTGATGATGAAGTCTCGCGTCGCGGCGGCAGTCGCTGCATGCCTGCTCGGGGTCGGCTTCGCGGGAATCGCGACGGCCGCGCCCGAAGGCACGTTGATCAATGCAGCGGAGAACAAGAGCCACACCGAGGCTCTGAAGCTGCTCGCGGGCGGCGCGGATGCGAAGGCGAAAGACGTCGATGGCACGACGGCCCTGCACTGGGCCGCGCATCACGCGGATGTGGAGCTGGTGGACAAGCTCATTCGCGCCGGCGCTGATGTGAACGCCGTGAACGACTACGGCTCCTCACCGATGATGGAAGCGGCGACGATCGGCAACGCCGCCATCATCAAGCTGCTGCTGAAAGCGGGCGCGGATCCTGAATCGACCTCCAGGGAAGGGCAGACGGCGCTGATGGCCGTGGCCCGCACCGGCAACGTCGAGGCCGCCGAAGCGCTCGTGAAGAAGGGCGCGAAGGTCAACGCGGTCGAGCAGTGGGGTGGCCAGTCCGCCCTCATGTGGGCGGCCGCTCAGAAGCAGCCGCAGATGGTCGAGTTCCTCGTGAAGCACGGGGCCGACGTCAATGCGCGCGGTGTCGTGCGGGACTGGCAGCGCCGTGTGACGGCGGAAGGCCGGCCGAAGAACATGAATCATGGCGGCTTCACGCCGCTGCTCTATGCAGCGCGCGAAGGCTGCATCGAGTGCGGCAAGATCCTGCTGGAGGGGAAGGCCGACATCAACCTGCCGGATCCCGATGGCCTCACGCCACTGGTGCTTGCGCTCACCAACATGCGTTTCGACTTTGCCGCCATGCTGATCGAAGCCGGCGCCGACGTGAACAAATGGGATTTCTGGGGCCGCACGCCGCTGTACTCCGCGGTCGACCTCAACACGCTGCCGCGCGGCGGCCGCCCGGACCTGCCCTCGACCGACGAGCACACGGGCTATGACATCGCCGAGATGCTGCTGGCGAGGGGCGCGAACCCGAACATTCAGTTGAAGCTGCGCCCGCCGTATCGAAATGGCGTGTTCGATCGCGGCGGCGATCAGGTGATTTCCACCGGCGCAACGCCGTTGCTGGTCGCCGCGAAGATCGGCGATGCCAAGTCCGTGGCATTGCTGCTGAAGCATGGCGCGATCGTTGATCTGCCGAACTCCAATGGCGTGACGCCATACATGGCGGCCGCCGGTGTGGGGCAGAGCGCCAACCCGACTCGCGGCCGATACAAGACCGACGGGGAAGCGGTGGAGTGCCTGAACCTGCTCAAGAGCGCGGGCGCGAACCCGAACGCCGTGTCGGATACCGGCCTTACCGCGCTGCATGCAGCCGCGCAGCTCGGGTGGAACGACACAATCAAGAAGCTCGTGGGTGATGGTGCTCAGCTGGAAGCGCTGGAACGCAACGGCCTCACGCCAATCGACTACGCCGTGGGACGGCAGCCGCGTGGATTCCTCGAGCCCGAGCGGACGAAGCAGGAAGGTGCGTACACGATCCTGAAAGACTTCATCGTCGCCTCCACGGGGCGCGCACCGAAGGAATATTCCGGCCCGGCCATCAACTCGCAAACGCGCGGCACTGGCGCCGCGGCGGATCGCGCACAGGGCTCCGACAGCGGGCGCCAAAGTGGTGCCGCACCTCAAGGCCAGCAGCAGGGCGGCGCAGCCCCCGCGAGCGGTGCGAAGCCTGCTGCCGGGGCCAGCGAGAAGCCGACCGCCGGCGCGCAGCAGTAGGCGTCCGCCGTTTCAGCGGGGCGAGGCCGGTATGAGTTGCTTCGAGATATATCCTGCAATGTCCCGAATTTCTTCAGGTTTCAGCGCTCCCATGAACGGCGGCATGTTCTGGTTCTTCCCGGTGTTCACCGTGAGGTAGATGGCCGTCGGGTCCTTCGAGATGAGATCGAGTGAGGCACCCCCGCCATGTCCGCCCAGTCCCGTTTCACCGTGGCACGCCACGCAGAAGCGGCCGAAGAGTTCCTGGCCCGCGGTGACGTCAGGCTCGCCACCCGGCATCGGGGGAACGTCCGGGCCATCCTTCACGCCATAGAGTTGCGCCAGCACCGAGTTCGACTTCTGCCCCGAGGTCATGGGCGGAATGGGTTCGATCTTCCCCTGAAGCGAGAACAACCAGACGCTGTCGCCTTTGCGCCCGGCGCCGAAGAGCGTGCCGGCGGACAGCACAGCGATGTACTGGTGGCCCTTGTGCATGAACGTGCTCGCCGTGGAGTTCACGCCCGCATCGGTGTTGAACTCCCAGAGCTTGTGGCCGTTGGTCTTGTCGAGCGCCGTGAGCCGCCCGTCGCTGCGCCCCACGAA
>JBDZVF010000511.1:0-4186 GCA_040255575.1 Pseudomonadota bacterium | reverse complement strand
CTTTGCATGGGTGTCACGGCTGTTTACCTCGAGGGCCGTTTTAAGCGCAGCAGGCGACGTTGAGTTGACTGGTGAACGCCACTTGTTGTCTACGCCAGATCGGCTCTTCGGCAGGATCGGGGCGGCCCGCCGGAGTGCGGTCGGAGCGTGTCGGCTTGCTCACACTTGTCTCAATGCCCTTTACAGTGCCGCTGTCGCTAAGTTAGGTTCCACGCCCGCCATGACCTGCATCACGATCAAGCGCACGAAAAAAGCCAAGAAGCCCTTCGGTGGGGTTCTTGAGGTGCGCGCGTCGTAAGGCAAGGTCAGGTACGCGAATCTCCAGAGGCCCCGCCGGGAAACCGACGGGGCCTTCTCGTTTGTGGGCGCCCGTCTCCGGCAGGAAGTTTGTGTTTCTTCCGGCGCGCCTAGCGCCGCCACTGTTTCCAACCAGGAGCTCGTAAGAATCATGTCCGCCGCTGCCCCCGCCCGTCTGCCCGCCAAGCCCGTCATCGCCGTCGTCGGCGCAACGGGTGCGGTCGGTGTCGAAATCCTGTCCTGCATCGAAAAGCGCAAATTTCCCTACTCGGAGGTTCGCGCCCTGGCGTCGGCGCGCTCCGCGGGCAAGCAGCTGCCGTTCGACGGCAAGTCCGTCACGGTGACCGAGCTCACCGAGAAGTCCTTCGACGGCGTGCATCTCGCGCTCTTCTCGGCGGGTGGCTCGACGTCCCGGAAGTTCGGGCCCGTGGCGGTGTCGAAGGGCGCGGTGGTGGTCGATAACTCCTCGGCCTTCCGCATGGATCAGAACGTTCCCCTCGTCGTTCCGGAGATCAACGCGCACACGATGGCGAACCATCCGGGGATCATCGCGAACCCCAATTGCGCGGCGATCATCTCGATCACCCCGCTGTGGCCGATTCACCAGGCGAACCCGATCAAGCGGCTCATCATCTCCACCTACCAGGCCGCCTCGGGCGCCGGTGCCGCGGCGATGGAAGAGCTGCGCGAGTCGACCCGCGCGGCGCTCGAGGGGCGCGAGTATCAGCAGAAGGTGCTGCCGCATCCCTACGCGTTCAATCTCTTCAGCCACAACACCAAGGTGGATCCGGAGACCGGCTACAACGAGGAGGAGGCCAAGGTGATCGCCGAGGCGCGCAAGATCTTCGGTGAGCCGAACCTTGCGATCTCCGCAACCTGCGTGCGCGTGCCGGTGCTTCGTGCGCATTGCGTGTCCGTCACGTTCGAGTGCGAGCGGCCGATCACGCCCGATGACGTGCGCAGGATTCTCGCGACGGCGCCGGGTGTGAAGATCGTCGACGACGTGGCGCGCAACTATTTCCCGATGCCGAAGGACGCGACGGGTGAGAATGACATCCTCGTCGGCCGCATCCGCAAGGACCTGAGCGATCCCAGCGGCAAATCCATCTCGCTGTTCTGCGCAGGCGACCAGCTCCTGAAGGGGGCTGCCCTGAACGCGGTACAGATCGCGGAACTGTTGCTGAAGTAAGCCTCTCTCTGGTAGACGTGCTTGCGCCCGCGCGTGGCGGGCGCAAGCCCTTTTCCGAGACAGGCATGCGCCGGTACGTCGACCTGAGCCACACCATTCATCACGGCCTGCCCACCTTCAAGGGGCTGCCCGGCCCCGTGATCTGCGACTACCTGAGCCGCGAAGCCTCCCGCAAGAACTACACCGACGGCACCGAGTTCCAGATCGGGCGCATCGACCTGGTGGCGAACACGGGCACCTACATCGACTGCCCGTTCCATCGCTACGCCGAAGGGCGCGACCTCAGCGAGACCGATCTCGAGCGGTTCGTCGATCTTCCCGCCGTGCTCGTGCGCGTGCCGTGGCGGGAGCGGCTCGAGATCACGCCACGGGACTTCATCCGCGTGGACGTGCGCGACAAAGCCGTGCTCGTGCATACGGGATGGAGCGAGCACTGGAACAAGAACACTTACTTCGACAATCACCCGTTCCTGACGGCCGAGGCCGCAACGTTCCTGCGCCGGGCCGGCGCGCTGCTGGTCGGCATCGACTCGCACAACATCGACGACACGCGCACGAAGAACAGCCGGCCGGTGCACACGATCCTGCTCGGGGCGGAAATCCTGATCGTCGAGCACCTGCGCGGGCTCGAGCAGCTGCCGCTCGAGGGCTTCTTGTTCACCGCCGTGCCCCCGAAGCTGAAGGGGGTGGGCACGTTTCCGGTCAGGGCGTACGCCTCGCTCGACAAGTAACGCTTTCTTCATTAATCTGGAGAAAATGTCAGCCCGCGGCTATCTCACCCAGACCGAGCTCATGATCCTGCTCGCCATCGTGCGCCTGAGAGACGACGCCTATGGCGTGCCGATCTCGGCCGAGATCGAGGCGCGCACCGGCCGAGAGGTTGCCACCGCCAGCGTGTACGCGATCCTCGAGCGGCTCGAAGCGCGCGGCTTCGTGAAATCCCAGCTGGGCGAAGCCACCGCCATGCGCGGCGGTCGGGCGAAAACCTACTTCCGCGTCACCGCCAGGGGACTTGCGCAGGTGCGCGAGACGCAGCACGCCCTGCAGGAGCTGTGGCGCGGGTTGTCATTGAAGGGCAAGGGCGGATAAAGAAGCCCTCAATCGCCGGGCGGCTGAGAGCGCAGGCTGAAAGCGCAAAAAGAAACGCCGCGCTCCGACGGAGCACGGCGTTCCAACTACTGAAGATCGTCTCGCCCCGGCCTATTTCCGAAGATCCACCGCCCGGGCGCCAGCTACGCGTCACGCCAGGCGGCAAAAACCACGCTTTTTGCCGCCGGACGCCATGCAGGGTCTCGAAAAAATCGTCAGGAGACGATTTTTTCCAATCAATCCACCGCGATTTTTCCCCATGAACTCAATTGAGCTTGATCTGCACATCCACGCCGGCGGGCAGCTCGAGCTTCATGAGCGCGTCCACCGTCTTGTCGGTCGGGTTCAGGATGTCCATGAGGCGCTTGTGGGTGCGCAGCTCGAACTGGTCGCGGGCGTCCTTATCCGCGTGCGGCGACACGAGCACCGTGAAGCGCTCCATCTTCGTCGGCAGCGGCACGGGGCCGCGCACCGTCGCGCCGGTGCGCTTCGCGGTTTCCACGATCTCGCGGGCGGAGCTGTCGATCAGCCGGTGATCGAAGGCTTTGAGACGGATGCGGATATTCTGATTGGCCATTTTTCTCTCCAAAGAGCGCCCCGGGACGCCATGGCCCGGGGAGGATTGTGAAGTGGGGCGCCACGCGCCCCACCGTTGATTCGAACTGTCTTACTTCAGGATCTTCGCGACGACGCCGGCGCCGACGGTCTTGCCCCCTTCGCGGATGGCAAAGCGCAGGCCTTCCTCCATCGCGATCGGGCTGATCAGCTCCACCGTCATCTTGATGTTGTCGCCCGGCATGACCATCTCCACGCCCTCCGGCAACTGCACCAACCCCGTCACGTCCGTCGTGCGGAAGTAGAACTGCGGACGATAGCCCTTGAAGAACGGCGTGTGACGGCCGCCCTCTTCCTTCGTCAGCACGTACACCTCCGCCTCAAACCCCACGTGCGGCGTGATCGAACCGGGCTTCGCCAGCACCTGGCCTCGCTCGACTTCCTCACGCTTCGTGCCTCGCAGCAGCACCCCCACGTTGTCGCCCGCCTGACCCTCGTCCAAAAGCTTGCGAAACATCTCCACGCCCGTGCAGGTCGTCTTCACCGTCGGCTTCAGCCCGATGATCTCGACCTCGTCGTTCACCTTGATGATGCCGCGCTCGATACGACCCGTGACCACCGTGCCACGGCCGGAGATCGAGAACACGTCTTCCACCGGCATCAGGAACGGCTTTTCCACCTCCCGCTTGGGCACGGGGATGTACTTGTCCATCTCCTCCACCAGCTTCACCACCGCCGGCACGCCAATCTCGCTCTTGTCGCCCTCGAGCGCCTTCAGCGCCGAGCCGATCACGATCGGCGTCGTGTCCCCGGGGAACTTGTAGGTCGACAGAAGCTCTCGCACTTCCATCTCAACGAGCTCCAGCAGCTCCTTGTCGTCGACCATGTCCGCCTTGTTCATGAACACCACGATGTACGGAACACCCACCTGGCGCGCCAGCAGAATGTGCTCGCGCGTCTGCGGCATCGGGCCATCCGCCGCCGACACCACCAGGATCGCTCCGTCCATCTGCGCCGCGCCCGTGATCATGTTCTTCACGTAGTCGGCGTGGCCCG